>JAVMKL010000084.1:0-34449 GCA_031732875.1 Candidatus Competibacter sp. | reverse complement strand
CCCGTATCAAGCTCAAGCGCCTCTACCCATCAATTCAGAGCGGGTGAGGTAGTAGTGCTGACCGCGACCGACGGCTACGCCAATTCCTTCCGCGACGAGGCCGGTTTTCGGCAAGTGGCGCGGGATTTGTGGGAAATGATCCGCGATGAGGGCGTGGCAGCGGTCCAACTCAATTTGAAAGCCTGGCTGAATGAGGCATCGCAACAGGGCAGCGAGGATGATGTTATCGTGGGGATAATCTGGCGTCCGACCACGGTCGACCCGTTCGCAGCCGGACCCCGGTTAACCCGACCGGGCGTTCGCGGCGCGGGCCGCGTCGCCACCGCACCCGCACACCATGAGGAGCACCGTATCATCGACACCCCCCCCGTCGTTCCATCTTCTCCCTTCACCATTCCCAACATCCGCCGCTTCCTGGCGTTTCGACTGCTGTTCGGAGTGCGGTTCTACTACCCCGTGTTTGCGGTGCTGTTTCTCGACTTTGGCCTGACCGTCGGTCAGTTCGCGGTGCTGAACGCGGTCTGGGCCGCAGCCATCGTGTGCTGCGAAGTCCCGTCCGGGGCGCTGGCCGATATTGTCGGACGGCGGCGACTGGTGGCGGCGGCCGGGGCGATCATGGTGATCGAAATCGCGCTGCTTTGCTTCGTCCCCCTGGGCGATACACGACTGGTGTTCGCGGCGTTCCTGCTCAATCGCGTCCTCAGCGGCCTGGCCGAGGCGCTGGCCAGCGGCGCCGACGAGGCATTGGCCTACGATAGCCTGAAAGCCTGTGGCCGGGCGGCGGATTGGCCCCGAGTGCTGGCGGTGCTGATGCGCTGGAATTCCCTGGCGTTCGTGGCGGCGCTGGCGCTGGGCGCGCTGGTTTACGACGCCGCGACCTTGCGGGCGGTGCTGGGTTGGCTGGGCTGGGATGCGACGCTCGATCCGCGGACCACGATGCGCTTTCCGCTGTACCTGACGCTGGCGACCGCGCTCGGAGCATGGTGGGCGGCGCTGGGGATGACGGAGCCGGGCGCACGGCCGGCGCATGCCGGCGGTTTGATCCCGGCCATGACGACGGCATTGCGGCTGACCCTGAATGCCGGCCGCTGGATTTTGACGACGCCGTTCGCGCTCGTGGTCATCGCCGGAGGGATGCTGTTCGACCACCTCTGCCGGCTGTTCGTGACCCTGAACAGCACCTACTTCCGTCTGATCGGCTTTCCGGACGCCAGCTTCGGCCTGATCGGCGCGGGCCTGGCCCTGCTCGGCGTCGGCATCGCCCGGCTGGCGCCGGCATTAATCCGGCGGTCGCCGCGGTTCAACTTCGCGCTGCTGACCGTGCTGTCCCTGCTGGGTCTGGCCGGCGCGGCGCTGGTGCCGCCGCTTGGATTGGGACTGGTTCCCGTCGCGTCGATCCATGCCGCGCTGCTGTTGACCGGCTATCTGGTCAGCCACTACCTCAACGCGGTTACCGATTCCACCCAGCGGGCGACGGTGTTGAGTTTCAAGGGGCTGGCGTTCAATCTCGGCTATGGCACGCTCGGCTTGCTCTATGCCGGCTTGCTGACGCTGTTGCGCGAAACCGCCGGCGCGCCGGGACGCGAGGAAATGGTGTTCCAGGACTCCCTGCCGTGGCTGCTGGGGTATGGAGTCACGGCCTGCCTGCTGTTCGCCGCGATCGTGGCGGTTCGGATGCCCGCCGGCTGGTTGAAGCGGCTGGGTTATGATTGACTGATCGGCAACTGTTCAAATTCGTTCCGAGTTTATTCAAGCCAAGCTCCTGGCGGTGGCCGACACCGCCGAACCGGCAATGTAGGCCAGCGCGAACGCGCCCGGACCGACGTTGATGCCGGCGGTGGTGCTCATGATCGAGAGTAGCACCTCGATCCCTCGTTCCCTGGCGTAGCGCTCGAATTCGACGAAGGCGCGCTTGCGGCGGATGACCTCGAGATCGCCGGCGTAACTGGCGTTGACAATCCGGGTGGCCAGGCCCTGGTCGATGGCCCGCCGGACCATCTCGAACAGCTTGATCAGCGCGTGATCGAAGCCCCGCTCCTTGTCGATCACTTGACTCTCGCCCCGGTGAAAGCCGATGATCGGCTTGATGTCGAGCAAGGTGCCGAGGTGGTAGCCGAGCAACCCGACAGTTTTCTCACCCTTTTTGCTGGCGCGGTGACGGATGTAGAACAGGTCGTCGGGGACGAGGTAACCGTGGACCTGCTGGCTCAGTTGCTCGATGATGTTGCGCAGCGTGCCGAACGGGATGTTCTGCTCCTCCAGCAGGCGCACCGCCTCGTGGACCAGCACGCCCTCGCCGGTGAACAGGGTTTTGCTGTCCAGCACCGCCATGTAGAACGATCCGGCCATGCCCGCTTGCCGCCGCTTTTCCCGGTAGCGTTTGAGGATGGCGAAGGACGCCTCGGTGGCGTTTTCGAAGATTGGGCTGCGGGTCTGGGCGATGGTGACGACCAGAACCCGATCATACTTCAGCACCAGTTTCTCCAGAAACAGTTCCCTGATCTGCTCCATCGAGAACGGCGCGGTTTCGGCATCCAGCGTCTTCTCCGATAGGTATTTGCGGTAAAAGGCCTGGGTTGCTTCCGGGTCGCGCATGTCCTTGAAGATGTCGAAGCCGAAGTGCAGGCTGATCGGCATGACGTGGATGTTGTGGCTTTGAATGTAGTCCTGCGGCAGGTCGCAGGCTGAATCGATGACGATGCCGGTTCGCACGTGCTGTGTCCTCCAGTACCGCTATTGTGATAGTTCATCAAAAAGAGTAGCAGAGGAGTAGCAAAAGGCTAGCGAACAACCCTGCCGAAAACAGGGTTGCAACCGCAGGTTATGGCATGGAAAAGGGGGAGAAGGAGATCAGGCCAGCAGGATCAGAAGCCACACCACGGCGGCATTGAGCAGCGCCACGAACACCGCCGCCGAGCCGATGTCCTTGGCCCGGCCCGACAGTTCGTGGCGTTCCGGGCCGATGCGGTCCACGGCCGCCTCGATGCCGGTGTTGAGCAGTTCGACGATGACGATCAGCAGCAGGCTGCCGATCAGCAGCGACCGCTCCACCGCATTGTCGCCCAGCCACAACGCCAGTGGGGCGAGCACCGCGCACAGCAGGCCTTCCTGCCGGAACGCTTCCTCGTTGCGCCAGGCCGCTTTCAATCCGGCCCAGGAATAGCCGGTGGCGTTGACCAGCCGGCGCCAACCTTTGTGGTTTTGGAACGCCATCGCGCGTCAGGATGTGGTCGGCCGCCAGGCCAGATCCATATCGCGGGCGGCGCGCACCTCGTCCAGCCGCCGCACCGGCCGGTGATGGGGAGCGCCCTTGACCTGCTCGGGACTGGCCTCCGCTTCCTGCTGGATCTGGCGCATGGCGGCGACGAAGGCGTCCAATTCCTCCTTGCATTCGGTTTCGGTCGGCTCGATCAGCAGGCACTCCGGCACCAGCAACGGGAAATAGGTGGTGGGAGCGTGGAAGCCGAGATCGAGCAGACGCTTGGCGAAGTCCATGGCGGTGATGCCGAGCGTTTTGGCCTGCCGCCTGAGGGTAATGATGAATTCGTGGCTGGCCCGCCGTTGCGGGAAGGCCGGATCGAAGCCGGCCTTGCTCAGTTCCGCCATCAGATAGTTGGCGTTGAGAGTGGAGTATTCCGCGACCCGACCCATGCCGGCGCGGCCCAACATCCGGGCGTAGACACAGGCGCGCAGGATAACCCCGGCGTTGCCCATGAACGCCGACAGGCGGCCGATGCTCTGGGGCCGGTCGACCTCGCTCAGCCAGCGGTAGCGTCCACCATCATCCTTGCCGACGACGGGAATCGGCAGAAACGGCTCCAGCCGGACGTTGGCCGCCACCGGACCCGCGCCAGGACCACCGCCGCCGTGCGGAGTGGCGAAGGTCTTGTGCAGGTTCAGGTGCATCACGTCGAAGCCCATGTCCCCCGGCCGCGCTTTGCCGAGAATGGCGTTGAGGTTGGCGCCGTCGTAGTAGAGCAGGCCGCCGGCCTCGTGGACGATGGCGGCGATCTCGGTAATGTTCCGCTCGAACACACCCAGGGTCGAGGGATTGGTCAGCATCAGCCCGGCGGTTTGCGGCCCGACCGCCTGGCGCAGGGCAGCGAGATCCACGTCGCCGTTGGCGTCGGTGGGAATCTCCCGAACCGTGAAGCCGCACATGACAGCAGTGGCGGGATTGGTGCCGTGGGCGGCGTCGGGCACCAGGACTTCGCGGCGGGCGACATCACCCCGGGCGACATGGTAAGCGCGAATCATCGCCATTCCGGCGAACTCGCCCTGTGCTCCGGCCATCGGCGTCAGCGAGACGGCCTGCATCCCCGTGACTTCCCGCAGCATCTCCTGCAACTCGTACAGGCAGGCCAGAAAACCCTGGCTGATGTTCTCCGGCGCCAGCGGATGGCGGGCCAGAAAGCCGGGCAGCGAGGCCAGCCGGTGGCAGACCCGCGGGTTGTACTTCATGGTGCAGGAACCCAGCGGATAGAAATGGGTGTCGATGGAGAAGTTCTTTTGCGACAACCGGGTGTAATGACGCACCGCCTGTAGTTCCGAAACCTCCGGCAGCGGCGCGGCGCGACGGCGGCGCATGGCATCGGGAATGTCGGACAGGGCATGGTCGGGCGCGGTGGCGGGGACGACCGCCTGGCGGCCGGGACGGGACTGGTCGAAGATCAGCATGGACAGGGGCATCGGTTTGGGCGGGAAACGTTATTTCAGCGCCGCCAGCGCTGCGTTGTAATCCGGTTCCTGAGCGATTTCCGGCACCAGTTCGGTGTGGCGCACCGTGTCGTTCGCATCCAGAACCACGACGGCGCGGGCGGTCAGGCCGGCCAGCGGTCCGTCCTCCAGCAGCACGCCGTAGTCCTTGGCAAACTTGCGCGAGCGCATCATCGACAGGGTGACCACGTTGCTCAAACCCTCGTTGCCGCAAAACCGTTTCTGCGCGAAGGGCAGATCGGCGGAAATCACCAGCACAACGGTATCGGGATGCGCCTTGGCGTGCGCGTTGAACTTGCGGGTGGATAGCGCGCACACCGATGTATCCAAGCTGGGTACGATGTTCAGCAGTTTTTTCTTGCCGGCAAAATCGGCCAGGGTGACATCGCGCAAGTCGGCGGTGACCAGCCGCAAGTCGGGAGCCGTTTCGCCGACGGCGGGCAAATGACCGTTGGTGTTGATCGGATTGCCTTTGAAGGTGAGAGTTGCCATGGCGTTCGATCCTCGCTGGAGTTCGACGGAAAATTAGCGTTGGGTGTTTGCCGCGTTTGGAATGCACCCCTTTTCGTGCCATCAGTCTATCGCTATTGCTCCGGCGGCGCATAGCGCCCGCTCCCGCGGCGTCCCCTGCTCGGGAGCGGGGTGCCGGGGGATTCGCCGCTTCTCAATTACCGCTGCGCCCCAAACAAGGCGTGCGCGGAACCCGGCCGGAACGCCAGCGACTCATGCGCGATGATACAACGCCGCGCCGCCACCCACGAATTCGCTGGCCTTTTCCTCCAGGCCTTTGTCGAGCGCGGCTCGCACGTCGAGCCCTTGTCGCGAAGCGTACTCCCGCACTTCCTGGGTGATCTGCATCGAACAAAACCGCGGGCCGCACATCGAGCAGAAGTGAGCGACCTTGGCCGACTCCTTGGGCAGCGTGGCATCGTGGTACTCGCGGGCGCGTTCCGGGTCGAGACCGAGATTGAATTGATCCTCCCAACGAAATTCGAAACGTGCTTTGCTGAGCGCGTTGTCGCGGAGTTGCGCGCCTGGATGACCTTTGGCCAGATCGGCGGCGTGCGCCGCGATCCGGTACGCGATGATGCCCTCGCGCACGTCGTGCTTGTCCGGCAGGCCCAGATGTTCTTTCGGCGTCACGTAGCACAGCATGGCCGTTCCGTACCAGCCGATTTGCGCCGCGCCGATCGCCGAGGTGATGTGATCGTAGCCGGGGGCGATGTCGGTAGTCAGCGGACCGAGCGTGTAGAACGGCGCTTCGAAACAGTCGCGCAACTCCTTGTCCATGTTTTCCCGAACGCGCTGCATCGGCACATGGCCGGGGCCTTCGATCATCACTTGCACGTCCTGCGCCCAGGCTTTCTGAGTCAGTTCGCCGAGCGTCTCCAGTTCGGCGAACTGGGCGGCGTCGTTGGCGTCGGCCAGCGAACCGGGTCGCAGCCCGTCGCCGAGCGAAAAGCTGACGTCATAGGCCCGCATGATCTCGCAGATCTCGTCGAAGTGAGTGTAAAGAAAGTTTTCCTGGTGATGGGCCAGACACCATTTGGCCAGAATCGAGCCGCCGCGCGAGACGATGCCGGTCACGCGATCGGCGGTCAGCGGTACATGACGCAACAGCACCCCGGCGTGGATCGTGAAATAATCCACGCCCTGCTCGGCCTGCTCGATCAGGGTGTCGCGGAACAAGTCCCAGGTCAGCGCCTCGGCTTTGCCGTCCACCTTCTCCAGCGCCTGGTAGATCGGCACCGTGCCAACCGGGACCGGTGCATTGCGAATGAGCCATTCGCGGGTTTCGTGGATGTTCTTGCCGGTGGACAAATCCATGACCGTGTCGGCGCCCCAACGGATCGCCCAGACCATTTTCTCGGCTTCTTCCGCGATCGAGGAACCGAGCGCCGAATTGCCCAGATTACCGTTGATCTTCACTCGGAAGTTGCGACCGATGATCATCGGTTCCAGTTCGGGATGATTGATGTTGGCGGGAATGATCGCCCGCCCGCGCGCGACCTCGGCGCGCACGAACTCGGGCGTGACGACCGCCGGGATGACCGCGCCGAAGCTCTCGCCCCGGTGCTGGCGCAACAAGCGAGCGTAACGCGGATCGGCGCGCAACTCCTGCAACCGCAGCGACTCGCGCAGGGCGACATATTCCATTTCCGGCGTCACGATGCCGCGCCGGGCGTAGTGCATCTGGGTCACGCAGGCCCCGGCTTTGGCGCGGCGCGGTGGCCGAATGTGCTCGAAGCGTAGCTGTACGGTTTCGGGGTTGGCGGCGCGGATCTGGCCGTAGCGGGATGAGGGGCCGGAGAGCTTTTCGGTGTCGCCGCGTTCCTCGATCCACGACGCCCGCAAGACCGGCAGCCCTTGGCGCAGGTCGATGCGTGCGTGCGGGTCGGTGTAGGGACCGGAGGTATCGTAGACCGGGATCGGCGGATTGTCCTCGACGCCGTCTGCGGTCGGTGTGGGGTACTGCGCGATTTCGCGGATCGAGACCCGCAGGTCCGGGCGCGAGCCCTGAAGATGGATCTTGCGGGAGTGCGGATAGGGGCGAGTGATCTCCGCGCTCAGTTGGGCAGTGGCGCGAAACAGGTCTGGCGAAATAACGCTCATGAATCGTCCTCGGTGGTGGTGGGCCAGGACGAAACAGGGGCGTCGTCGCGGACGCTGAAGCTTTCCTCCGCCGGTACTACCCGGATCAGGTTCCAAGGGTATTTCTCAGCCCCCTTCAGGGAGCACCCCCGCTTCGTTCCACAAGGAATTAGAACACAAGACCGGCCATTCGAAAACCAGCGGGCTATCGGCTCCGACCGGTCGATGCCCCACGCCAGCCGGAAGCCGGATGGCACGAGCACGCTAGGCCAGCGTCTCCGCCAGCGCCACTGCGTATTGCCGCAAGTCGGCATCCTCCTTGGTTTCGGTGGCGCAGACCAGTAGCGAGTTCCCCAGTTCGGGATACTCGGCGCTTGGATCGAAACCGCCGAGAACGCCGCGTGCCAGCAGGCCGTCCAGCACCTCCCGCGTCGGTCGCGGCAATCGGAGTACCGCTTCATGGAACACCGGCCGGTCGAACGCCCGGCTTACGCCCGGGACCCCGGTCAGCCGCTCCATCAGCGATCGGGTATTGGCGTGGCAGGCGGCGGCGACCTGCTCCAGTCCGCGCGGCCCCAGCAGGGACAGATACAGGGTGGCGGCGGTGACTATCAAACCCTGATTGGTGCAGATGTTGGACGTGGCCTTGGAGCGGCGGATGTGCTGCTCGCGGGCCTGGAGCGTCAAGGTGAAGCCGGGCTTGCCGTCCAGATCCAGAGTGCGGCCGACCAGCCGGCCCGGCATTTGTCGCACCAGTTCCTGGCGGCAGCACAGGAAACCGAAATACGGCCCGCCCGAGGACAGCGGTGCCCCCAAGGGCTGGCCGTCGCCGCAGGCGATGTCGGCGCCGGTTTCGCCCCAGTCGCCCGGCGGTTCGAGCACCGCCAGCGCCGTGGGGTTGACCACCGCGACCGCCAGCATTTGATTGCGATGCGCCCAGTCGGTCAGAACACCCGCGTCCTCCAGCACCCCGAAGAAGTTGGGTTGTGGAATCACCAGCGCGGCGAAGTCTTGTCCGGCATACGAAACCAGTCCCTCGACTGGGGTATGGCCGCCAGTCGAATCGTAGGGCAACTCCACCAACTCGATGCCCTGATTGCGAACGATGGCATGGACGGTGCGCCGGTACAGCGGATGCAGCGTGCGCGGCACCAGAATCCGTCTGGATTTGGATTTTCGGTTGGCGCGCACCGCCATCAGGATCGCTTCCGCCAGCGCCGAGGCGCCGTCGTACAGCGAAGCGTTGGACACGTCCATGGCGGTCAGGCCGGCCATCATGCTCTGGTACTCGTAGAGCACCTGCAGCGTGCCTTGGCTGGCTTCCGGCTGATAGGGAGTGTAGGCGCTGTAGAACTCGCCGCGCCCGGCGATTTCCCAGACGGCCGCCGGGATATGGTGCTCATAGGCGCCGGCGCCCAGGAAACACGAGGGTTGCGGATAATCCGCCGCCCGCGCGGCCATCAGCCGGGAAATCCGCGCTTCGTTCAAGGCTTCCGGCAGGGCGGGCAACTCCCCGACGCGCAAGGCCGGCGGGACTTCGTCGAACAGCGCGTCGAGCGAGGGAGCGCCAATGGCATCCAGCATCGTCCGAACGTCGTCCGGGGTATGGGGAATGAACGGCATGACCGGATCGTCTCCGGTTACTCGACCAAGCGGTGATCGGTCAGCGAACCGATGGTATCCTCGTCCTCGTCGTCGGCGATGGCGATCGCCTCGTAGGCAGTGGCGTCCAGCAGGCCATCGGGCGTCGCGCTGGTCTTGATCCGGAAGATCCAGCCCTCTCCGTAGGGATCCTGGTTGATCAATTCGGGACTGTCGGCCAGCGCCTCGTTCACCTCGACGATGACGCCGTCCAGCGGGCTGTACACGTCCGAGGCGGCCTTGACCGACTCGACCACCGCGCAGCTTTCGGCGGCGGTCACGACGCGGCCCACTTCCGGGATTTCCACGAACACCAGGTCGCCCAAGAGGTGCTGGGCATGGTCGGTGATGCCCACGGTGACGATGCCGTCGTCCTGGGCGCGGACCCACTCGTGGGTCTCGGTATAGTGCAGTTCGGGGGGAATGATGCTGCTCATCGTCGGCTCCTCAACAACGTTCGATCGTAATCGGGATGGGTTGGGCCGGTCGGGGCGGACCGGTCCGTGGGATTCAGGTCGTATCGACGCGTCACAACGGGCGGGACACGAAGGGGGGTTTGACGATCAGGGCCGACAGGCGCTTGCCGCGGATGTCCACCTGACAGCGGTCGCCAGCGTCGGCGACCACCCGCGCCAGGGCGATGGCCCGGTTCAGGGTAGGCGAGAAGGTGCCGCTGGTGGTCAGGCCGATTTCGCGGTCGCCGTCGTGGACGGTCTGATGGCCGCGCAGCACGCCGCGTTCTTCCAGCACCAGGCCGACGAAAACCTGCGGCACGCCGGCGGCACGCTGCCGCTCCAGCGCGGCGCGGCCGAGGAAGTCGCGGTCCGCCGGCTGCCAGGCCACGGTCCAGCCCAGTCCCGACACCAGCGGCGTGGTGGTTTCGTCCATATCGCTGCCGTAGAGGTTCATGCCGGCCTCCAGGCGCAGGGTGTCGCGGGCGCCCAGCCCGCAGGGGGCGACACCGGCGGCCAGCAGCCGGTCCCAGAGCGCCGGCGCCTCGGCGGCGGCCGGCATGATTTCGACGCCGTCCTCGCCAGTGTAGCCGGTGCGAGCGACGAACAGATCATCGCCGGCTTCGACGGCGTGAAAGCGCTGGCTGGCGCGCACCGCCGCCAGGGTGTCCGGGTCCAGCACCGCGTCCAGCTTCGCCAGCGCCTCCGGCCCCTGCACCGCCAGCATGGCCAGATCGTCGCGTTCGCGCCAGGCCGCGCCGAAGCGTTCGGCCAGCGGGGCGATCCAGGCCAGATCCTTGTCGCGGGTGGCAGCGTTCAGCACCAGCCGGTAGCCGGCCGCGCCGCGGTCGTAGACGATCAGGTCGTCGATCACGCCGCCGGCTTCGTTCAGCATGCAGGTGTACAGCGCCTTGCCGGGGTAGAGGCGGGCGACGTCGTTGGCCAGCAGGTAGCGCAGCAAAGTTCGAGCGGGCGCCGGGTCAGGGAAATCGACGATGGTCATGTGCGACACGTCGAAGAGCCCGGTGGCGTCGCGGACCTGATGGTGCTCCTGGATCTGCGAGCCGTAGTGCAGCGGCATGTCCCAGCCGCCGAAATCCACCATCTTCGCACCCAGGGCGAGGTGGCGGGCATACAGGGGAGTGCGTTTGGCCATGCGAAAATCCCGATGCGATGGATGCGTCATGTTAGCCTGAAATCGGCCGCCGGTGATACCTTGTCCGAGCTCAGGCAGCCCGGCGGCGTCGCGACCTCAGTCCGCCGCCCGAATCAGTTCGCGCAGCACGGTGGTGGCATAGGCGCCGGCCGGCAACCGGAAGTCGAGCACGGCGGTTCGCGCCTCTGGGAATGCCAGCGTCGCATCCCGCGCCACCAGCCGCAGTGCCCGGCGTTCCTGCCCCAACCCCGCCGCCGCCAGCCCGTCCCGGAACACCGGCAGGGCCGCCGCCACCGCTTCTTCCAACTCCCGTACCGCGCCGCCACTGCGCAACTCGCCGGCACCCCACAACGGGCCGGTCGGGTGCAGGTCGAAAGCGGCAACCCGCTGGCGGAGGACTGCGTCCACCTCGGCGGCGGTAAAGATACTATGGCTGCCGGCCAGCATCAGCACCTCGCCGGGCAGTGCCTGATCCCAACTCTCCTCGGCGACCCGCCGCGCCAGCACGGCGTTGAACAGCGCCGAACGCGCGGCGGACAGATACAAGCCGCGCCGGTGGCGGTCGCGTACCTTCTCCCACCCGCCCAGCATCGCCTCGGCGCGTTCGAGATTACCCGCTTCCCGGCCGAAGCGCTGCTCGCCGAAGTAGTTGGGAACGCCGGCCGCGGCGACGAGCTTCAACCGCGCCGCCAGTTCGGCCGGATCGCCGTCCAGCTCGCGGATGACGAGGCGGAACGCGTTGCCGCTCGAGGCGCCGCGCCGCAGCTTGCGGGAATGGCGCACCGCTTTCAGCACCGTCAGGCTCGGGTCGATCTCCGTCGTCCAATCCGGTTCCGCCCGGCCGGGCAGATGCACCGAGAACCATTGCTCGGTCACGGCGTGGCGGTCCTTGAGGCCGGCGTAGCTCACCGCGCCCGGCGGCACGCCCGCCCGTTCCGCCAGGCGCCGCGCCACCCACTCGGTGTTGGCGCCGCGCTTGCGCACCCACAGCCAGACATGTTCGCCGGCGCCATCCAGCGGGAAATTCAGTTCCTCGCGGACCTCGAAGTCCTCGGGAACGGCACGCAGCCGACCGCCGAGGTTGGGTTGACCGTAGGCGAAAGGTAGGGGGTTCATAACGGATTTCCAGGTTGCGAGGGAACAGGGTGGACAGTTTAAACCGCAGTGCGTGGTTGGCTACGATTGTGAATCGTTTGTGGCAGTGCGCTAGGGAAAGTGTGCTAAGCTTTTGCCATTACTTGCATTATTTGGAGTATTGTCATGTCCTGCCCTGCGTCCCGTCTCACTTTCACCTACGCCGATTATCTGGAATGGGAACAGCGCCAGCCGGAGCGCCATGAATACGTGCGCGGCGAGGTGTTCGCCATGGCCGGCACCACCGACCGGCATAATGAAATCTCGCTGAATTTTGCCACTCTGCTGCGCCAGCATCTGCGCGGTACGCCCTGCCGGGTGTTCATGGCCGATGTCAAGGTACGGGTGGAAGCAGCCGACTGCGGTTTCTATCCCGACCTCCAGGTGACCTGCGCCGAGAGCGACCGCGCGGACCGCCTCGTCAAGCGGTTCCCGGTGCTGGTGGTCGAGGTATTGTCGGACAGCACTGCCTCCTACGACTTGGGCGACAAATTCGCTGCCTACCAACAACTGGACAGCCTGCGGGAATACGTGCTGGTCGATCAGGAGCGGATCCGCGTCCAGGTTTACCGGCGGCGGGACGGGCAGTGGTGGGTGGACAGCGTCGGCCCCGGCGGGCGGCTGAGTTTGGAGAGCGTCGGTCTGGAGTGCCCGGTGGGAGTGTTGTACGAGGATTTGAGCGAGCCGCCCATCGCCGGTTCGGTCGAACCCGAACGCCGGCTTTGAACCTCGAATCGCACGATCGTCAGATCAGCAGCGCCACGGCGTGAACGGCGATGCCCTCGCCGCGGCCGATGTAGCCCAGCCGTTCGGTGGTGGTGGCCTTGACGTTGGCTCGGTCCAGGGTGATGTCCAAGTCGGCCGCGATGTTTTCCCGCATGGTGGGGATGTGCGGAGCCATGCGGGGCGCCTGGGCGATCAGGGTGGCGTCCACGTTGCCCACCGTCAAACCCCGTTCCCGCAGCAGCGCCACCACCCGCCGCAACAGGATGCGGCTGTCGATGCCCTCGAACTCGGTGCTGCTGTCGGGAAAGTGCCGGCCGATGTCGCCCAGGCCCGCCGCGCCGAGCAGCGCGTCGCACAGAGCGTGCAGCAGCACGTCGCCGTCGGAATGGGCGATCAAACCGCGCCCATGAGGGATGCGGACTCCCCCCAGGATGATGGAATCGCCTTCGCCGAAGGCGTGTACGTCGAAGCCGTGTCCGATGCGCATGTTTCCGTTCCGTCAGCGATCGAGGGGTGGTATTAAAATACCCTTCTCCCCTTGAGGGAGAGGAGTTGAGGATGAGGGGGGAGATGCCGGTACGCCAGGTGGAACTCCGCCAGCGCCAGATCTTCCGGCCGGGTGATCTTGAGATTGTCCGCCCGGCCCTCGACCAGACGGGGCGCAAAACCGGCCGCTTCCATCGCCGCCGCCTCGTCGGTAACCAGCAACCCGCGGATCAGCGCCGCGCGCAGCGCATCATGCAGCATTCCCAACCGGAACATCTGCGGGGTCAGCGCGTGCCAGAGCCGCGAGCGGTCCACCGTCGTAGCGGCCCGCCCGGCATCGTCGGCCTGCTTCAGGGTATCCCGGACCGGGACGGCCAGCAGGCCTCCGACCGGATCGTCGGCCAGCGTTTCGACCAACCGATCCAGATCGCCGGCGGTCAGGCAGGGCCGGGCCGCGTCGTGGACCAGTACCCAGTCGACGGGATCGGCTTGTTCCCGCAGCGCGTTCAATCCGTTCAACACCGAATGACAACGCTCCACGCCGCCGGTGACGACCCGCAAAGGCTTGACGGTGGCGAGATCGACGGCGACTTCCGGCCACCATTCATCGCCGGCGCTGATCGCAACGATGACCCCCGCCAAGCGGGGATGGCGCAGCAGGGTATCCAGCGTGTGAAGGATAACCGGCCGACCGGCCAGGGGCAGATATTGCTTGGGGATGGGCGACCCCATCCGCTTGCCGGCGCCGGCGGCTGGCACCATGGCCCAGTAGCGCGCGAGGTTCATGTCTGGCGATTGCGATCACCGCTGCCCGGACGGCTTGGATGGCGGATGGGGTTTGGTCGAGAGCGTGGGCGGCATGGGCGGCGCGGCGGCTTTGGGGGCCGCGGCGGTCGCCGGTTTGATGGTTGCAACCGGTGGTTTGTCGGGTTGCGGGCTTGGCTTTGGAGTCGCCGCCGCCGGTTGCACGGTCGCGACGGGAGGTTTGGCCGTGGTGACCGGCTTTTGGCCGGACGTGCCAGGCTTGGCAGCCGGCGCGGGGTCGTTGGAAGGAACAGCCGGTTTCGGCGATTGTTCGAGAATGCGATAGAAGGTTTCATCCCGGCGGATCATGCCCATTTCGGAACGCGCCCGCTCCTCGATGGCGCTCAGCCCATTTTTCAGGTCCTTGACATCCGCTTCCAGCGCGCGGTTGCGCTCGTTCGATTCGGCGTTTTCCTCGGTTTGCACCTGGATGGCGATGCGCAGGGCGTAAGTTTGCCGGACCCCGTCCTCGGCGATCCACAGCAGGTACTGCAAGAACACCAATACGGCGATCAGGGCCGCCACCAGGATCTGCATGACTCGGAGGGTCCGGAGAGCTGTGGAATCGAAGGGTCGCGGCGTCGCCAGGTCAGACAAGCGCCTTTCGTCCCTCATTGCATAACCGGGACGGGGAGACGGAAGGCGCGGTTCGGGTGATGCGCTCATCCCACCGCGCCCGGCGTTCGCGACGGGCGTGGTGGGGTTTGGTTCAACTTGGGAATACGTTGAACGCTTTCTTGCCTGGATAGACGGCGGCGGCGCCCAGTTCTTCCTCGATCACCAGCAGGCGGTTGTACTTGGCGATGCGGTCGGAGCGGCTGAGCGAGCCGGTCTTGATCTGGCTGGCGGCGGTGGCCACGGCCAGGTCGGCGATGGTGGTGTCCTCGGTCTCGCCGGAGCGGTGCGACGAAATCGAGGTGTAACCGGCGGCGGCGGCCATGTTGATCGCCGCCAGGGTCTCGGTCAGGGTGCCGATCTGGTTGACCTTGATCAGGATCGAGTTGGCGATGCCCTGATCGATGCCGCGCTTGAGGATCGAGGTGTTGGTGACGAACAGATCGTCGCCCACCAACTGGATCTTCTTGCCCAGCACCTTGGTCAGATAAGCCCAGCCGTCCCAGTCGCTCTCGTCCAAGCCGTCTTCGATGGAAACGATGGGATAGCGGCTGACCCAGTCGGCCAGCTTGTCGGCCATTTCGTTGGAGCTGAAGGATTTGCCTTCGGCTTCCAGCGTATATTTACCGTTCTTGTAGAACTCGGAACTGGCACAGTCCAGGGCGATGTAAATGTCCTTGCCGGCGGTGTAGCCCGCCTTGCCGATGGCTTCCATCACCACTTCCAAGGCGGCTTCGTTGGAAGACAGATTAGGCGCGAAGCCGCCTTCGTCGCCGACCGCCGTGTTCATGCCCTGGGCCTTCAGCACTGCCTTGAGGGCGTGGAACACTTCCGCGCCCCAGCGCAGCGCCTCGCGGAAGCTGGGCGCGCCGACCGGCATGATCATGAATTCCTGCATGTCCACGCTGTTGTCGGCGTGGGCGCCGCCGTTGAGGATGTTCATCATCGGCACCGGCAGATGGTACGGGCCGGTGGGGTTCAGGTACTTGTACAGCGGCACGCCCTTTTCGGCAGCGGCGGCATGGGCGACCGCCATGGAGACGCCCAGCAGGGCGTTGGCGCCGAGGCGGCTCTTGGTGGGGGTGCCGTCCAGAGCGATCATCTTCTCGTCGATGGCGGCCTGGTTGCCGACCGCTTCCATGCCGAGCAGGGCGTCGCGCAATTCGCCGTTGACGTTGGCGACCGCTTTCAGCACGCCCTTGCCCAGGTAGCGACTCTTGTCGCCGTCGCGCAATTCCAGCGCCTCGCGGCTGCCGGTGGACGCGCCGGACGGCACGCCGGCACCGCCCTTGGCGCCGGATTCCAGGATCACGTCCACGCCGACGGTCGGGTTGCCGCGCGAGTCCATGATTTCACGACCGCGAATCTCTTTGATTTTCGACATTCTTCAAACTCCTCTGGGTATTGCGCTCTTGGGGGATAAAACGACTATTTTAGTCCGGTTTCCAGAAAACCGTGCTGCTTGACCAGCCTGTCCAGCGCTTGCAGCGTGACCAGCAGGGGTTCCATCAAGTCCAGCGGCCAGGCGTTGGGACCGTCGCTCGGCGCCCGGTCGGGATCGGGGTGGGTTTCCACGAACAGCCCGGCGATGCCGGTCGCCACCGCCGCCCGCGCCAGCACCGGCACGAATTCACGCTGGCCGCCGGAAGCGTTGCCCTGGCCACCCGGCAGTTGCACGGAATGGGTGGCGTCGAATACCACCGGACAGCCGGTGGCGCGCATCACCATCAGGGCGCGCATGTCGGACACCAGATTATTGTAGCCAAAGGACGCGCCACGTTCGCAAACCATGATGTGGTCGTTGCCCGCCATGCGTGCCTTGGCGACCACGTTGCGCATCTCCCAGGGCGACAGGAACTGGCCTTTCTTGATGTTGACCGGCCGGCCCTGGCGGGCCACGTTCTGGATGAAATCGGTTTGCCGGCACAGGAAGGCGGGGGTTTGCAGCACGTCTGCCACGGCGGCGACGTCCTCCAGGGGAGTGTATTCGTGCACGTCGGTCAGCACCGGCACGCCGATCTGGTGCTTGACCTTTTCCAGGATTTTGAGCCCCTCCAACAGCCCGAGGCCGCGAAAACTTTGGTGCGAGGAGCGGTTGGCCTTGTCGAACGAGGACTTGTAGATGAAGGGAATGCCCAACCGCCCGGCGATCTCCTTGAGCCGGCCGGCGGTATCCAACGCCAGTTGCTCGGATTCGATCACGCAGGGGCCGGCGATCAGGAACAGCGGCCGGTCCAGGCCGACCTCGAAACCGCACAGTTTCATCATGTCGCGCTCGCTTCCCGTCGGTGTTGCTGGCGTTGCCGGCTGGCCGCCCTGACGAACCCCTGGAACAGCGGATGGCCGGCGCGCGGAGTGGAAGTGAATTCCGGGTGGAACTGACAGCCCAGGAACCAGGGATGGCCGGGCAGTTCGATCATTTCGACCAGCCGGTCGTCCAGTGAGTGCCCGGAGAGCGCCAGACCGGCGGCGCGCAGCGGCTCCCGGTAGCGGTTGTTGAATTCGTAGCGGTGACGGTGGCGCTCGGTGACCACATCCTTGCCGTAGGTGGCGCGTGCCAAGCTGTCGGGGACCAGCCGGCAGGGTTGCGCGCCCAGTCGCATGCTGCCGCCGAGATCGCCGTCTTCGCGGCGCTGCTGGACGGTGCCGTCCTCGTCGGTCCACTCGGTGATCAGGGCGATGACGGGATAGGCGGTGTCTTTGCGGAACTCGGTGCTGTGGGCGCCCTCGAGGCCGGCGACGTGGCGGGCAAACTCGATGACCGCCACCTGCATGCCCAGGCAAATGCCCAGGTAGGGGATGCCCTGTTCGCGGGCGATGCGGACCGCGGTGATTTTACCTTCGATGCCGCGCTCGCCGAAGCCGCCCGGCACCAGGATCGCATCCATGCCCGCCAGGCAGGCGGGGCCGTCGCGTTCGATCTGTTCGGAGTCGATATAGTGAATGTTGACCCGGGTGCGGGTGTGAATCCCGGCATGCGACAGCGCCTCGTTCAGGGACTTGTAGGCGTCGGTCAGATCGACGTATTTGCCGACCATGGCGATGTCCACCTCGCCGGTCGGAGTCTCGATCGCCTGTACCACCCGCTCCCAGTCGGCCAGATGGGCCGGCGGCAGGTTGTCCAGCCGCAGCTTGCGGGCGACGATGTCGTCCACGCCCTGGGCGTGCAGCAGCAACGGGATGCGGTAGATGGTGTCGGCGTCGGGAACGTTGATGACCGCCTTGGGCTCGACGTTGGTGAACAGGGCGATCTTGCGGCGTTCCTCGGGGGGGACTTCCCGATCCGAGCGGCACAGCAGCATGTCGGGCTGGATGCCGATGGAGCGCAGTTCCTTGACCGAGTGCTGGGTGGGCTTGGTTTTCAACTCGCCGGAGGTGGGGATATACGGCACCAGGGTCAGATGGATGAACAGCGAGCGCTCGCGGCCCAGTTCGACGCCCATCTGGCGGATAGCTTCCAGGAACGGCAGGGATTCGATGTCGCCGACCGTGCCGCCGATTTCCACCAGGGCGATGTTGGCCTCGCCGGCGCCGAGCCGGATGCAGCGCTTGATTTCGTCGGTGATGTGGGGGATGACCTGCACGGTGCCGCCGAGGTAGTCGCCGCGCCGTTCCTTGCGGATCACGTTTTCGTAGATACGGCCGGTGGTGAAGTTGTTGCGCCGGCTGGCGGTCAGGCACACGAAGCGTTCGTAGTGGCCGAGATCGAGATCGGTTTCGGCCCCATCGCTGGTGACGAACACCTCGCCGTGCTGGAAGGGGCTCATGGTGCCGGGGTCGACGTTGATGTAGGGATCGAGTTTGATCAGGGTGACCCTGAGACCTCGGGCTTCCAGGAGCGCGGCCAGCGATGCGGCGGCGATGCCTTTGCCCAGAGAGGAAACGACGCCGCCGGTGATGAAGATGAATCGGGTCATGCAGTGTGGGGGGGGGTGGCAAATGACGCTACAAGATACCAGACCCCGCTGCCGATGGCGACAGCAAAACCGGTTGCCAGCCGAGTTCACCGGGGACGGTGGCGCAGTCGTCGGCGACGCCTAACTCCACGACCGCCAGCAGACCATGGCACCCTCCCCCCTTGTAGGGGAGGGTGGGGGTAGGGGGGAGATACACCAGCGGTAACCGATCCCGCTCCCAAGGCGGAATGCCAGCTTCCTGTAACAGTTTCTTCAACTCCTGGCTGTGGGCGCGACCCACCGGCCGGAATCGTTCCCCGCCCTGGCGGAAACCGACGATCAGCGACCCACCGGCCAGTATCTCGGAACGGAGTCCCTTCCCAATCGCCTCTCGCATCCGCAGCTGGCCGACACCCGGCAAATCCAGCGGTGGCCAACCCTCGGTGGTGGACCGCCAGATAATGGTCTGCCGAGGGTCGTGCGGTTTTGGTGGCGGCATGGCATACAGCCGGTCGCGATAGCGCCGGACTTCCACGCCGGGCCAGCGGATGCAGGGATTGCGGTCGCCGGCGGCGGTCAGGGCGTCGCGCAGGATGTGCCCCAACTGCCGGGCGTCGGGCGTGGGCAAGCCGAGTTGCCGCAGCCAATAGCGCAGCAGGTTGCGCCGGTGGAGTTCGTTGAGTTCGCGTAGGGCCGGGACGGACAACGCATCCGGTCGTTCGGTCGCGGCGCGGGCGAGATCGGTTTCGGCCTCGACATCCAGCCAATCGGCGGTTTCGGCGCACAGCCGAGCAGAGCGGGCCAGCGTTCGATTCGTGGCGGGCCAACGTTCCCGGAGCAGCGGCAGGATTTGATGGCGGAGATAGTTGCGGTCGAAGCCGGTGTCTTCGTTACTGGCGTCCTCGATCCAGCGCAAGCCATGCGCGCAGGCGTAGGCCAGCAACTCGGCGCGGTCGATGTCCAGAATCAGCCGCAGCAGCCAGCCTTGGCCGAGCCGGCTGGCGGCCGGCATCGCCGCCAGTCCGCGCGGTCCCGCGCCGCGCAGCAATTGCAGCAGCAGGGTTTCCGCCTGATCGTCGCGGTGGTGAGCGGTGAGCAGAGCGGAGTTGGGGTCGAGTTCGGCGGCGAGAGTGGCGTAGCGGGCACGGCGGGCGGCGGCTTCGGGACTTTCGCCGGCTTCGGGGCGGGCGTCGACCTTCAATGCCCGGAACGGCACGTTCAGATCCCGGCAGACGCGGGCGCAATGCTCGCCCCAGGCGGCGGAAGCGGCTTGCAGACCGTGATCGACATAGATCGCTTCCAACATCCGTTCCGGCCAGCGATCGCGGTGCGTCGCCAGGAGATGTAGCAGGACGTGGGAGTCCAGGCCACCGCTGTAACCGACGATCAAGCGGTGGAGGTAGGGGTGGGCGGCCAGCAGGCGATATAGCGAACCACTGTTCATTAGTTTCACTGAAGTCGGAACGTTTTACAGTCGCTTTGTGGCGAGACCGGCGCCGATACCCGAGGAAACAAGGCGGAAGTTGAAGTCAAGGTGATTAAACCTGGAAACGGCAGCCAGGCGGTGTGGAACTCACGTACCGCATTGATCTGATAGCAATCCACCTAACCGCGGAGCAGTTGAAGCCGTCACCCGTTGGGTGAGCATAGTCCAAGAAAATTTTACCTTTTTATCACAGTGTTACCATACAGAAACCGATCCAACCGCCGAATTATCGGACCCACGAAAAGGCGAATGCGGATTGGGATCGCTGGATGGTCATGACTCCTGGCCCTCCCCCCGAACGGAGGAGGGCACTTTGACGGTCAGCCCAGCATCGGCGGCGCCGGTTTCAGAACCACCGCGCCGAGCGGCGGCAAGTCGAGGACGACGGAGAAGGGGAAGCCGTGGCTAGCATAGTCCTCGGCGTGGGCCGTGCCACCCGGCTGGGTGAGACCGGAACCGCCGTACACCCGGGCGTCGCTGTTCAACAACTCCCGATATTCCACCGGATACGGCACCCCGATCCGGTAATGCGGGCGCGGCGCGTCGGAGAAATTCAACACCAGCACCACGGCGTCGCGCGGGTCGCGGGCCTTGCGCGCGAAAGCCAGCACGCCGGTCTCCGCCGCGCTCGCGTCCAGCCACTCGAAGCCGGCGGCGTGAAAATCCATCTGATGCAGCGCCGGCTCTCGCGCGTACAGCGTGTTGAGATCCCTGACGAAACGCTGCAAGCTCTGGTGCGGCGGTTGGCGCAGCCGCGCCCAGTCCAGATCGGCATCGTGGTTCCACTCGCCCGGCTGGCCGAATTCTCCGCCCATGAACAGCAGCTTCTTGCCGGGATGGCCGTACATGAAGGCGTACAGCAACCGCAGGTTGGCGAATTGCTGCCGCTCGGTGCCCGGCATCTTGCCCAGCAGCGATTTCTTCAGATGCACCACTTCATCGTGCGACAGCGACAGGATGAAATTCTCGCTGAAGGCGTAGACGATGCCGAAGGTCAGCTTGTCGTGATGGTGGCGGCGATGCACCGGATCCTTCCGCATGTAGAACAGCACGTCGTGCATCCAGCCCATGTTCCACTTGAAGCCGAATCCCAGTCCGCCGATGTCGGTGGGGCGCGATACGTTCGGCCAGGCGGTGGATTCCTCGGCGATCATCATCACGCCGGGGTGTTGGGCGTGGACCACGGCGTTGGTGTGCTTGATGAACTCGATCGCCTCCAGATTCTCGTTGCCGCCGTACTTGTTGGGAATCCAGTCCTTTTTGGAATAATCCAGGTACAGCATCGAGGCCACCGCGTCCACCCGTAGCCCGTCGAAGTGGAAGGTCTCCAACCAGTACAGGGCGTTGGCGATCAGGAAGTTTTCGACCTCGTGGCGGCCGTAGTTGAAAATCAACGTACCCCAATCGGGGTGCTCGCCCTGGCGCGGGTCGGCGTGCTCGTAGACGCAGGTGCCGTCGAACCAGGCCATGGCATGGGCATCCTTGGGGAAGTGCGCCGGCACCCAGTCGAGGATCACGCCGATGCCGTGCTGGTGGCAGCGGTCGATCAGTTCCATCAGATCGTCCGGCCGGCCGAACCGGGCGGTCGGAGCGTAGAAATTGGAAATCTGATAGCCCCAGGATGGACCGTAGGGATGCTCGGCCAGCGGCAGGAACTCGATGTGGGTGAAGCCCATCTCCAGCACGTAGGGAATCAACTGATCGGCCAGTTCCCGATAAGACAAGAACTGGCCGTCCGCCTTGTGCCGCCAGGAACCGGCATGAACTTCGTAAATGGCCACCGGCTGTTGCCAGGTGCTGCTCCGCGACCGCCGCTCCATCCACTCACCATCGCGCCACTGGTGCTTGCCGGCCGGGTCGTAGACCACGCTGGCGGTGCCGGGCGGAACCTCGGTGTGGAAGGCGAAAGGGTCGATCTTGAGGAACAGGTTGCCGTTGCGAGCCAGAATTTCGAACTTGTACAGATCGCCCTCGCCGAGACCGGGAACGAACAATTCCCAGATGCCGGAACCCGGTCGCAACCGCATCGGGTGGCGCCGTCCGTCCCAGTGGTTGAAGGTGCCGACCACGCTGACCCGCTGGGCGTTGGGTGCCCAGACCGCGAAATTGACTCCGACGACGCCCTTCACCGTGCGGACGTGCGCGCCGAGCTTCTCGAAAATCCGGTAGTGATTGCCCTCGGCGAACAAATAGCAGTCCTGGTCGCCGAGAATCGAGAAGGCGAACGCATATGGATCCTCGAAGATCCGCGTCTGACCGTGCTCGGTCGCGCTCAGCCGGTAGCGCAGCGTATCCGGTCGAGCGGCGATAATCGTTTCGAACAGCCCCCCGGCATGGACCGACTGCAACGGATACAGCAGTTGCGGCCGGTCCTCGCGCAGCAGACAGGATGATTCCGCGTCCGGCAGCAGGGCGCGGACCACGGCCAGACCCGGTTCTCCAGCCAGCGGATGCGGTCCCAGCACGGCATGGGGATCGGCATGGCGCCCCTGGATCAGATCGGCGCTCTCCGCCGCCGCCAGCGTGGGCGCAACGGTGGACTCCCGCAGCAGGAAGCGCGAGCCGGCCGCCAGGCTCTGTCCTTCCAGCCGTGCGGCGTGAGTGCGGACGTCGGCGCGCAGCGCGTCCACGTGGTAAACCTGCCGCCAGAACAGGGCGTTGGCCAGCAGGAAGTTCCGTACCTCCGGCCGTTCCAGATCGAAGGCCAGCTTGCCCCAGGCGTCGTCGCGCTCGTAAAGCCGCGTGCCGTCGAACCAGCTGAGTTCTTGCCCCTCGCGCGGAAGCAACGGCGGAATCCAGTCGAGAATCACCCCAATATCGCGCCGGTGGCAGGCGTCGATGAAGGCCATCAGTTCCTCGGGCCGA
The DNA here is from genome assembly GCA_031732875.1 of Candidatus Competibacter sp. GTDB lineage: Bacteria > Pseudomonadota > Gammaproteobacteria > Competibacterales > Competibacteraceae > JAVMKJ01. The sequence goes on along the minus strand of JAVMKL010000084.1, from coordinate 11,880 downwards.
CCATGGCGGGGATTGGGCGCGTAGTAGCTGGCTACCGTCTCGCCGTCGGCCCAGAACGCCAGTTCGACGTGGGTGAACTTCCGCTCCAGCAGATACGGCAGGACGATTTCCTTCAACTGGCCGTAGGAGGCAACCCGCTCGAGTCCCGCGCTGACATCCTCGCCAAGCGTGACCCGATGAATCGCAACGGGCAGTTCCCAGCCGGGCGACTCCACGGCCCGCGCCATCCAGGGGCCATCGCCCCATTCGTGACGGTGCTGGATGTCGTGGACGAAGGCCGCGGTTTTGGGATAAATCTCGGTATGGAAGGCCAGTGGGTCGGTCTTAAGGAATACGGACCCTTCCGCGTTGCGAATCTCGTATTTGTACAGTTCGCCCAGGCCGAGACCGGGGACGAACAACTCCCATACCCCGGATTCGTGCCGCTCCATCGGATGGCGGCGACCATCCCACTGGTTGAAGGTGCCGACCACGCTGACCCGGCTGGCGTGGGGTGCCCACAAGGTGAAGTTGATGCCCATGATGCCTTCCTTGACCCGCAGGTGGGCGCCCAGCTTGAGGAACAGGGTTGCCAGCGTTCCCCGCCGGAACGCCTGGCTATCGGCGCCGTTGAAGGACGGTTCGCGAATGGCGTAAGGATCGTGAAAGGTAACGGACTGGCCGCTGGCATCGACGGCGACGAGTCGGTACTCCAGTTCCCTGACTCCCGGAAAGCGGGCGGCAAACAGGCCGTCCGGATGCAACCGCTCCATCTCGCGTTTGCCCGTACCGTCCGCCGGCAGCACGTAAGCGCGCTCGGCCTGCGGCAGAAAGGCGCGGATCACCAGCGCCCGCTCTCGCTCGATATAGTGAGGCCCCAGAATCGCGTAAGGTGCGTCGTGACGCAATTCGATGATTTTCAGAATATTTTCTTCCAGCATCGCCCTTACCTTCTTCGTTGTGCCGCCGGTTTGATTAACGCAAAAAATTTACGGGATTATTCTAAAACAGCCGGCTGTCGAAAGGCAGGAAAGAGTAAGGGAAACGGTGCTGCTCTGCAAAAAATTAAGGGCGATGCTCGTGGAGCATCGCCCTTCGCTCGACCGGACGGGCCGATCGTTATTGCGGTTGTTGAGCCGGCGGGATCGGCGGAATCGGCTGGTCCGCTTGTATCCGCATCATCCGGTGCATCGGCCGATTGGTGAAAAAATCATCCATGACCTTTTTCTGGGTCGGATCGAGAGCGGTATAAAGATCGCCGGCGGCCTTGACCATCACCTTCATGCTGGCCAGATTCTGCTCCATGCCCTGGACCCGTTCCTCAAACTGCGCCATGGCGGTGGTTTCCCGGTCTCGCATCTCCCGCTGGATCTTCATCATTGCAGCATGATGGGCGTCCTGAGCCACCAGGAAAGCTTTCCAGGCATTCTGCTGGTCGGGTTTGAGCTTCAACCGCGCCTCCAACAACTCCATCCGCTCGGCGTGGAACTGCCGCATCATCTCCATCCGCCGTTGCGGGCCGCCACCGGGGCCACCGTCCATCATCGGGCCCTCACCGCCCATCATCGGGCAGTCTCCCATGCCGCCACCCGACATCGGGCCATGTCCGCCCCAGGGATTGGCGAAGGCGATGGTGGACAAACCCACACCGGCGACAATGGCGGCGGCCAACAGATTCTTGCGTAGCGTCTTCATGATCGAACTCCTCGGTTTCGTCGAACGCAGACGTATTTGACTCCCGTCTTGTAACCGGGAGTTTGCCGGGAGGGGAATTTCGTAACGATTTGTATCACATGATCCCTGCCGCCCGCCAAGCCTTATACAATCCCGCCATCGAACCCGCCGAACCCAGATATCATGACCGATCATCTTCTTGTCGTGGACGACGATCCAGGTTTGCGCGAACTGTTGGCCGACTATCTGGGCCGCAACGGCTATCGAGTGACCGGCGTGGCCGACGGTCGCGGATTTTGGGCCGCCTTGGAGCAGGGGCCGGTGGATCTCGTCATCCTCGATCTGATGCTGCCCGGCGACGATGGGCTGGTCCTGTGCCGCAACCTGCGTGCCCGCTCGCAAATCCCGATCATCATGCTGACCGCTCGCGGCGACGATACCGACCGCATCGTCGGCCTGGAAATGGGCGCCGACGACTATCTGCCCAAACCGTTCAATCCGCGCGAGCTGCTGGCGCGGGTCAAAAGCATTCTGCGCCGCGCCCGCAACGTGCCCGCCGAACCGGGTGAGGTGCGCTGCTTTCATTTCGCTGGCTGGACGCTGGATGTGGACGCCCGCCAACTGGTCGCGCCGGATGGGGTGTTGGTGCCGCTTGGCGCCAGCGAATATCGACTGCTCCGGGTATTTTTAGATCATCCGCAACGGATATTGAACCGCGACCAGTTGTTGGATTTCACCCAGGGCCGCGAGGCCACGCCGTTCGACCGCAGCATCGATGTCCAGGTGAGTCGGCTGCGGCGGCGGCTGCGCGACGATCCGCGCGAGTCCGTGATTATCAAGACCGTCCGCAACGAAGGTTATCTGCTGGCGACCCACGTCAGCCGGGAATTTTGATGCGCCTATTGCCGCAATCGCTGTTCGGTCGCTTGCTGCTATTTTTGACCGGCGGCCTGATCGTCGCCCAGTTGCTGAGCGCCGCGATTCTGCTGCAAGATCGCGAGCAGGCGCTTTACCATGCCATCGGTGGCCACGTCGCCCAGCGCATCGCCGCTATCGTCAACTTGCTCGATACCCTGGACGATGGCGAGCGTCGGCGGTTGGTGGCAGCGTTGGACTTGCCGCCCACTCGCATCAGCCTCGATCTACCTTGGGAAACCGCCATCGAGCCGGACGAACGCTATCAAACCGTCCTGTTTCGTACCCTAATGAGCCGGCAGTTGGGGCCCGCCTGGCCGTTCCAGGTGGAAATCACCGACGATTTGCCACCGCCCCCACCGCCGGTTGACCGGCCGCGCTGGTTTGTCCAGGATCAGCCGCCGCCGCCACGCGACTGGGCCGACCGGCCACCGCGCTGGCGAATGCACGCCATGATGATGGGGTTGCGCAATTTTATCGTGCAGGTGCGCTTGCGCGACGGCGCGACGGTGACGTTTCAGCAGGTGTTGCCGGAGGAAGTCATCGCTTGGCCAGCGCGGTTGCTGCTGATCCTGCTGGTGTTGCTGGTCTCGGTCGCGGTGCTGGCCGCCCTGGCGGTGCGGGCGCTGATCCGGCCGCTCGCCGTGCTGGCCGATGCCGCCAGCGAACTGGGCCGCGACATCCGCCGACTATCGTTGGACGAGAACGGCCCGTTGGAAGTCCGTCGCGCCGCCCGCGCCTTCAATACCATGCAGGAGCGGCTGATTCGCTACATCGAGGATCGCAACCGCATTCTCGCCGCCCTTTCTCACGATTTAAAGACGCCGATCACCCGGTTGCGGCTGCGCACCGAACTGTTGGACGATGCCCCGCTGCGGGAAAAATTTCAGGCCGATCTGGACGACATGCAGCGGATGGCGCAGGCGTCGCTGGATTTCTTGCGCGGTGGCGAGGACAGCGAACCCATGGCGCCGCTAGATCTCAACGCCCTGTTGGAATCGTTGCAGGAAGACGCGGAGGATATCGGCCACGCAGTGGGCATCACCGGCGCGGCCCGCCAGCCGTTGCGTTGCCGGCCGCTGGCGCTCAAGCGCTGTCTGACCAATCTGGTGGACAACGCTATGAAATACGGCCAGCGCGCCGAAATCGCGGTCGTGGATGCTCCGGCGCGGCTGACGCTGATCGTCCGCGACCGTGGCCCCGGCATTCCGGTGGTGGAACTGGAGCGGGTGTTCGAGCCGTTCTACCGGCTGGAAAGCTCCCGTAGCCGCGATACCGGCGGCACGGGCTTGGGATTGAGCATCGCCCGCAACATCGCCCGTGCCCACGGCGGGGAATTGAGCTTGCGGAATCATCCCGAAGGCGGGCTGGAGGCAGTTTTGGAACTACCGCGCTGATGGCGTCGCCTATACTCAGGGAACTCCTTCAAATCACCGCAGCGGGAGGAATTGCATGGATACCACGCAGCACAATCTGAGCACCCTGTTCGATCAACTGGGACTGCCGTCCGATGCCGTCGCCATCAGGAATTTCATCCACTGGCATCGGCCGCTCGATCCGAAAACCCCGCTCCAGCAGGCATCGTGGTGGGCACCGGCCCAGGCGGAATTTTTGACGCAAGCCATCGCGGAGGATTCGGACTGGGCCGAGCAGGTCGATGAACTGGACGCGCTGCTACGGCCCGCGCGAGAGGTGTCCTAAGCTCCAGGAATTTCCCGCGCGGTTGGAAACCCCGCGGCTAACCAGTCGCGCGGCTTGAGGAAAACCTCGTACAGCCGCGCTTCCGGGCTGCCGGGTTCGGGCCGCCAGTCGTATTCCCAGCGCACGCGCGGTGGCAGCGACATCAGAATCGACTCGGTACGCCCGCCGGATTGCAACCCGAACAACGTGCCCCGGTCGTAAACCAGATTGAATTCGACGTAGCGCCCGCGCCGGTAAAGCTGAAATTCCCGCTCGCGTTCGCCGTAGGGCAGCTCTCGCCGCCGTTCCACGATGGGCAGATAAGCCGGCAAATAGTGATCGCCGACGCTGCGCAGGAAGGCGAAACAGCGCTCGAAACCCCACTCGTTGAGATCGTCGAAAAACAGCCCGCCGATGCCGCGCGGCTCGTTGCGGTGCTTGAGAAAAAAATACTCGTCGCACCAGCGCTTGAAACGCGGATAGACCTCCACGCCGAACGGTTTGCAGGCGGCCCTGGCAGAGCGATGCCAGTGAACGCAGTCTTCCTCGAAACCGTAATATGGCGTCAGGTCGAATCCCCCGCCGAACCACCAGACCGGCTCGGCGTCATCCTTGACGGCGTTGAAAAAGCGAATGTTGGCGTGCGAGGTCGGGACGTAGGGATTGCGCGGATGAACCACCAGCGACACGCCCATGGCTTCGAAGCCGCATCCCGCCAGTTCGGGCCGTTGGGCGGTGGCGGAGGGGGGCAGGCGGGTTCCAGCGACGTGGGAGAAGTTGATGCCGGCCTGTTCGAACACCGCGCCCTCGCGCAATACGCGGGTCCGACCGCCACCGCTGAGAGTGCCACCCGTTGCGGGACGTTCCCAGGCATCTTCCCGGAACCGCACCGTGCCATCGACGGCTTCCAGGGCAGCGGTCAGACGGTCCTGCAACTCCCGTAGATAGGCGAGAACCGCTTGAACGTCGGGTCGTTCGGACATGTGATTGCCTCATTGCCATACGGCGGGTCGGGGTGTTCTCGCCCCGCGCCTTGCTAAACCCATGATGGGTAAGACTGTGAAGTTTGTCGGTGAAACAAAGTATCGTTATCTGGTAGCCTCGGAACTGAGTCGGCTCGTCGAGGACATCTTGACTCAGGATCTCGATCGGCAATCGCCGCACCTTTCGAAGCCGGTATCACCTGTTCTTACCAGGCCCTTCTCAACCACACCCCATGAATATCCTATTTGTCCTTTACAGTGATTTTACCTGCAACTCGATCAATCACATCGCCCCCTTCGCCGCCGAACTGACTCGGATGGGCCACGCCTGTGCGGTGGCGGTTCCGTACGGCCTGGAAACCATCGCCAGCGTCTCTCATCCACGATTTCAGCCGCTGCTGTTCGATCGGACGCTGGTCGACCCATGCTGTTTCCCGGACGGTCGCGCCGCCGATCTGCTGCACGTCTGGACGCCACGGGAGATCGCCCGGGAGTTTGCCTTCGCCTATCTGGCCGAACGCCCGGACACTCTGCTGCTGGTCCACTTGGAAGATGGGGAGCGCGATATCACCGCGGCGATGTTGGGTATCCCTAGCGCCGATTTCGCCCTGTTTGACGACCGCGAATTGGCCCGACAGATACCGATAAGCTACGCCCATCCCCGTTATGCCGAATACCTGTTGCTGTTAGCCGACGGTGTGACCGTCATTCAAGACAAGCTGACCTCACTGGTGCCACCGTTCATTTCCCGATTAATTCTGTATCCAGGGGTGGATCTTGCCTTGTTTCAACCCCGGCCGCCGGATCCGCGACTGCGCGCCGCCCTGGGCATTTCCGCCGCCGAGCGGCTTATCGTCTACCAAGGCGGCATGAATCCCGTCGTACTGGACGAAATTCGCGATCTCTATCTGGCGGTCGGCTGGCTCGACCGGCAAGGTTACGATTGTCGGTTGATCCGTACCGGACCCGGCCGACCACCGTTCCTAGACAGCTTGCCGGCACTCTGCCGCAAGCGGGTGCTCGATCTCGGATTTGTGGAACGCCAGCGCCTTCCCGAGTTGCTGGCCCTGGCCGATGTCTGCGTGCAGCCTGGACGGCGTACCTCGTTCAACGATCTGCGCTTGCCGTCCAAGATTCCGGAATGGTTGGCGATGGCCAAGCCCGTGCTGCTGCCGGAGGCCAATATCGCCACTTTGCTGGAAGATGGCGGCAACTGCCTGCTGTTGCGCGAGGGTACGCCCCAGGAAATCGCCGCCAAATGCGCCTGGCTGTTCGATCACCCCGATCGGGCGCGGGACATGGGCCAGAGGGGCCGACAGTTCGCGGAACGGCACTTCGCCTTACCCGAGCAAGCGCGTCTCTTGGCCGAGTTCTATCAGCGAATCTCGGCGGAAACCCTGTCCGCCGACTCGCGCCGCGTCATTCTGGCTGGTATCCATCCTGCCGCTCCACCCGCGCTGTTCGCCTATCGCAAGGTCTGCCAACTTATTCAGCAGTCGGATCAACCTTTGTTGGTGGATGATGCCCTGGTGCAATCCTTGCGGGAAGCCGCGGATCGTGCCATTTCACCTACGCGACTTTTGGGGCGGACACGGGTCGATCCCGCAGGCGACGGCGCGCCCGAACAGGGCTTGCGGGAGAGTGAAATCCAGTTGCAGCACGCTCCGGCGGATTTGCGCTTCCTGATGCGATTGTTCGAAAACCTGCACCACGACACGCAACTGGCTTTTCAATCGCTGACGTGGCGGCTGGGTTTCGCGATCGCCGAAGCGTTCAGGCGTCTGACCTTCCGCAAGCGCATCCCGCTGGTGCAGGACCATGTCACGCAGACCTTTCGGACCTACCAAAACTGGCGGCGCAAGGCCATGATGCAGGACGGCGCGGCCGGTCCGGACATGGCCGGAATTACTTTCGCACAACCCTCGCCACCTTTGCGGCTCACCGTCCAGGATGCCGAACACCTGCGCGGAGAAATCGCGCGCTGGAAACGTTGCCCCCTCATTTCCATCCTCATGCCGGTTTACAATGTCGCCGCGTGCTGGCTGGAAGCGGCTGTCGAGTCGGTGCGCAAGCAAATTTATCCCCATTGGCAGATCTGCATCGTCGATGACAAATCCACCCGGCAAGAGACCCTGTCTTATCTGCACGGCTTGCAAGACCAGCAGATCAAAATAGTGTTTCTTGAGAAAAATCAAGGTATTGCTGGCGCATCGAATACGGCTTTAGCCTTGGCTTCCGGCGAATTCATCGCTCTCATGGATAATGACGACGAGCTGACACCGGAAGCATTGTATGAAGTTGCCAAGGTGATTAACGAACACGATCCGGATCTGATTTATTCGGATGAAGATAAGTTGACCCTGGATGGAAAACAGGTCGAGCCGCACTTCAAACCTGATTATTCTCCCGACCTATTGTTTTCGATGAATTACATCAGCCATTTGAGTGTTTATCGCCGTAACCTGGTCGAAAAAATTGGGGGATTTCGCCAAGGTTATGAAGGGTCGCAGGACTATGACCTCGTGTTGCGTTTTCTAGATCATACCCACCACGTTTATCATATTCCAAAAATTCTTTATCACTGGCGCATGATTCCCGGATCGACGGCAGCCAGCTATGAAAGTAAGAGTCATGCATGGGAAGCAGGGCGCGCCGCACTGGAAGATACTCTCAAGCGGCGAAATATCCAGGGCACCGCGATGCTCGGTAACCATGAGGGTACTTATCGGGTGCGCCGCACTCTGCTTCGCGAACCCAAAGTCAGTATCATTATCCCCTTCAAAGATCAGGCCACGCTGTTGAGACATTGTTTGGATTCCATCCTGGAAAAGACGACCTATCAGAATTTTGAAATTCTTGGTGTGTCGAATAACAGCACGGATCCGGCTACCTTGGCATTGATGGAACGCTATCAGGCGTGCGATCCTCGTATCCGCTTCACTTGCCACGATATCCCTTTTAATTATTCAGCGATCAATAATCATGCGGTACGTTTGGTCGCTGGCGAGCATTTGATTCTTTTGAACAATGACATGACCGTCATCACGCCGAATTGGATTGAAGCGTTGTTGGAACACTCCCAACGCCCGGAAGTGGGAGCCGTAGGGGCCAAGCTGTATTATCCGGATGGTACCGTGCAGCATGGTGGTGTGATTGTTGGTCTAGGCGGAGTCGCGGGTCATTTTCACAAATACTTTGACCGGGAAGCCCCTGGTTATTTCTGTAGACTCATTGTGATTCAAAATTTAAGCGCGATCACCGCTGCCTGTCTGATAGTAAAAAAAGCCCTCTACGAAAAAATCGGTGGATTCAATGAAAAAGATTTAGCCATCGACTTTAACGACATCGATTTTTGTCTTAGGCTACGTGAAAAAGGGTATCTGAATGTATTCACACCTTATTGCGAGCTATATCACCACGAATCCAAGTCTCGTGGTGTTGATGATACACCAATAAAGAAACAACGTTTTGTTAAGGAAATTGCTTACATGCGCAAACGACACTCGGCTATTCTGGAGAGTGGTGATCCCTACTACAACCCCAATCTGTAGTGCTTCACTTACCCCCACCACGGGCGTCCCTGGGTGGGTAGCCGAAGTTCGATCGCTTTCGATTTCCTGCTGCGCCTGGCGGGCGCCACGCCCGCCGCCGGCCCCGTTGCATTCGACCAATCGTCGGCGCGACCCGCTAAACTCGTTTCATATTTCCCAGCAGGCAAAACCCCATGAACGCTCAACCCCCGACCCCCGACCCGAACGCCCGCGAACCGGTACTCGACCTCGGCAACTTTGCGGAAATCGCCCTCTGGCTGGCGAGCGCCGTGGCCAGCGGCGTGATCGGCAACGCTGCCTACGATTATCTGAAGGCAGTGAAGCGCCGCTTCGGCCGCGACCGCGTCGCCGAATTGCAGGAACAGGTTTACCAGGCGCTCAGGCAGGTCAAGCGCAAGCCGAACGTCTCCGACCAGGACTTGCGCCTGCGCGCCGAAGCCCTGTTCTGCGACTACGAAGACCGCTGATCCTCCCACCCGACGGCAGGGAATCCCATGAGCCTGTTCGCACCGGTCGAGCCGCATCCGATTTTTCTGTTCGCCAATCTCGACGACAGTTCGATCCGCCACCGGGTCCAGTTGGTCCTGCGCGACAATCATGGCCATCAGGGTGCGCTGGATCTGGATTTGAACGTGGTTCCGCCCCTGCCGGACGGCAAGACCTGGGATGAGTTCCAGCGCGCCTACGTCGGCAACGACACCGGCGATGCCCAGCATCAGGCGTTCGGCCGGCATCTGTTCGCGGCGCTGTCTGGGAACGCCGAGATGCGGGAGACCTGGCAGGGCATCCACAGCGCCAGCAGCGCGGCGGGGCAACCGCTGGCGTTGACCGCGATCTTCGGTCCCGGTACGGAACGGCTGGCGCGGCTGCCGCTGGAATTGCTCCACGATGACGCCGGCTTCCTGTTCGCCCGGCCCGATAGCGCCGTCCGGCGCTGCTTCGCGCGCATGCCGCCGCGCGCGTTCGAATACCCGCCGCAACCCCGGCTGCTGTTCGCCTGGGCCTGCCCGCCGGGCGCGGGCGATCCGTTCGATCCCGCGCCGCACGAGGAGGCGTTGCGTGGGCTGTTCGGCGACCGTCTGACCGTGTGCCCGCAGGCGAGTCTCGATGACATCGGCCGAGCGCTCGCCACCACGCCCTGCCACTTCGTGCATATCCTGGCGCACGGTTTCCGTGATGAGGATTTGGGCGGCATCGCGTTGCACGGGCCGGGCGGCGGTCTCGATCTGGTGGACGCGCAGCGGCTGGCGAACGAGTTACAGCGCCGCGATATCCGGCTGGCGTTCCTGTGTTCCTGCCGGACGGCGCAGGTGACGGCGCACATGCTGTCCGGGGTGGCGCAACAGTTGCTCGCGCCGAGCGGGGCCGATCTGCCGGCGGTGGTGGCGACCCAGGCCAATCTGCCGGTGCGGGGCAGTGCGCTGCTGGTCGGGCAGTTCTACGAATTGCTGTTGCATCAGCGACAGGACCCGGCCACCGCGCTGGCCCGCGCCCGGGTGAAGGCGTATCAGGGTGGGGCCGGCGCCTGGAGCGTGCCGGTGTTTCTGGGCCGGCCGCCGGTGCTCGCCGAACCGCGCCCGGCCCCGGCGGTGACGGCGCCGTTGCCGCCGCGGCGCGCGACCTTTCTGGAACGGCCGCACGAGATGGCGGAGATTCTCGGCAAGCTGCGCGGCCATCGGCTGGTGTCCGTCGTCGGGCTGCCGGGCATCGGCAAGACCGAACTGGGCCTGGAAGCGACCCGCCGGCTGCTGGCGGACGGTTTCCGGCGACGGCTGGTGTTCTGCAAGATCGAGCGGACCTTCAATCCGGGAATTCTGCGCGGGCTGATCGGCGCCCGACTGGGTCTGGAAAAGCTGCCGGAAACCGATGAAGGATTGGCCGCCGTGCTGGCGCAGGCGGGCACGCTGTTGTTGCTCGATAACGCCGAGGACATGATGGTGGACGAGCACGGCCAGAGCGCCTTCCGCGAGCAACTGGACGTCTGGCTGGCGGGCGCGCCGGAGCTGGTGGTGCTGCTGACGACCCGCTGGCCGGTCGGCTGCACGCAGGAGCGGGAAATTCAGGTCGATATCCCGGCGCTGTCGCCGGAGCAGACCGAACAGTTGCTGCTGGCGGAGTTGGGGGAAATCGGCGTGTTGTGGGAGGACTGGCCGCAACAGCCGGAATGGCGGCGGCTGCTCGGTTTCCTGGACGGGCATCCGCGGTCGATCTGGCTGGTGTCGCACCACTTCGAGGGGCGCAACCCGTCGCTGGCGCGGATCGTGGAGCGGCTGGAACGGCTGAAAGCCCAAGCCATCGCCGACCCGGCGCTGATCGGGCGGGCGGACGTGTTCGACTCGCTGTCGTCCGCCGGTCAGGACCGCATGCGCAGTCTGGTGGCGTCGATTGATTTCTCGTTCGACGTGCTCGGGCGGCGGCACCCGGACGCGGCGGAGGCGTTTCTGGCGCTGTCGCTGTTTCCCGCCGGGCTGCCGGAACCGGTGGCGCTGGCGGTGACCGGCGGACCGGACAGCCTGGCGCTCGATCATCTGTACCGCTATCACCTGCTGGAATGGAACCGGGAGCGGACGTTCTACCCCATGCCGCTGCACTGGTACGCCGAACACCGCCGGCAACAGGTGGCGCTGGCGCGCGATGCGTATTTCGTCCGGGCGCTGCCGGCGTATGCGGATTACATCGAGCAATGCGGTCAGGGTTTTATTCGCGACCAGGCGCCGGCGTGGACGGAACGCTGGCTGCTGGAGGAAGACACGCTGTTGGCGTTGAGCGGCTGGGCCATCGCGCGGGAGGAACCGCTGCCGGGAGGTTCCGCGCTGGCGCGGATTGCCAGCGCCGGCAAGAACCTGCTGAATCTGCTCGATCGCCTGGAAAGCTGGGCAACGCTGGCGGAACGGGGACTGCGCGACGCCGAACGGCGGGGGGATCGCGGCGGCGAAGCCAACTGCCTGCAAGCGCTGGGCGATCTGGCGCTGCGGCAGGCCGACCTGGCCGCCGCCGACCGGCACTACCAGGCGGCCCTGCCCCTCTACCGCGCCATCCAGGCCCGCCTGGGCGAAGCCAACTGCCTGCAAGCGCTGGGCGATCTGGCGCTGCGGCAG
>JAVMKL010000083.1:0-6171 GCA_031732875.1 Candidatus Competibacter sp. | reverse complement strand
CGGACGCAACCCGGCGGAGCGCATGGCACGCAGCGTCGCCGGACGGTAAATGGCGTCCGCGTCGCCGCGGGAATGCCCGTCCACCCCGGCGCCCAACGCGGCGGCGGGAATGAAAGTGCTGGTCGGTCCGGCGGTCAGATCGATGGTAACGTCGGCTGACGCCTCCGCTCCGTATCCTGGCGGCGAACGGGTAACCAGCGCGGCAACGGCCAGTACCATAGCCAGGGGGAAGGGAAAATCATGCATGGTTCGATGTTCGGGATAATGCAACGGTGCATGAATCCTGATTTTCGGGTTCAATTCCGTTCGGGCGTACCGTTCATTATAACCATGCTGGCCATCGGATACCGATTCCGGTCATCCCGAATCATCATGGATGGGATATATGCCGCAACCCGTTCCCAGAAATTATAAGTGTTGCACGCATGACCCTCCACCGGCATCGAGAAGATTGATCTCGTCCGGCACACGATCGACGAGGTGTTAAGCGCGGTGCTCGGCTTGCCGGATTTAGGGCCGTTGCGGGAGATGCTGGCGCTGGAACCGAGCTTGACGGGGAAAGTGGCTGTCCATCGGCCCACGGACAAACACCGCGTTGCTGGGCGAGCCGGCGCAAGAAGACGGTAATGAGGGGGTTTCCAACCAAACCATGATTTTGGCAGGCTATTGCGAAGCACTCAACCGATGCCAGGAACAAGGAGCTCATTCCATGAATACCACAACCCAAACTGATTATGAACGGGATTTCTATCAGTGGACGCAAACCCAGGCCGCGTTATTGCGTCAGGGCAAACTTGCTGAAGTGGACTTGGAAAATATCGCCGAGGAAATCGAAAGCATGGGTAGAAGCGACCGCCGCGCCATCAGCAGCCACCTACGCAATGTTCTTCTACACCTGCTGAAATGGCAGTATCAGCCGGAGCGACGCAGCACCAGTTGGCGATCATCCATCCGCAACGGAAGGCACGAGATGGTCAGCCTGCTGAAGGAAAGCCCCAGCCTGAAGCCCCAGGTCGCGGCAATCGTGAGCGAGGAATATCCCGTCGCCCGCGACAATGCCACCGATGAAACAGGTCTGCCGCCGGCGACTTTCCCCGAAGTCTGCCCATTCACGGTCGAGCAGGTTACGGGTGATTATTGGCCCGCATGACGGCAAGGAAAGGCGCTACCGGCCATCCGCAATCCTGGCGGATAGGTTATATTCAGCCGGCTCGCACTCGCGCCGCCCCAGAGGATCATCAGGATGAACGAACTCGATCTTTCCAAGCAAACCCCGTTCGGCGTGGATTTCAGCGTCGCCGAATTCGCCGACAATCCCGAACCGCGCTGCCCCTGCGTGCTGCTGCTCGATAATTCCTGGTCCATGAACGGCCATCCGATCGCCGAACTGAACCAGGGACTGGCCACCTTCAAGGAGGAGTTGATGGCCGACAGCCTGGCCGCCAAGCGGGTCGAAATCGCCATCGTCACCTTCGGTCCCGTCCGGGTGGTCAACGAATTCCAGACCGCCGAACACTTCACCCCGCCGCAACTGGCCGCCGAAAAGGATACGCCCATGGGCCAGGCGATCATCCGGGGACTGGAATTGCTGGACCAGCGCAAGGCGCTGTACCGAGAGCACGGCATCCCCTTCTTCCGCCCCTGGGTGTTTCTGATCACCGACGGCAGCCCCACCGACGACTGGAAAAGCGCCGCCGGCGAAGTGCGCCAGGGCGAGGAGAAGCGCGCGTTCGCCTTTTTCGCGGTCGGGGTCGAGGGCGCCAATCTGGACATCCTGCAACAGATTTCGGTCCGCCAGCCCTTACGATTGCGCGGACTGCGCTTCCGCGAACTGTTCCAGTGGCTGTCCAATTCGATGCGCTCGGTATCGCGCTCGGTCCCGGGCACCGAAGTGCTGCTGGCCAATCCCACCACTCCGGACGGCTGGGCCTCGGTGTGAACGAAAGCGGTTGGCGATACGTCCGCGCCAGCGTCCCCGGCGTGGCCCATCTCGCCGGCGGCACCGAATGTCAGGACGCCTGCGCCGCCCGACTGCTGCGGGCGGCGAACGCCGACCCCGTGCTGGCGCTGGCCGTCGCCGACGGGGCCGGTAGCGCCGCCGAATCGCGTGCCGGCGCGGAACTGGCCTGCCAGACCCTGCTGACCGAATTCGAGGCGTGGCTGAAACAGGACCCCGCCGCGCGGGACTGGTCGCCGACCACTGCCGAAATGCTGCTCCAACGCGTCCGAACCACCCTGGAGCAGCGCGCGGCGGAAGCGAACCAGCCGGTTCGGGAATTCGCCTGCACCCTGCTGGGCGCGGTGGTGGCCGCGGATCGCGCGCTGCTCCTGCAGATCGGCGATGGCGCCATCGTGATCGGGAGCGGGGACGGCTACCGGCCGGTGTTCTGGCCGCAGGGCGGGGAATACGCCAACGAAACCCATTTCGTGACCGACCCGAACGCCGCCGCCCGCCTGGAATGCGTCGTCCTGATCGAACCCGTCGCCGAAATCGCGCTGCTGAGCGATGGCCTGCAACTTCTGGCGCTGCACTATCAAAGCCGGCAAGCTCATGTTCCGTTCTTTCGCCCCCTGTTCCAGCGCCTGCGCGCCCATCCGGAGCCCGGCTGTCCGGCGGAACTCGCGGCCGCGCTGGAACGCTTCCTCGCCACCCCGGCCATCAACCAGCGCACCCACGACGACAAAACCCTGATCCTGGCCACCCGGCTTTCCGTCGCGGCAGCCACCACCAACTCAGGCGATTCGGCCGCCTCGACTCCGGAGGTCGCGGCGGAAACCGAAGGGATGGCGCCGGGCGGAATCGCCGCCGCCGAATCGGTCGGGGCCGCGACGAGCGCCGATACCGCTCCCGGGCCGGTTCTTGCTGCCGACCTGGAGAACTCCCACGTCGATGCCACCGATACCCGCTTCGACCCCGCCGACCGAGCAAAACCCCGTGACGAGGCTGTATAGCGGCGCCGGGCATCCGGTCGAACCGGGCAAAACGCTGGGGCGCGGCGGCGAAGGGGCGGTCCACGAGATCGCCGGCCGGCCCGGCTTCGTCGCCAAGATCTATCACCAGCCGGTCGATGCCGACAAAGCCCTCAAGCTGGCGGGCATGGCCCGGCAGGCGCACCCTGCTCTACTCGAAGTCGCCGCCTGGCCGGTGGACGTGCTGCACTCCGGTCCGCGCGGTCCGGTCCAGGGCTTTCTCATGCCCCGGGTCAGCGGCTACCAGGAAATCCATAGCCTCTACGGACCATCTCACCGCAAACGGGCGTTCCCGCACGCCGACTGGTCCTTTCTGGTCCACGCCGCCCGCAACCTGGCCAGCGCGTTCGAGGCCATCCACGCCCGCGGCCACGTCATCGGCGACGTCAACCCCGGCAACGTGGTGGTATCGGCCCAAGCGCTGGTCAAGCTGATCGATTGCGATTCCTTCCAGATCGATACCGGCGACCGGCTGTTCCTCTGCGATGTCGGCGTACCGCAGTTCACCGCGCCGGAACTGCAGGACCGGCCGTTCCGCGGACTGCGGCGCACCCCGAATCACGATGCCTTCGGCCTGGCCCTATTGTGCTTCCACCTGCTGTTCATGGGCCGCCACCCCTTCGCCGGCCGCTTTCGGGGCAAAGGTGACATGCCGATCGAGCGCGCCATCCGGGAATACCGCTTCGCCTTCGGTCAGAGTGCCGCCGCCTGGCAGGTGGAACCCCCGCCGCACACCCTGCCGCTCGCTGCCCTGCCCCGCTCGGTCGCCGACCTGTTCGAGCGCGCCTTCGTGCCGCTGGCGCCCGCCCGGAGCCGCCCCACCGCCCGGGAATGGCTGCTGGCGCTGGAACAGCTCAACCGCCAGTTGCGGGCCTGCGGCCGGAATGTCGCGCACAAATACCCGGGACAGCTCCCGACCTGCCCGTGGTGCGCGCTGGAACAAGCGAGCGGGACGACTTTCTTCATGTCCCCCCACCGGTTTCCGGCAGCCAGCCCGGTCCCCGCCCACCGCGATTTCGATCTCGACCGGGTCTGGAGCCGGATCGTCGCGGTCGCTCCCCCCGACGCCGAGGCCATGCCCCGGCCGGCATCGCAAACCCCGGTCGCGCCCACCCCGTTGCCCGACCTGCTACAGCGGGTCCAGCGCGGCAACCTGATCAAGGCGGGGGCCATCGCCGGCGCGGTCGTGGCGGCGATTCTGATCCGTCCCCGGCTGAGCTGGCTGTGGCTGCTGCTGGCCGCCGCCATCGGGTCGCTGCTCTGGGACAAGGCGGTTCACCGCGAGTACCAGCGCCGGCGGCTGGCGCTGCTCGCGGCACGCCGGGAACTGATGGACCTGCGAACCGTCTGGCAACAACAGGCGAGCGAGCAACCGTTTGCGACCCGGTTCCACGCCTTGCAAACCCTGCGCGACCGCCATCGAAACCTGCCGGCCGACCTCCAGCGGGATTTGCAGCGACTGGAAACCGATCGGCGCCATTTGCAACTCCAGGCATTTCTGGAAAGTCACTTCATCGACGCCGCCCGGATTCCCGGCATCCGCGCCACCGACCAGATCGCGCTGGAATCCTATGGCGTCGAAACCGCCGCCGATGTCACGCCCGAGGCACTCCGAACGGTCCCCGGCTTCGGCCAACGACTCGGCCGCCAGCGTACGGCCGCGCTGCTGGCCTGGCGCCAGGCATTGGAACGACAGTTTCGCTACGATCCCCAACAGGGCGCGAACCCCGCCGCCATCGCCGATCTGGGGCGGCAATACGCTCATCAACGATCGCAGATCGAGCGAGAACTGCTGGCGGGATCCGACGAACTCGCTAAAATCAAGGCGGATATCCTCAAACAGCGCGCCCAACTGAACATCGCCCTGATCCGCCAGGCCATGAGGGAGGCGCAAGCCCAGGCCGACCTGCGGGTTTTTTACCCCGGTCCAGGCACCTTCTGGCAGCGCTACCATCGCGTCTAGGCGGTCGCGAACAGCCCGAGGACTTGTCAATGGGTAGACGCAACGAACACACGCGGGAAGAACTGCGGGAGATCGCGCTTCGGGCCGCCGAGGATCTGGTCGCCGAACGGGGTTTGGCCGGTTTGAGCACCCGCAAGGTGGTCGCCCGGATCGGTTACACGGTCGGCAGCCTGTACATGGTTTTCCGCAACCTCGACGAGCTGATCGTCCAGATGAACGAACGGACGCTGGACGCGCTATACGAGCTGCTGGCGACCTCCGTCGCCGACCGGCCGCCGGCGGCCGCCATCCGGGAACTGGCGCAAGCCTACATCCGCTTCGCCCTCACCCAGACCAACCGCTGGCTGGCCATTTACCAGCATCGCCTGCCGGAAGGTGAATCTGTTCCGGAGTCCTTTACCGAAAAAGTAGCGCGGATGTTCGAACTGGCGCAGCACCAACTGGCGCTGCTCTCCCCCCGGCGTTCGCCGGACGATATCGCCCTGGCCGCGCGCGCGCTGTGGAGCGGCATTCACGGCGTCTGCATCCTGGGCTTCGATCAGAAACTGGAAGTCGCCGGCGGCCGTTCCATTCCGGATGTGGCCGGGTCGCTGCTGGATCATTATCTGGCCGGATTCGTGGGTGGGGGCTGACCCTCGTGACGCATCGAGCTGTACGCGGAACTGGCCGCCGATCCGACCTCGGCGGTCGCGATGCGACCACCGGAATGAAATCGTCATCTCCGGCCCGGGCGTGGCGACGCTGTAGGCCGGTGATGTTCCAACGACACGACCGCCAACTCGATCCAAGAAACTAATTCCCCAGTGCCTTCATATCTTTCTCGATAATTCCGACCCACTCCTTGCGGTTCGGCGGTAGGCGGCCTTCTGCATCTAGACGGCGCAGTATGGTCAGCGCCTGTTCATAATAATTTCTGGCTTGCTGCTGATCGGATTTCCTGCCGGATTGCTGCGTAACGGAGGCCTGTTTGTAGAACGAGACCACCAAATCCAGTTGCCAGGTTGCATTGCTCGGGTCCCGCCGCGCCAGCCCCTCCCGTATCGTCAGCCCCGCCTGGTAGGCTTGCAGCGCCCCCGCCAGATCGCCCTGCGCCGACCGCACGTCCCCGAGCTTCTCATGGCTGATCGACAAATCCCGCTGCCACTCGGTGTTGCTCGGGTCCCGCCGCGCCAGCCCCTCCCCAATCGTCAGCCCCGCCTGGTAGGCTTGCAGCGCCCCCGCCAGATCGCCCTGCGCCG
>JAVMKL010000082.1:22667-34990 GCA_031732875.1 Candidatus Competibacter sp. | reverse complement strand
CGCGCTTGCCGCCCCGCTTGGTAACATGTGGTGTAGTTTTGTAGAGCTTGCTGAACAACAACTTATTGAGGTTTGATTTGCCAAAACCAGCACGGGCGAAAATGAAGCTGCGGCGTGATACCAGCGAGTCCACAGGAAAACGAACTACTATCTCCGGCTGAAGGACCTGCATCCATATCTGGGCCTCAAACTGGGTGTTGCCTCCGGCATAGATATACTCACCGAATGCAAGGTGACCGATGAGAGCCCCCTCGATGTTATGCCCGGCAATTTCGCGCAATACGTCATTAGCTGGAAACGCCACCTTGCTACCCACGTGCGGCAAGCGGCGGTGTGATGGCACGAAAGTCAATCTGTCACTATCCTTGCGCAAAACACCCAGTACGCGAATGTTAATTCGGTATTTGAGGTACTGCTCTCGAAGGTCTTCCGGAATTGGGCGATCCTCACGTACCGCCCGGATATTGAACTCTTCACCAGAGCCAATGGATAGCTTGCCCTCGGAAGAAAAGGACGCGATTCGGCCTAACACGGCCTCATCCGGTGTCTCCAGTTGGACCAGTAAAAACTGCCCATGCATTGGAATGTTCTGAAATTTGTTTTGGTACGGTAAGACGAGGTCGGCATGGAACTCCAAGCCACCTTGCTGAAAACCACGAAAAATCCCAACAATCTGTTCCTTGGGAAAAAGCTGTATCTCTGTCATGCTGTTTTCCTTTATCCATATCGACGTTGCGCCGGATCAGCGTCTTGTAGTTGGAAAGCGTCCAGCGTTGAAGCCTGTCCTCCTAGGCTATTGCGCACACCTTCATAAATGAAGTCCTGAAGGATATCGAAGTCAAAATCGACGAGCGCGGCGTTTTCATGTGCTTTCTGTAAGCAACGTGGGTAGTGCGGTACAGGGAAGCCATTGATGGCATCCGCTAGCATCGAGCCGAGAATGATTTGGGCCTCGTTCACTTGCGGTACGAAGATGTCCACAGGCCAGACTGGATCGCGTCGATGAGAGCCAAACTTCACTAGGAACATCTTACCGCCGACAAACTTATTAATCTCGCCACCTTCGCCTGTACGATCATCCCCTCGCGCGAATTCTGACCACACGTAAGCTTGTTCCTCCACCTCGCGCGGTACCTCCACGTAGGCGGGGTAATCAGTCAGAAGCACGCCTTCCAAGGCCATCGCCAAGCGATAGCGGGAGAGCACCTTACTATGTTTGGCCACCCCCGCGAGATATACTCGGCGACGACTTCGGCTCCATTGCAGATCAATACACTCCTTCATCCTTTGGAGTAGCCGATGGAACAGGTCCTTGGCGAATACCTTGCTGCGCAGGAGACCGTCGCAGACGATCAGGGTATCGGTACCGAAGTCCTTCTTGAGAATGGAAAATAGGATGGCCCACTCCACTATTTCACGGTACACCTGCACCCAACTAGGTGAGACCGGTTTGCCCTTTTCAGTTGGATGAATCATGTGAGAGAGTGCTGGTAAGCTCTCGACGCCGAGAGCGGCCATCATCTCTCCCAGCGCTGTACAAGGTGCTCCGTCCGGAGCGAACTGGCGTTCGCTAAGCTTCTGGACAGGCGTGGTGGGTGAGACCGCCTCTAGGCAATATTCGTTGTTACTACTGTCTACCACACAGACGAGCTGGATGAGGAAGGGATCGAACTGGATCTGGTTGTTACCACCGTCGGTACCTACAAGCGAGATCGATGTGGTGGCACGTGGCTGGATTCGCCGGGTTGCATTCTTCAGAGGGTGAATCTCCTCGCGCAATGCATTGAGCACACTCTGGTCAATACCAATGCAATCCGCGATAGCCTCCTTGAGCTGAGCTTGGCTTGCTGGATCGATCATGGAAGTCACTCTTGAATAGCCTGTTGTCACATCTGACAATGGTTCAGACAGTGATATTAGGAAGTTTTTAGGCCTATGAACCGAAAAATCAATGGCTTAGGAATTTTTTGCAGGTCAGGATTACCCTCTGACATGGATTTAATCCCTTTTCTAAACCCTAACCTCTTGATTCAAAAGGTCCGAAACTGTCCG
Organism: Candidatus Competibacter sp.; assembly: GCA_031732875.1. Classification (GTDB taxonomy): domain Bacteria; phylum Pseudomonadota; class Gammaproteobacteria; order Competibacterales; family Competibacteraceae; genus JAVMKJ01. Next base: position 32,938 of record JAVMKL010000082.1, on the reverse strand, counting down.
AACTATTGATCTGAGATCAATCGTAGGATATGCAAAATCCAAAGAAGACGATAGCGTCGAATTCCGGCCGCGCCGGCGGTTCTCGCGCACTCAACGCGCCCAAGCGGCGGTCGGCTTGGTGCAATACATCGGGCAAAAATTCGGCGGCGATGTCGAATGGCACCGAGGCGATCTCTACCCCGTGCGCCGCCGAGGACTGAATCAATTCAGCGGGAAAGCGGGTCTTGGCCAGGATGATCCAGACCGCCGCCATCGCCGGCGTGCCGGGGCTGAGGTGGATCGTCAGCGCTGGCGCGGGCGACGGGCCAGCGGTCAGGCCGCTCAACGCCTGCCGCGCCGCCCGGTAGATTTCACCGAAGTGCATCGGACTGGACAGAACGACCGGGCGCACGCTCAACTCGGCGCGGGTGCGTGCCCCCAGCCATGCCAGATAGCCCTGCGCCCGGTCTTCGGGATAATCGCTGAGCAGCGCAATCCGGGCGAAATTCTCGAACTCGACCGCCTGGGCGATGGGGCCAATGCCGGCCCCGGCTTCCCCCCGGCGGTCTTGAGGTCGGCATGGCCGATCCAACTGACCAGGATGAGTTTTGGCACGGCGGAGTTTGAATCCCTTGCTGTTTGGCGCTTGGAGGTGACCTTCTGGCCGGCGAACGAGACGCCCATGCTCCCCGATAAAGTCCATTATCATTACAGCACAATCGTCGGGTTCCGACGTTGGCACGCCGCCCGGACGCCGCCTAAAACCATTATCGCCAGCAATATAGAGGCCACCATGCGCCATGCTCGGATCATCAGTACCGGAAGCTACGTCCCCGAACGGGTGATGACCAATGCCGACTTCGACCTGTTGCTGGGCGAGCCGGTCGGCGACTGGCTGGTGGAAAACGTCGGCATTCGCGAGCGCCATTTGATGGCCGAGGATCAGGTTACCTCGGACCTGGCGGTCGCCGCCGGTCGCATCGCCCTGGAGCGAGCCGGTTTGCAACCGGACGATCTCGACCGCATTATCGTCGCCACCGACACGCCGGATTATCTCAGCCCGGCCACGGCGGCGGTGGTGCAGGCCAAACTGGGGGCGTCGCACGCCGGGGTATTCGACCTGAATACGGCCTGCGCCGGCTGGGTCACCGCCTTGGACGTAGCGGCCAGGACCATCGTCACCGAACCCGAGGAACGCTTCGTGCTGGTGATCGGCGCCTACGGGATGAGTCGCTTTCTCGATTGGGAGGACAAAAAAACCGTCACCTTGTTCGCTGACGGTGCGGGAGCGGTGGTCGTCGGGGCGGGTTCACAGCCGGGTTGGCTGGCGACCGTCACGGCCGCCGCCGGCGAGTATCACGACGCGCTCGGCATCTATACCGGCGGGACGTATCGACCGGCTACCACCGCCAACCTGGCGCAATACGGACCGCCTCGCGTGCAGTTCGTGCGCAAGTTCCCCGCCACCTTCAACACCGAGCACTGGCCGCCGCTGATCGAACGCTTGCTGGCCAAGGCCAGCGCCGCGGCCGGCACCCCGTTGCGGCTGGATGACGTGGACCACTACTACTTTACCCAAGTCAACCTGCGTGGCATCGAAGCCACCATGGCGGCGCTCGGGCAACCGCTCGCCAAAACCCACTGGATCATGGACAAGTGGGGCTATACCGGTTCGGCTTGCATTCCGATGGCCCTGGACGACGCCATTGCCCAAGGCAAAGGCCCGAAACCGGGATCGCTGGTGTTGTTCTGCGCCAGCGGCGGAGGGATCGCGCTGGCGGCCTCGCTGTGGCGATGGCGGTAAAGCGACATGGAAGGTAGAAAATGGAAGGCGGAAGGCTGAAAAGCACAAGCAATCAGACCGTTCGACTCTTACCCTTTATAGCCGTTGACCTTTCCCCTGCTGGTGAACCGCACTCCCATGAGCGAACCACACTCTCCCCATTCCCAATCCGCCGCGCTGCCCCGCCGGCTCGATCCGGCCGAGGCGTTCTTCTGGTTTCTGGATCATGTCTCCTCGATGAACTTCACGGTGATCGCCGAAGGCGCGGGTTATCTTGACGATGAGGCACTGCGCGCGGCGTTGGCCTGCGCCCAGCGGGAACACCCACTGCTGCGAGCGAAAATATCCACCAACGCGGAACACCATCTGATCTGGGTTCCCGCTCCCGATGCCCCGATAGACTACACGGTCGCGGACGTCGGGCCGGAGTGGCAAACGCCGCTGGCGGAAGCGATGGTGCGGCCGTTCCCGCTGGACAGCGCGCCGCTGGTCCGAGCGTTGCGATTCAACCTGGACGGCGGGCGCTGGGTGGTGGCGCTCACTTTTCATCACAGCGCCGGCGACGGCCGTTCCGGCTGCCGCTTGCTGGGGGAGATCCTGGTCAACGCCGCCACGCCGGATCGGCCTACCGCGCCACATCCGGGTTACCCACCCCTGCACGCCTTCTATCCCCCGACCTACACTGGCGCGGCGGGCCAGGAAGCCATTCAGAACTTCAAGACGCAGCGCAAGCAGGAATTACAGCGGCACGGCCAGTTCGATGAGTTTCCCGGCTTCAACCGCCATGCCCCGGCGACTCGGCCCCGCTTCCAGACCCTGCGATTCGAGCCGGAACAGACGAAGCGTCTGACGGACCGCTGCCGCGCCGCTGGCGCCACGATTCACGGCGCGATCAGCGCCGCGCAACTGCTGGCCCTGCATCGGGCGTTCGGTGACGCCGAACCCCGCACCCTGGGTCTGACCACACCCGCCGATCTGCGAGCGCATCTGCGGGAACCCTTGGGCGACGAGTCGCCGCTGCTGTGCGCCACCCTGGTCACCAGCGTCTACCGGCTTGAAGCGGAGGGGGATTTCTGGGCGCTGGCCCGGACGGTGTCCAGCGATCTCAAACGCCAGTTACAACGCGGCGACGGGCATCTGTTCTACGCCCTGTTTCCGCCGCCCGCCGAACTTCCGGCCACCCCGAACGGCATCGCCGCATTCAGGCAGATGATGGCGAACGCGCCGCAAGTGTCCATGGTCAGCAATGTCGGGCGCCTGGCGCCGCTGTCGGCCACCACCCCATTCCAGGTCGAGGCGCTGTCCTTCGCCCTGTGTCCGATGTTCAGCCACGTGCTGTTCACCGCGGTCGGTACCTTCAACCACCGGATGACTCTCCACGTCAACTTCGACGCGGCCCGACTGCCGCCGGAACGGGCCACCGCCATCATCGCCGATCTGGGAGTCGCCTTGGCGCGCGCCGCCGACTGATATCGTCTTCCCACTCCCCTCACTCCCAGTCCCTCGCCCGCAAGCGGGAGAGGGGGAGCGTTGTTCACGCCGAACCCGTCAGCCGTTCCCGCGCTTCCCGATATTTGGCGGCGGTCCGGGCCACGATCTCGGCCGGCAGTTCCGGTCCCGGGGGCTGCTTGTCCCAATCCAGAGTTTCCAGATAATCCCGCACGAACTGCTTGTCGAAGCTGGGCGGATTCACGCCGGGCTGGTACCGATCCGCCGGCCAAAAGCGCGAGGAATCCGGCGTCAGCACCTCGTCCATCAGGATCAGTTGCCCCTGCTCGTCCAAGCCAAATTCGAACTTGGTGTCGGCGATGATGAGTCCTCGCGCCAGGGCGTACTCCGCCGCTTCCCGATAAATGCGCAAGCTGACCGCTCGAATCCGCTCCGCCAGTTCCCCCCCGATCACTGCGGCGATAGTATCGAAGCTCACGTTCTCATCGTGCGCGCCCAGCGCCGCCTTGGTGGACGGAGTGAAAATCGGTTCCGGCAAGCGGTCGGCCAGTCTCAATCCCTCCGGCAGGCGAATGCCGCAGACCATGCCGGTTCGCTGGTAATCCTTCCAGCCCGAACCGATCAGATAGCCGCGCACGATGGCTTCCACCGGCAGCCCCTTCAACCGCCGCGCCACCACCGCGCGGCCGACCACTTGGGCGCGTTCGGCCGGGTCGGGCAGCGCCTCGTCCAGGGTTTTCCCGGCCAACTGCAGGTGGTTGGGCACGAGGTGGCGGGTACGGGCGAACCAGAAATTGGAAACCGCCGTCAGCACCGCGCCCTTACCGGGAATCACCGTGGGCAAAATCACGTCAAAAGCGGAGAGCCGGTCGCTGGCCACCATCAACAAATGCTGGTCGTCCACCGCGTACAGATCGCGGACCTTGCCGCGATAGATCAGCGGCAGACTCTCAATCTCGGGCGCGGCGACAGGGGATGCGGACATGGACGGGACCCTCCTCATGAGTGAAACTGACAGGACGTCACGCATTGTAATACCGTTCCCCGTGCATCCCGCACCTGCCCCAAAGACGCCGAACCTTCGGCGTGCTCGATCATCGCTGCCGAACCTCTCTTCGCTTCTTCCCCACTATTTGGCTTTTGCGCCGAAAGCCCTTTCGCCCTCTTTCGCCCCTCGTTCTTTTCCGAATATCCAGAATTGCCGAGGTAGCGACGTGAAGTTCGGATCCGGTGTTGGAGGCGTGGAGAAAGCCGGGCAATGCCTTCAATAGCGCTCCACGAAACTTGCGCGCTCTCGATAGTGCGGCGAACCGGCACCAGTGTGGTTTTATCCATCGTTGACACCCGATTTTTTCAGTTTCGTGAAATGAACTCGCAAAGTCTGAATCCCCTGTATCGGGCAGCCGGTTGCACCAGGAAAAGGCAACATTATGTTGCTGTCTGGAGCCAGATCAGAGACCACACTCTAAAACATGGAATACGGCCTCCAAGCGAACGAAAACAACACGATAGGTCGTAATAAACGAGGGCGCGGTGGCTATCCGACAACCGGAGCATTCAATCCGTGGATGTTGCAAAATTCTGCGGTCAGGAAATCCGTAACAACAACCTTTCATTTAATTAAATGATACCATCTGCTCGCTAAAGTCGACATAAATCTTGTTCAAAAATTGTCAATATATAATATAAGTAATTGAAAATTAAAATTTTTAACTATTTTATTTTGCGATTCAACTTCTGTTTTTTTAACTCTTCCATCACTCTTATTTTTGGTTCGGAGTACGCTTTTGCCCAAAAAGGTAAGGCCACATGATCCAATAAGGTGCGTCGGAAATGGGGTAACGCATTTTATGTGGATGTCATTCATCTGGCGTTCATCATCATGGCGCTAAGTTCGGTGCTAATCTACCGCATACGACCATGCATCGAATACCGGAATGGAGCCAAAAACAAGATCAACGCATCGAACCCTTGCAGTTAACAAACCGTTGATGGTAATGTGAAGCGGCGAACATCATGAATAATTTTCAGCCATCGGTCATGAAAATGTCATGGTTTGAAGGTCATAAGGGTTTATAAGATCGCTTGATCGCATCACCACTGGAGAGAGAACAGGCCGCTATAACCTCATCGGGAATAGCGGTGAATGGTGGAGAAACCGTGCCACCCGCCTTATCATCAAGATAGGAGATACACCATGCCTTATCGCACGCTGCGCAAGAGGGTCGAGCATCAGAAAATCCTGACTGCCGCCCCGCCGAAGACCTCGATCCGCGAAGCCGCCCGGTTGATGAAGCAAACCAAGGTCGGCGCCCTGCTGGTGGTGGAAAATGGCCACCTGGTGGGAATCTTCACCGAGCGCGACGCCCTGGTTCGGGTGCTGGCCGAGGGGCTGGACCCCGAGACCACTCCGCTGGCCGCGGTGATGACGCTCGATCCGATCACCGTCCACCCGGACCAGCCCTTCGTGTCCGCCCTGCACCTGATGTACGAGAACGGCTTCCGCCACGTGCCGGTGGTGGAGAACGGCCGGCCGCTGGGAATGGTATCCGCCCGCGACGCCCTGGACTTGGAAGCGGCCGAGTTCGAGGCGACCTTACATCAGCGCGAGCACCTGCGGGCGATCCTGGCCTGACGGCAGAGGTCCGGTTGGGTTTGCGTTAATCCCATCAACCCGGCGGAGCGCGACCGTTCCGTCGGGGCTTTTTCGTGCCCCGGCTTCAGGCCACGGCGCGCATCCACACCTCCCGCAGCTTATCCGCCGCCCCAAATCGAGCCAAGGCCCGGGTTACCGGGCGCGATTGGACCGAAATTATTCAACTTTCGCAATAGGTTAACTCATGCCTGATAGTGGGTAAGAGCGTAGGGCGTTTGTTATGCCAAGCAAACCGTCGATACGGTATGCTTGCGTCATGAGCCTCAACGACCATCTGTTCCCCGGCGATCTGCTGTTCTTCGCCAACATCGTCTGGCTGCTGATCGGGCTGTACGCCCTGCGGTCCGCGCCGTGGCGCCCCTTCCTGGCCAATTCCAGGCTTCAGCATGTCTTCCTGGGGGCTTCGGTGGCGCTGTTTCTGCTCTGGATTTTCGAGGTGGGGGTTCGGCCGGCGCTGGGTTTCCATTTTCTGTGCGCGACCGTTTACACCCTGATGTTCGGCTGGTCGCTGGGGGTCATCGGCGTCAGCCTGGTAACCGTGGCGGTGACGTTCGTGCACGGCCACTGGTCGGCGCTGGCCATGAACGCCCTATTGTTAGGCGTGCTGCCGGTTTCGACCAGTTACGGCGTTTACCACCTGGTCCACCGTTACCTTCCCCACCATCTCTTCATCTATATTTTCCTGTGCGCCTTCGCCAATGCCATGCTGGCCGCTGGCGCGGCCGTCATGGCGCTGGTCGTGCTGCTCGTCGTCACCGAAACCTACACGTTCGCCCGCCTTGGCAGCGAATACCTGCCGTTCCTGCCGCTCTACCTGTTTCCGGAAGGTCTGCTCAACGGTATGGTGACAACCGCTCTGATCGGCTTGCGGCCCGACTGGCTGAAAACCTACGATGACGACACTTACCTGAGGAACCACTGAGCCGTGACGGCAGGGAGAATATCTGACTGTCAGTCACCCGGTTCGAACCTTTGGAATCCGGCATTTCATCAGGCGGCCCTCATCCCCCAATCCCTCTCCCGTGAGCGGGCGAGAGGAGCGAACGGTTACGCAGAGGTAGCATTGTGTTAGGGAAACTGTTCGGCGGAGCGTTCGGCTTCATGGTCGGCGGCCCTCTGGGGGCGTTGATGGGAGCGGCGGTCGGCCATAACTTCGACCAGGGCGGTTGGAAAAAAACCGCGGGCCCCGATACCCTCGACGACCGCGAGCGCGCTCTGGATGCCTTCAACGCCGCCGCGTTCCAATTGATGGGCTATATCGCCAAAGCCGACGGCCGGGTTTCGGAGCAGGAAATCGCCGCGACCCGGGCCGCCATGGATCACCTGCGGCTGAATGCCGCGCAGCGGCGCTCGGCCATCGACAGCTTCACCGAAGGCAAGCAACCGGATTTCGCCGCGGACGCTGCCCTGGACCGGTTCCGGGACGCCTGTCGCGGCCAACCGGCGCTGTCGCAACGGTTGCTGGAACTGCTGTTGAACGTCGCCCATGCCGACGGCGACCTACACCCACAAATCCACGCCCGGCTGGTTCGCATCGCCGAGCGGCTCGGCATCGTCCGCCTCCAGTTCGAAGCCCTGCACACCCTGTTCCGCGCCCAGCGCTGGGCGCAACAGCAAAGCCAAAGCTATTCCAGCAATTCCAGGCAGGGTGATCGGGACGAGCGGAGCACCTACGACCGGCGACCGGCCACCGCCGTCGGCTCGCTCGGTCAGGCCTATGCTGTCCTGGGCGTGAACCGCGACGCCAGTCCCGACCAAATCAAGCTGGCCTATCGCCGCCTCATCGGGCGGCACCACCCCGACAAGCTGGCGGCTCGCAACGCGTCGCCGGCGGAACTGGCGCGGGCCACCGAAAAGACCCGCGAACTCACCGCCGCCTACGAGCGTATCCGCGAGGCACGCCGGTTCTAGCCAGCCCCGGTCGCTACAGCACCCCCCGCTCCGCCAAGGAAGCCATTTGCCCGTCGCCGATCACGATATGGTCCAGCAGCCGGACATCGACCAGGGCCAGCGCTTCCTTCAGCCGCAACGTGATCGTCTCGTCGGCTCGGCTCGGCTCGGCGATCCCGGACGGATGGTTGTGCGCCGCGATGACTGCGGCAGCATTGTGATGCAGCGCGCGCTTCACGACTTGCCGCGGGTGCACGGCGGAACTGTCGATGGTCCCGAAAAACAGTTCCTCGTACTGAATCACCCGATGCCGGTTGTCCAGGAACAGGCAGGCGAATACTTCGTGCGGATGATGGCGCATGCGGGCCATCAGATAGCGGCGGGTGTCGGCCACGCTCTGGATGGCGTCGGTGCGCTGCAGGATTTCCTCCAGATGGCGCCGGGCCAGTTCCAGTACCGCTTGCAGTTGCACGTATTTGGCCGGACCGAGTCCCGGCGTCGCGCAGAACGCGGCCTGATCCAGCTCCAGCAACTGGCGCAGGCCGCCGTGCTGCTTGAGCATGTCGCGGGCCAGGTCCACGGCGCTGCGGCCCGCCACTCCGACCCGGAGAAAGATCGCCAGCAGTTCGGCGTCGGAAAGGGCGGAGGCTCCCCGCTGCAGCAGCTTCTCCCGCGGACGCTCGTCATCGGGCCAGTCGCGAATGGACATCAAGTTTTCCTCGGTTGATCGCTCCCCGTAAAGCATGGTCACCAAAAAGGGACAGATCAAGAATCGGCTTGGCGCGATGGACGCGCGTACATGGTTTTTGTGATCGGCGACCCCATTGCTCCGTTATGAGGCAATCGGATCGTTTCGCGCACCGACATGAGGCATCCCACCCTTTTCCAGCCATGGGCTCAATATCTCGAATATTTATATTTTTATAAAAAACATATACTTGAAAATATTGGCAATTAAATTGCTTAACAATCTTCAAGGATTCGCGCTCACGAGCTAACAGTGGCTTGATGGCGGCGCGGATCCGGGCGGCTAACGGGGGCCGCCGTCGCGGACTATGGCGTCCGATCACGCGTCGCTCGATGCGAGTTCGGACGTCCTTTTTATTTCCGTCCGCTCCGTTCTCCACTTGGCTTTTGCGCCGGTTCAAGCTGCGCTAAGCTTGCCGCGATCCCTCACCCCGCGCGGAGTTCGTCATGCCGCAACCTCTGGCCAAGAAACGCATTCTGTTGGGCGTCACCGGCGGTATCGCCGCCTACAAGAGCGCCGATCTGGTTCGCCGATTGCGCGAGGTGGGCGCGGAAGTGCGGGTGGCGATGACGCCGGCGGCGACCGCCTTCGTCGCGCCGCTGACCTTTCAGGCGGTGTCGGGCCAACCGGTGCACACCGAGCTGCTGGACACGAACGCCGAGGCCGGCATGGGCCACATCGAACTGGCGCGCTGGGCAGATTTGATCCTCATCGCGCCGGCCACCGCCGATTTTCTCGCCCGATTGGCGCACGGCATGGCCAACGACCTGCTCGGTACCCTGTGCCTGGCGACCGACCAACCCATCGCCGTCGCTCCGGCGATGAACCGGCTGATGTGGCAAAACGTCGCCACCCAGGACAACTGCCGTTTGCTGGCACGACGCGGGGTCAAGATTTGGGGTCCGGGCGTCGGCGAGCAGGCTTGCGGCGAAATCGGCGCCGGGCGGATGTTGGAACCGGTGGAATTATGCAATCACGTCGTCGAGCATTTCGGCGTCCCGACCGATGTCGCCGAGTTCCGGGTTCAATCGCCCGCCGCAGCGCCATCCTCGGCCGCGCCGCTCGGTCCTTACGACCTGCAAGGACTGACGGTACTGCTCACCGCCGGTCCCACCCGCGAAGCGCTCGATCCGGTGCGATTCATCAGCAATCGCAGCACCGGTCGGATGGGTTTCGCCGTGGCCGAAGCGGCGGCGGCGGCGGGCGCGCGAGTGGTGCTGGTCAGCGGTCCGGTGATGCTGAAAACTCCGTCCGGCGTCGAACGGATCGACGTGGAAAGCGCGGTCGAAATGCACGAGGCGGTCATGGAACGCGTCCACCAGGCGGACATTTTCATCGCCACCGCCGCCGTCGCCGATTATCGCGCGGCCAATCCCTCCGAACGGAAGATCAAGAAAACCCACGACGCACTGATTTTGGAACTGGCGCGCAACCCGGACATTCTGGCGGAAGTGGCCGCGCTGCGTTCGCACCGGCCGTTCGCGGTCGGCTTCGCCGCCGAAACCCACGACGTGCTGCGCTACGCCGACGACAAGCGCCGCCGCAAGAATCTGGATTTGATCGCCGCCAATCAGGTCGGCGTGGCCGGCAGTGGTTTCGAGAGCGAGCAAAACGAATTGCACGTGCTGTGGGAAGGCGGGGAGCGGGTGTTGCCGCTGGCCGACAAGACGCTGCTGGGGCAACAACTGGTCACGTTGATCGCGGAGCGGTATCGGCTGTGGAAGGCATCGCCGCGCGAGTTTTGATAAGGTTATAACCGATCCATG
>JAVMKL010000082.1:0-22567 GCA_031732875.1 Candidatus Competibacter sp. | reverse complement strand
GCATCGACCGTCGCGCGCCGGGATTCGACTGGCCGGAGCCACCTCGACAGCAAGGGTTATAACCGATCCATGGCATCGACCGTCGCGCGCCGGGATTCGACTGGCCGGAGCCACCTCGACAGCAAGGAACCCGACACGGCATGACCGCCAAAACCATCGAACTGAAAATCCTCGATCCCCGCCTGGGTCGAGAAATCCCGCTGCCCGACTACGCCACCGCCGGCTCGGCGGGCCTGGACCTGCGCGCCTGCCTGCCGGAACCGCTGACGGTGCGACCGGGCGAAACCCACCTGATTCCGACCGGGCTGGCCATCCACATCAGCGACCCCGGCTTGGCGGCGGTGGTGCTGCCGCGTTCCGGCCTCGGCCACAAGCACGGCATCGTGCTGGGCAATCTGGTCGGGCTGATCGACAGCGACTATCAGGGCGAACTGCTGGTATCGTGCTGGAACCGGGGGCAAAACCCCTTCACCATCGCCGTCGGCGAACGCATCGCCCAACTGGTGATCGTGCCGGTGGTGCGGGCACACTTTGAGGTCGTCACCGAATTCACGCCCAGCGCCCGTGGCGCCGGCGGTTTCGGCCATTCCGGGCGGCATTGAATCCGGCGGCATGAAGAAATCCATCTTCCGGGAATACGATATTCGCGGCGTCGTGGACCGCGACCTGACGCCCGATGTGGTGCGGGACATCGGTCATGCGGTAGGCAGCCTCGCCGCCGAGCGTGGCGAAACCCAGGTGATCGTCGGCCGCGACGGGCGACTGTCCAGCCCCATGCTGTGCGAAGCGCTCAAGGCCGGCATTTGCGCCGCCGGCCTGGACGTGCTCGATCTCGGCACGGTCTCCACTCCCCTGTTGTACTACGCCACCCACACCCTCGGTTCCAGCCAGGCCGGCGTGATGGTCACCGGCAGCCACAACCCGGCTCGGTACAACGGCCTGAAAATCGTCATCGACAAAATCGCCCTGCACGGCGAGGTTATCCGCGACCTGCGCCGCCGCATCGAAACCGGCGACTTGCGCCATGGCCACGGCGGCGAACGATGCGCCAACATCCGCCTTGACTACATCCGCCGGCTCAGCGAATCCCTGCAATTGTCCAAACCGTGCAAGGTGGTGGTGGATTGCGGCAATGCCATCGCCGCCCGCACCGCCCCGCCCCTGCTGCGGGCGCTGGGCTGCGAGGTCGTGGAGTTGTATTGCGAAGTGGACGGGCGGTTTCCACATCATCATCCCGACCCCAGCATTCCCGAGAATTTGGCCGACTTGCAGGCGGCGGTGCGCGAACACCGGGCCGATATCGGCTTGGCCTTCGACGGCGATGCCGACCGGCTGGGCGTGGTCACCGACGCGGGCGAGATCGTTTGGCCGGATCGCGTGCTGATGCCGCTGGCCGAAGAAGTGCTGGCCGGCCACCCCGGCGCAGGGGTGGTCTACGACATCAAGTGTTCCTGGCACCTCACCCGCTTGATCGAACGGCTCGGCGGCCAACCGATTTTATGGAAGACCGGCCATTCGCTGATCAAGGCCAAGATGCGCGAAACCGGCGCATTGCTCGGCGGCGAAATGACCGGCCATTTTGTCCACGCCGACGACTGGTTCGGCTTCGACGATGCTTTCTACGCCGCCGCGCGGTTGCTGCGGTTGTTGGCCCGGCAGGAGATTTCCAGCGCCGAGTTTTTCGCCGCCTATCCGACCGGCCTCAACACCCCGGAACTGCGGTTGGACATGGCCGAGGGCGAGCCGTTCGCCTTCATGGCCCGGCTGGCGAACCAGGCGGATTTTGGAGCGGACGCGGAGATCATCACCTTGGACGGGTTGCGGGTGGAATTCCCGCACGGCTGGGGCCTGGTGCGCGCCTCCAACACCACGCCCAGCCTGGTGTTGCGCTTCGAGGCGGACGATTCGGCCGCCCTGCTCGATATTCAGGACCGGTTCCGCCGGAATTTATTGGCGCTGCGACGGGATCTGGCTTTACCCTTCTGACCCTTTTACGTTCTCCTTTCCCCTTTAAAGGTTGATTGACTCATGGCTCTCGACGCCCAGGCCGCCACCCAGGTGGCACACGTTCTGACCGAATCGCTGCCCTACATCCGCCGTTTCTCCGGCAAGACCATCGTGGTCAAATACGGCGGCAACGCCATGGAGACCGAGCACCTGAAGAACAGCTTCGCCCGCGATATCGTGCTGATGAAGCTGGTCGGTTTCAATCCGGTGGTGGTGCACGGCGGCGGGCCGCAAATCAGCAATCTGCTCAAGCGCATCGGCAAGGAAAGCCGCTTCGTGGATGGAATGCGGGTCACCGACAGCGAGACCATGGACGTGGTGGAAATGGTGCTGGGCGGGCTGGTCAACAAGGAGATCGTCAACAACATCAACCGCCACGGCGGCTGCGCGGTGGGTTTGACCGGCAAGGACGGCGATCTGATCCACGCCCGCAAATTGACCATCACCCGCAAGAGTCCGGATCTGGAGGTGCCGGAAATCATCGACATCGGCCACGTCGGCGAAGTCGCCAGCATCGACAAGTCCATCGTCGAAACGTTGACCACCGGCAATTACATTCCAGTGATCGCTCCGATCGGGGTCGGCCCGGACGGGCAATCTTATAATATTAACGCCGATCTGGTGGCGGGCAAGGTCGCCGAGGTGTTGCGCGCCGAGAAGTTGATGCTGCTGACCGACACCACCGGCGTGCTCGACCAACAGGGCAATCTGCTGACCGGCCTCGACGCCCGGCAAGTGGAGGCGCTGATCGAAGACGGGACCATTCACGGCGGCATGCTGCCGAAAGTCGCTTGCGCGCTGGACGCGGTGTTCGGTGGGGTCAAGGCGGCGCACATCATCGACGGACGGATCGAACACGCGGTGCTGGTGGAGCTGTTCACCGACGCCGGCATCGGCACGCTGATTCGAGGGTAGGCGGGGATTGAGGACAACGACGCAAGCCGGGCCGATTCACCGGCTTGCGTTATCCGTATGTTCCTGGCCCACGACGCGGCCGCCTTCATCAACGGCGTGCCGCTCGACGTCAACGGCGGCCAGGCGACCACCCGAACGAACTGGGCCTACCTGCAAAGCTCCGTCGTACACTTGATGCTGAAGAGGTCCTCCGGATCCGAGGTGAGAGCGTCGACCCGGAAGACCACATGCTGTGCGAAATTTCCGTAGCAGTCGGCGTTGCGGAGCGCCTCGTCGGGGGTGAGCCGACTGTATTGTTTGCCGTTGTTCATCAGCGCGGTCTGCGAGCCCGGCGGCGCGAAGTTGTAAGCGATATCCCGGATGTCGAGGCTCGCAAGGTGAGCGCACTCGTGGATCACGGTGTTGACGTGGCGATTACGGATCAGAATGCGCTGCACCAGCAACCCTTCATCCTCGTTGAACGGAGGAGCGAAGCTCACCATCCGGTCGCCCTTGCGTAACACGTAAGCCGAGGACCGGAACGGAAATCCGGCGCCGGCGGCGATGTGATCGGCCTCCATCTCGTGTGTCCCCACGCGGCGGAAGATGACCTCGTTCTCGATGGAGGCCCTGTTCAGCGTCGCGAAGATGTGGTTGTACGTCTGCTCGATCTGGTCCAGCAGGCGGGCGGCCGACGCAGCCTCGGCTGGCGAAAGGCTTGTCGTGTCGATGTGAAAATGGGTTTTGAGGGCTTCCACATCGACCCGGTCTTCCGGGCCTGGAGGCCGCCCGGCACCACCCTGCGCACGCGCGGCGAAGCCCCGCAGCTTGACGATGGCGGCGCGGGCCAGCATGACCCACCCGGATGCTACGCGCTGGGCGGCCGTGACGCGATCGTAGGCTTCCTCGAACAGGAAGCCACGCGTCTTGGGCCCGACCCGCCCGTCCGGGACGAGCGCTCTTGCCTTCTGGTACTCCTGGACCCGGGCCTCGGTCAGGGAACCAAATTTGCCGTCGGGCTCCAGCGGCGCCAGCTTCGAGTCATGACGGATGTCCCGCGAACGGTTCAGGCTGCGTTGGAGATCCTTGACGGCGGGTCCGTTGGAACCTTTCTTGAGGACGGGCAACATGGTGATTTCCTGGCTGAGTGGACCGCGGCGAGCGGGGACCTGAGCCCCACGCGCCGATCTGGGATGTCCTCCATTAGACATGATTCGGAAGTAAAATTGACCGGAACGAGCGCGAGATCCTCCTGGTTTCCGATTTGAGTTTGGCAATCAACACCATCGGTAACCACGTTTGGCGATCTGATCCGGATGAATGCCCCCGGCGAGATACAACACGGGAATCCGTCCGTAGGTCGTCCGCTCGATCTTTCGGCTGAAGACAATCCCATGCTGAGGTGGCGCAACCACGCTGCTTCGGCCATGATCGTGAGGATTGGTTTGAGTTTGAACTCCAGAGTACCTTGGTTAGCTCTTTTGATTATACCGTTTCCGAATGGATATCGAGCTTTTGGTGGGTTTTGGTAGATTGGGCTGAACGTAATGAAGCCCAATATCCCGACCTGTTGTTGGGCAACGCTACACTTTTGCCCAACCTACACCCTACGCTAAACAGCATAAAACCTATACGGAATTGATATTAACCATTGGTGCTAGTTCATTACGAGCAAGAAAAATCAGGCACTTATGATCGTGAGGTTGCCGATGCTAGAGGATACGCCTTCAACAAAATCAATAACTTGCTGAATAAAACTAGCACCATTGGTTATTAGTTCCACGCCATCCAGTGCGTGTCGTTGCTCATGAATCAGAAACCATTGCAAGAACAAGCCGACGACGACCGTCTTTCCGACCTGTCGGACCACACCCCGATGATGCGGCAGTATCTGCGTATCAAGGCCGAGCATCCCGACATTCTCCTGTTCTACCGGATGGGGGATTTTTACGAGCTGTTTTACGACGACGCCCGCCGCGCCGCCGAGTTGCTCAACATCACCCTGACCACGCGCGGCCAGTCCGCCGGCGCGCCGATCCCGATGGCTGGCGTGCCGTTCCACGCCGTCGAAAGCTATCTCGCCAAACTGGTCAAGCTGGGATTGTCGGTGGCGATCTGCGAACAATTGGGTGATCCCGCGACCAGCAAGGGACCGGTGGAACGGCGGGTGACGCGCATCGTCACCCCCGGCACCCTGACTGACGAGGCACTGCTGGACGAGCGCCGAGACAACCTGCTTCTGGCGCTACATCAGGTGAAAAACACCTACGGGCTGGCCAGTCTCGACCTGAGCGGCGGCCGGTTTACCGCCATGCAACTTCACGGCGAGGCGGCGCTGCTCAACGAACTGGAACGGCTGAAGCCCGTGGAACTGCTGATCAGCGAGGACTTCAATCCGCCCGGCTCCTGGCGCGATCATCCCGGCCTGCGCCGGCAGGCGCCCTGGCATTTCGACCGGGACAGCGCCGTTCGCGCCCTGTGCGCCCAGTTCCGGGTCCGCAATCTGGACGGCTTCGGCGGCGGCGACCAGCCGGTCGCGGTGGCGGCGGCCGGTTGCCTGCTGCAATACGTCAAGGATACTCAGCGCAGCGCCCTGCCCCATCTGACCGGTCTGCGGGTCGAGTACCACGAGGACAGCGTGATCCTCGACGCCGCCAGCCGCCGCAATCTGGAACTGGAACACAGTCTGAGCGGCCGGCACGAACATACCCTGCTCGGCGTGCTCGACCGCTGCGTGACGCCGATGGGCGGGCGGTTGCTGCGCCGCTGGACGCACCGCCCCCTGCGCGACCGGGTCGTGCTCGGCCAGCGGCGGGACAGCTTGCGGCAACTGTTGGACAACGGCGGTTACGAATACCTGCGCGGGTTGCTGCGCGGCACCGGCGACGCGGAACGGATTCTGGCGCGGGTGGCGCTGAAATCGGCCCGGCCGCGCGATCTGGTTGCTTTGGCCGACGCGCTGGCGCGCCTGCCGGAAGTACAACAGTTTCTCGGCTTGCTGGACGCGACGCTATTGCAAGATCTCGCCCGCCGCGCCGGGACGCATCCCGAAATCTGCGATCTGCTGAATCGGGCCATCGTCGCCAATCCGCCGCAGACCTTGCGGGACGGCGGCGTCATCGCCCCCGGCCACGACGCCGAACTCGACGAACTGCGGAATCTGAGCGAGCACGCCGATCGCTATCTGGTGGAACTGGAAGCGCGGGAACGCCAGCGCACCGGCATCGGTAACCTCAAAGTGGGTTTCAACCGGGTCCACGGATATTACATCGAAGTGACCCGAGCCCAGTCGCAGGCAGTGCCGGGCGACTATCTCCGCCGTCAGACTCTCAAGGGCGCGGAGCGCTACATCACCCCGGAGCTGCAGGCCTTCGAGCACAAGGCGCTCCGCGCCCAGGAACAGGCGCTGGTGCGAGAAAAGGTTCTGTACGACATTCTGCTGGAGCAATTGATCGCCCGGCTAACCGCGCTTCAGGCCAGCGCCGCCGCGCTCGCGGAACTGGATGTATTGGGCAATCTGGCCGAACGCGCCGCCGCCCTGCGTTGGAACCCGCCGGAACTGGTGGCCGAACCGGGTATCGAGATCGAGGCCGGCCGCCATCCGGTGGTCGAATCGGTGTTGGACGAGCCGTTCGTGCCCAACGATTTGAAGCTCGAACCCGAACGGCGGCGGATGCTGATCGTCACCGGTCCGAATCTCGGCGGCAAGTCCACGTTCATGCGCCAGACCGCCCTGATCGTGCTGCTGGCGCATCTCGGCAGTTTCGTCCCCGCCGAGCGCGCGGTGATCGGACCGATCGACCGCATCTTCACCCGCATCGGCGCCTCCGACGATCTGGCGACCGGCCGCTCGACTTTCATGGTGGAAATGAGCGAGGCCGCCAACATCCTGCACAACGCCACCCCGCGCAGTCTGATCTTGATCGACGAGATCGGCCGCGGCACCAGCACCTTCGACGGTTTGGCCCTAGCCTGGGCTTGCGCGGCGCATCTGGCCGGCACGGTACGCGCTTTTACCCTGTTCGCCACCCATTACTTCGAACTGACCCGCTTGCCGGACGAACAGTCCGGCATCGCCAACGTCCATCTCGACGCGATGGAGCACGGCGAGACCATCGCCTTCATGCACCGGGTACAGGACGGTCCGGCGGATCGCAGTTACGGCTTGCAGGTGGCGGCGCTGGCCGGAGTTCCGCCGGTGGTCATCCAGCAGGCCCGCCAGCGGCTGCGGCTGCTGGAACGGCAGATGTTGCGCCGGGAATTGCCGGGGCGACCAACGGCGGCGACGCCACAACTACCGTTGTTCGGCGAGGCCGCGCATCCGGCCCTCGCCGCGCTGGCGGAACTCGATCTCGATAAGATGACTCCGGAAGAGGCGCTGGCCGAACTCAGACGGTTGAAAAGGTTAAGCGGCTCTTGATGTTAAGATTGATCTGGCGCTCGGGGCATTTGCTTGGGGGAGATGCAATCTGAAAACGGACAGCGTGTTCTACCGGCTATTCCAACGCTTGCCGGAACTGGTGTTCGAACTGGCGGGGTGGCCGGCGCCCGATATGGCGGGTTATCGGTTCCAGTCGGAAGAGATCAAACAAACGGCGTTTCGCCTGGATGGGGTGTTGGCGCCGCCAGCGGCGGCGACCGAACGACCGATTGTGTTTGTCGAAGTGCAGTATCAGCCCGATGACCGGTTCTATCGCCGGTTCTTCGCGGAGATTTTTCTGTATCTGTACTTGCATCCGCCAGCGCATCCCTGGCAGGCGGTGGTGATTTACCCAGAGCGTCGGGTGGAACGGGATGCCGGCCAGCATTACGCAGCGTTGCTGGCCATCCCGCAAGTGCGGCGGGTATATCTGGAGGATTTCCGTCAGCCGGCGCCGTCCAGTTTGGGGTTGCGACTGCTGCAACTCTTGATCGGCGAGCAGGCGCAGGCCATCGCCCAAGCGCAGGCATTGGTGCAACCGGCAACGCCCGCCCAACGGGGAACGACAGCATGGGCGGAATTGGTGGATTTGGTGGAAACCTTGCTGGTGTATCGACTACCGAAACTTAGCCGTGAGGAGATTCGTGCGATGTTGAATTTGGTTGATGTGGATTTGAAACAGACCCGATTTTATCAGGAAGTATTTGCAGAAGGTATTCAGGAAGGCCGCCAGGAAGGCCGCCAGGAGGGCCGCCAGGAAGAAAGCACGTCGTTGATATTACGGCTATTGCGGCGACGCTTTGGCGCGTTGGATGCCGCTCAAGTGGCGCGCATTCAGCGGTTGCCTCTGGAACAGGCCGAGGCGCTGGCGGAAGCGTTGCTGGATTTTCATACGCTGGCCGATCTGGCGAGCTGGCTGGCGAAACAGGAAAGTGGTGATTCCTGATCGCTTGGCGAGATCCGGTCAAAGCGATTCTAAAAGATAATTTTACCTTAGCCACAACAGCAAAGATAAACCGACCGTGCGGAAACTGGCCCAAGCGCTACAGAAGCGTGGCCTTAAAGCTTGGCTGGACGAAGAGCAACAGGTACCGGGGCGGCCCTGGCAGGAGGCGTTGGAAAAAATCATCCAAACAACGCGCACCGCCGCCGTTCTGGTTGGTAAGGACGGCCTCGGCCCTTGGGAAGTCCCGGAAATACGCGCCTGTTTATCGGAGTTCGTAAATCGCACGCTGCCCATTATTCCCGTGCTGTTGCCCGACGCTCCCTCCAGACCGGAATTGCCGCTGTTCCTCCGCGCCTTCACCTGGGTCGATCTGCGCGACGGACTGACCGATGCTGGTCTGGATCAGCTGCAATGGGGCATAACCGGCCGAAAACCTGGATAATCCAGTTGCAGTAAGACTCTGCCCGGACCCACTCTCGTGTCGCTGACCACCCACCAACGCTCCCAACTGTTCTCTCAACTGGCGACGATGGAACACGCCGGTATTGCACCGGCGCAGGCGTTTTCTATGATTGGGGGCGATTTGCCAACCGACGCGCAGCAAGCCTTGGCACAAACCGCCGCAGCGCTCGCCAAGGGCGCGGATCTGGCGAAAGCGGGACAAAACAGCAACCTGTGGCTGCCGTGGGAAGGGCGACTGGTGCGCGCGGCGGCCACGAGCGGACGGCTGGAATCCCTCTATAAACGCCTGAGCGAACATTACGCCAACCGCGCCCAGTTGTTTGGCCGATTGAAATCGCGGCTGATTTTCCCGTTCCTGATCCTGGCGCTGGCGTGCTTCGTCGCGCCTTTCCCCGTGCTGTTTCAGGGTACCATCGGCTTGAGCGGCTATCTGCTGCGTGCCGCCGGACCACCGCTGTTGTTGTACGGCGGTCTGCGCCTGCTGGTGTTTGCCTACCGCCAACAACTGGCTCGCGAAACCGGTGCGACGTGGGCAAAGTTGCTGTTGGCGCTGCCGGTGCTCGGCGGGCTGCTGGCCCGGCAACAACGGCGCGATGGACTGTTCGGCCTGCTGCTGTTGCTGGAATCCGGAGTGCCGATTCTGGAAGCGCTGCCCTTGGCCGGAAAGAGTGTCACCGACCCACTGCTGCGTGCTCGGTTCGCCGGCGCAGCGGCGGCACTGGCCGATGGCCGGTCGGGGGTGGCCGAAACCCTGAATCGCTACGGCGTGGTGGACGATCCCGGTGCGGCGGCACTGTTTGCCAGCGGCGAGGTGGCGGGCCGGCTGGACGAAGTCATCCGCCATCAATTACGCCAGTGGGACGCCCAATTGGATCGGCAATGGGATACGCTGGCGGAATGGCTGCCCCGCCTGTTTTACGCGGCGGTGGCGATCTTCATGGCGGCAAACATCGTGGGCGGTTATCGGGGGATGACCGTTCCGGGTTGACAGGCTTCTTGGGAGAAGACGATGACGACATTCCACCAACTACGGATCCAGCGGCGGGAGTTATTGGACGATCTGGATGAACTGGATGTATCGGTCGCGGAATTGACCGTCGTGTTAAGCGAGTCGGTTGCCATCGATACCGACGAACTCGCCGACCATCACCAACGACTGGCCTGGCTGCACCGGCAGCGGGCCGGTCTGCTGGTGGTGTTGAACGAAACGGAACGAGCGCTGCTGGCGTTCGGCGAGTCGGAAAGCTGGGAAGAGTAGGAACCGGCGCGCGAACCCGCGGATCGTTACCGCGGCGCCGGTCCGAATATCGGCGAATTCCCGCCGGAGGACTTATCGTTCGCTGAATTCCTCATACGCGCGCAGGGCCTCGGCGGCATACATCAATGCTGGCCCCCCGCCCATGTACACGGCCACGGCCAGCGTTTCGTTCAATTGCTCCCGGGTCATTCCCAAACGCACCAAGGCTTTCACATGGAAACCAATGCAGCCATCGCAGCGCGACGTTACCCCGATCGCCAGGGCAATCAACTCCTTCTGCAGTTCCGATAACACGCCCGGTGCCATCGCCGCTTTCGCCATGGCCCCAAAACCGGCCATGGTCCCGCCGGCCTCCTTACGGAAACCGCTAAGCGCCTGATTGATATCCTGGGTAATTTGCTTGAACGACTTGCTACTCATGACCTTTTTGCCTGATGGAATACCGATGACAGGACCTGGTAGTGCACCGAAAAGGTTAAGAAGGGGTATTGCAGGTCTTGATGCCCAACACGGTGTACGCCGGGCAGAAGCGGAACACCCCGGTCAGCAACGGAACGACGCCGATCCAACCCCAAGCCCCCACGGTTCCCGTGGCGGCCAGGGCGATCAATCCCAGTCCGGCAACGATTCGGATAATCCGGTCACTATTTCCAACATTGACTTGCATGGCAAGACCTCTTTCAAGGGTGAAATGACGACGGCGCGAGGCGAACGATTGGGTGGCCGTACAAACTCCCTGATCCTTCGGCCCCACGCCGGTACTGTCCGCGGGGCGGCGTCGATTATTAATAATTAAATTATAATAATCTAATATATTATGTCAACCTGCCCATGCCTGCCTCTTCGGCGATAACCCGCAAGGTTTCTCCTCGATCGGTCCCTCTCAGGCCAGTCCCAGCAATCGCTCTTCTTCCTGCGTTTCCTGCTCCCGCTGCTGCAAGGTCCACATCTGGGCATACAACCCATCCTGTTGCAGCAATTCCCGATGAGTACCCTGTTCGCGCACCCGGCCGTGATCCAAAACCAGAATCTGGTCGGCATCGACGATGGTGGATAGCCGGTGGGCGATGACCAGCGTGGTGTGCTCGGCGGCCACCGCGCGCAAGGCTTGCAAAATCGCCTGCTCGGATTTGCTGTCCAGCGCCGAAGTCGCTTCGTCGAAGATCAGGATGCGCGGCCGTTTGAGGATGGCTCGGGCGATCGCCACCCGCTGCTTCTCGCCGCCCGACAGCTTCAGGCCCCGCTCGCCGACCAGGGTTTCGTAACCCGCCGGCAACGCGGCGATAAAATCGTGCAGCTGCGCCATTCGGGCGGCGGCGGCGACTTCCTCGCGGCTGGCCCCGGGCCGGGCATAGGCCAGGTTGTAATACAGCGTGTCGTTGAACAACACCGTGTCCTGCGGCACGATGCCGATGGCGGCGCGCAGGCTTTGCTGGGTCACGGCGCGAACGTCCTGGCCGTCGATCAGGACGCGTCCGCCGGTCACGTCGTAAAACCGGAACAACAACCGCGCGAGGGTGGATTTTCCGGCCCCGCTGGCGCCGACCACCGCCAGCTTGCGACCCGGCGGGATGCCAAAGCTCACGTCGAACAGGATTTGCCGGTCGGGTTGATAGCCGAAATTCACCCGCTCGAAGCGTAATTCGCCGTTTGTCACCGCCAGTTCGACCGCGTCCGAGGCGTCGCGGATTTCCGGGTTCCGCCCCAGCAGTCGCACCAGATCGTCCATGTCGGCCAGCGCGTACTTGATCTGCCGGTAAACGATGCCGAGAAAATTCAGCGGGATGAACAGTTGCAGCAGCAGGGCGTTGACCAGCACCAGATCGCCCAGCGTCATCTGGCCGGCGCCGACCCGGCCGGCGGCGACGTACATGATCAGCGTCGCGCCAGCGGCGATGATGGCGCCCTGCCCGAAGTTTAGCACCGACATCGAAGTCTGGCTGAGCACCGCGCTGTTTTCCCAGGAGGCAAGAGTCGCGTCGCAACGCTGCAACTCCCAGTTTTCGTTGCCGAAGTATTTGACCGTTTCGTAATTGATCAGGCTGTCGATGGCCTCGTTGCCGGCTTGCGATTCCAGCCGGTTCATCAGGTGACGATGCTCCATCCGCCAGTTGGTGATCGCCAGGGTAAAGGCGACGTAAGCGGCGACGCTGCCGAAGATGACGAGCGTGAAAACCGTAGGATAGCGGCCCAGCAGCAGTACCGCCGCCAGCAGGAATTCCACCACCACCGGCAGAATGCTGAAGGCCAGATAATTCAGCAGCGTGCTCAGGCTGCGCGCGCCCCGCTCCAGATCGCGGCTGATCGCGCCGGTCTTGCGCTCCAGGTGAAACCGCAACGACAGCTCATGTAAGTGAGCCAGAGTCCGGACCGTCAACCGGCGCATGGCGCGGTAGCGGACCCGGGCGAACAGCACGTCGCGCAGTTCGCCGAACAGGGCGTTGCCCAGTTTCAGCACACCGTAAGCCAGCAACAGGGTGGCCGGAAGCACGACCACGGCCTGATGGTGGGGGTCCAGGCTGTCCACAATTTGCTTGAGCGTCAGCGGCACACCGATATTGGCGACCTTGGCCAGCACCAGACAGCCGAGGGCGAGCAGCACTCGCTCGCGATACTCCCACAGGTACGGTAGCAGGGCACGCAGATTCGTCCAGTTGCGGCGCTCGTGGCGGAGAGATTCGGTGTGGCGGAGATCGGGACGCATGGTGGTTCGCCTGAAAAACGAAGGGTCATCCCTGGGGATGGCCCTTGTAATGCGAGAATGCCGAAGGACAACAGCTTACTTCGGTGCTTCGGCGACGGCTTCCACCTTGATGCCGGTCTCGCCCAGCATATAGATGACGGCTTCCTTGATATTGGCCTCGGTCAGCGAAGGATCGCCACCCTTGGCGGGCATGGCGCGGATGCCGGATACCGCATGGGTCACCAGCGTATCCAGACCCTGAGCGAAGCGGGGTTCCCACTGATCCTTGGCGCCGGTCTTGGGAGCGCCCAGCGTACCGGCGGCGTGGCAGGCCGCGCAGACCTTGTTGTAGACCTCCTGTCCGGACAGTTTTACCGCCACAGCCGGCTTGGGCTGTTCGAAGGAAACCCGGGCGACCGGCTTGATGCGTTCGAGCACGGCAGCCTGTTTCCGCGAGCTATCGTCCGGGGCAACATTGCGGACGACACCGATGAGGGCGGCGACCATGAACAGCACGACTGCCAACAGCACCAACCCCGAGATCAGGGCAACGGACGTGGTCATAACGGATTTATCGGCTTGTGGATTCACACTATTAACCTCACTGAACGCATTCTCAACCCGCACATCCCCGGATGCATTGCGGCGGGCTCGGCTCGATTCGATGAATCTCCCGTCAGCCGAACGCCAGCCTTCGCGGGAGCGCCGTCGGCGGGAAGGTTTTGGTTAGTTATCTTTTGGCTTGGGCAAGACTTAAACACATTGATTATAACGTTATCGGCCTTTGCCTGAAAACCGTTGTCCCTCGCCCTGGCCGGTCGGAGGCGCGTTATGTCGCGAGGATTTTCGGCGGGCATGAAAAGCTTTCGGCGAACACTGGACGGGAGACCGGAGTCCGGGTATGCTGTTTTCTTTTATCCACGCGCCCGTAGCTCAGTTGGATAGAGCGTCGGCCTCCGGAGCCGAAGGTCGTGAGTTCAAGTCTCGCCGGGCGCGCCAGTTAATTCAGGTTTCGTACTCACTTTCCATGCATGGCCCGACACTCGGAGCGCGAGGGTGTGCCCGGCCAGTCCGCCTTGCGCAGGCACTCCTCGTAGAGTTGGAGTTGCCGTTGCTTGGCATCCTGCCGCTCGCTTTTCGGCCGCGCTGCTTTCCGCTCCTGTTTCTGCGCCTTGCACGCATCGTCGCACGGTTGAGCCGACTGATAGGCGTGAACGTTCGCGCCCAGAAGCGCCGCGAGTCCCGCGGTAATGATCGGCGAAAGTTTCATTGACGTTCTCCCTCGATCTCATTCTTATGTAACATTATAGAATATTTTGTGTTCGGGCTGGCCATGGTTCGCCCGCCATCGGGCGGCAAGCGAGCAACAGACAAAAGGAAAGGGGTTAGGCTTTCGCCTAACCCCTTGTTTTTTGGCTACCCAGCGCGGACTCGAACCACGGACCCGGTGATTAACAGTCCCATGAAATAGACAAAAAACCCTTGATTACTCACAATTTTTTCAATCAATATCAGCATGTTGAATAAATAGCGATAATTGGCGACAACTCAAAATAACGCCATTATTCGCGGTTTAGTGGACAACCGGTGGACAACGGCGCGGCCCTGTCCGGCCCGATTGCAAGCCAACCCCGCCCCGATTTGTATTCCGACCGGCCCCAACACTCCCCCAGGGCGAACCCGACAAGCCGGTTACTCGAAATGCCTAAAACGGTGTTCAATTGAGCGGATTTTTTCTGGCAACGGACATTTAGTGGACAACGATTCCATTTTTATTTTACAAGATAATATTTTAAATAGAGAAATTTTATAAAAACAGGTGATTGTATATCCCATGTTGTGATTTATCGCCGTTTAACGTAGACTTTCGCCATGGTTTGAACCTTGGAGAAACGGCGATGGCGACCTTCGACAAGCACACGGCGAACGATGGCAAAGTGACGCATCGGGTACGAATCCGCATGAAGGGATTCCCGTTGCAGACCGCCAGCTTCGACCGGCTCACGGATGCCCGGCGCTGGGCGCAACAGACCGAGGCGGCGATTCGGGAAGGGCGCTACTTCAAGACCCGCGAAGCGCAACGCCACACCCTCGCGGAACTGATCGACCGCTACGTTGCGGACGTGCTCCCCCGAAAAAAGGGCGCTCCCAAGCAACGCCAGCAACTTCACTGGTGGCGAGAACAGCTTGGCGTTTACGCCCTGGCGGATTTGACCCCGCCATTGCTGGCGGAATATCGAGACAAGCTGGCGGCCGGATTCCCCGGCGATGAACCCCGCTCGCCCGCGACCGTGGTGCGCTACCTGGCGGCGCTGTCGCACTGCTTGACGGTGGCGGTGAAGGAATACCAGTGGCTTGAGGATTCGCCCCTGCGGAAAGTCTCCAAGCCCCAGGAACCACGCGGGCGAGTTCGCTTCCTGTCCGATGAAGAACGGGCGGTGCTGCTGCGGGAGTGCCAAACCAGCGCGAACCCCTACCTGTACCCCGTGGTGGTGCTCGCCTTGAGTACCGGGATGCGCGCGGGCGAAATCATGAACCTGGAATGGCGCGATGTAGACCTGGCGCGCGGCTGGATAACCCTGCGGGAAACGAAGAACGGCGAACGGCGCGGCGTTCCGCTGGCGGGCATGGCCCTCGAACTGATGCGGGAACATGCCAAGGTGCGGCGCCTCGATACCCCGCTGGTGTGGCCGAACCATGGCCCCCGGAACATCAAGGCGGGCGAGAAACGCCCCAACAAGCCCATGGACCTGCGGGCGCCATGGGAAGCGGCGGTGAAGCGCGCGGATCTGGCGGACTTCCATTTTCACGACTTGCGGCATTCCGCCGCGTCCTATCTGGCGATGAACGGCGCCAGCCTGAACGAAATCGCGGCGGTGTTGGGGCATAAGACCCTGGCGATGGTGCAACGCTACGCGCACCTGTCGGAGTCGCACAAGGCCGGCGTGGTGGAACGGATGAACGCGGCCATATTCGGCTAATCCCTTGAGGAGGCGACATGACGACGACAACGCTTCACGCGCAATATGTGGTTGACGATACCGGGCAAAAGGTCTCCGTCATCTTGCCCGTGGACGAATTTGAGGAACTGATGGAATGCTTGACGGACCTGGCGGCGCTGGCGGAACGGCGCGATGAACCGACCGTTGCCCATGCGGATGTTATCGCCGGGCTGAAAGCCGATGGACTCCTATAACCTGACGTGGAAACCCTCCGCCGTGCGGGAGTTGCGCAAGCTTCCCAAGCCGGTCATTGCCCGGCTGGTGGCGCGGATTGAGGACCTGCAACGCAATCCCTACCCCCAGGGTGCAACCAAGATGACGGCCATGCACGATACCTGGCGGATCCGCGACGGGGATTATCGCGTCATCTACAAGGTGACCGGGAACACGTTGACGGTGGAGATTATCCGCGTCGGCAACCGCCGCGACGTGTACCGCTGAACGTAGCGCTATACGGCCCGCGGACGGCCGGCAAGGCGCGCGGCGGGCAAGGTGAATTGGGTAGGGTGAAGGAAACGGCAGCGTAGAAACGAAGTGGGGCGGCCCTGGTGGAACAGGAACCGCCCCGTGTCATATCGGCCTTGGAGATTGCTTGATGACAAGTAACGATGATACCGGCAACCCGGCGCGGTGGCTATCGGCACTGGAAAGAGGTTTGACGTTCGCGGAACGCGGGCGGTTGGGGAAACTGCCCGATAAAGCCGATACGGGGCAATGGGCGGCGATGCTGAAAGCGACCGGATACGGAAGCGGCGCATGGTGGACCCACAAAATAACCCGCGCTATCCGACAGCGGGATTTGAACGCCAGAAATAATGTCATCGCACGCGCAGACCTGTTGGCGTGGTTAGAGCAATATGACGCGGTGCCTAATGCGTGGCGAAAGCCATCCGTTCCCGCTCCCCAATGTGCGGTCCCGGTCCCCGGAGTAACGGACCCGGCTGAACCGGCGCCCGTGCCCCAGGGCGAACCCGACCGGACCGAACAGGGCGCGGCGGCGAAACGGGCGGCGCTGGCGCAACTGTTGGATGAACTCGATAAGCGTGCGGCGGACAATGGCGCGGGATTTAACCGGCATTCACTCCCTGGAACGAAAGAAGAATTCGCCTTGTTGCTGAAATCCCACTGCCCGGTATTTCGGTATATGGTGACTGTGACCGTTGCGGACTACCTGAAAGGCAAGTGCAAGTTTCAACGCGGCGCCCAGTCTGAACAGGGTAAGGGAAAGGCTGTTTGGGCGCTGTTCCCCGAGTACGATTTGAAATAGGGGTGAATTGGGGTAGAAAATTTCACCCCAATTCACCCCAATTCACCCCAATTGCCAACCTCCTAAAGCTGGGTAATCCTTGTAGCCACTTTCGGCAACATTGAGGATTAACCGGCAATGACTCCCCTAACTATCCGCCAGCTTTCGGAACGCTACCCGGCTTTCAGTGAACCGGCGTTGCGGAATCTGGTGTTTTGCGCCAAGCCCCGCCAATCCACGAAAGGCCCGATTCCTGGAAATGGTCTCGACCGCGCCATTCTCCGAGTTGGGAGAAAAGTTTTAATTGATGCTGAACAGTTTCAAGCGTGGCTCCGTGAAAAGCAGGGCGGCGGCCATGCGGCGGCAGCTTGACGGTACTCAAGGCGAATGGGTCAAGCGCCAACTGTTGGCGGGCAAAGCGATTGCCCACCCCGACCTGGTTAAGGTTTGCGGCGGCCGTGGCGGCTGGCGGTTGGGTGCCCACATTCACCGTCTACGGCGGGACGGCTGGCCCATCGAAAGCCGGCTCATGCCGAATCCCGGACCCGATACCGACCTGAATCCGCCCGTGGTATACCGACTGCAAGCCGGCTGGCGACCGGGTGGCCCCGTGCAACAGGCGTTGCCGTTGTGAAGCCACGGTTGCGCGTGGTGCCCAAGCCAGCCCAGCGGCGGCGCTGTTGCGCCGTGTGTCGGGCATCCATGCGCCCGACCGCCCCGGCGCATCATCGGTTGTGCCCGACCTGCTGGCGCTGGTGCCAACTGGGCGCGGCCTTGCGGACGGCCGCGCGCTGGTTCCAGGAAGAACGGCGATGACGCGCCTTGCCCTTGGTCTAGCCTTGGCCTATCCTTCTTTCTGGCGCCTAGGAAACGCCAAAGAGAGCGGCCCCGCACTCCGTCAACGTGCTTTTTTCATGCCCGCAATCCGTTCAGGATTCGGCTGTCAGTCCCCGTTATCGGGCGGCTGGCGGGTTGTGCGTTCCGTAAGGGCGCGCGCCGCTCTCTCTTGCGGTTTCCTAACCCCGCCAGTTGCCCGGCCCCCAAGCCGGGTTTCAGCATCCCTTGTTGGAGTGGAAACCATGGCTGACGATTCGACCAACGCCGTTCCCGCGCGCGTCCGGTATTACCCGGATACTCCTGCGGAGTGCGACTCTGAGGCGCTCCTTTCTGCCATTCATCAGGCTCAAACTGACCTGGAATTGTTGACACACTGGTTGAAAGATAGACCTAACCCGACCTTACCCTATGGCCTGCTCAGTTCCATCAACTTCTACCGAAACATGATGGTGAAAGTAATGCCAAGTCTGGCGCGGCATTGAGAGAGTCAGACTATGCCCCGCTTGTCCCCTGACACCCTCAAGGCGGCGATGGACCCCGAGGGGTTTTATCGCGCTGCACTCCCCGACTTGAAGGGCAAACCGACCGCCAAGGGCTGGATTCTGGCGGTGTGTCCTTTTCATGGGGATTCCGACCCGTCCCTTTCCGTGAACCTGAAACACGGCGGGTTTCATTGTTTCGGGTGTGGCGAGAAAGGCGACCTGATTACCTTCCATGCCAAGTTGAACCGGCTGTCGTTTCGTGAAGCGGTGGCGGATCTGGCGCGGCGGTATTTGTTGACCTTGGAGAATTGACCATGCCTACGAAAAAGACGACTTCGCTATTCGATATTCGCAAGCGGCGGTTCGAAGCATTGGATACCGCCTTTGTTCGGGCTGTAAACGAAGGGCGCTGTCCTCCAATGGAGGACACGGACACCCTTTGCAGGGAACATGAATCATTGTTGAGCACGGCCGCCGATACCCTGGCGGATGTGGTTTACAAGCTTGAAACGGCTATTGGTGAAGTGGATGAAGTTGGGGGGGAAGGGGATAGTTTGGCGCTGTTAAAGCGTGCGCTGGTTGCCCTGCAAGCCGGGAGTCTGGCGACTGCAATCAGGGCGCTGAATAAGGCGCTGAACGGTGAAACAGACTATGAGTTTGCCTACCTTGGCGCGGTGGCGGCCCTTGCCGACCTGCAACGTATCGGCAACGGAAGCGCGAAGAAAAACCCGTTCCCCATGACGTGACCTGAACACCATAGGGAGCGGGCGGGATTCCTACCAAACCGGACCGGAATTCTACCCGATTCCCGGATCCTCGCGGAATCTTCCCATGAACGACTCGACTTCAAGACCCTCCTTCATCCCCGAACGCTGGAAGGACCGGCGGCAAGGCGCGTTTTATTCCTTCAAGGCGTGCTGGTGGTATCGCAACCCGGCGGGCGAACCACAAGGGGTTGTGGTTCGATTCGATTCAGACCACAACGGCAAGCAAATCATCCCCTTTTTCAAGCCGGACGGGCGCGGCGGTTTCAAGACGGGCGGCCCGGCCGGCACGGTGCTGTTCGGCGTGGAACGGTTGAACGGACGGGCGGCCCCGGCGTTCGTGGTGGAGGGCGAGAAATGCGCGGCGGCCCTGCACTCGCTGGGGCTGGCGGCCGTATCGGCGCAAGGTGGCGCGAACAAGGCGGCCGGTGGTGATTGGCCGGCGCTGGCGGGCGTGCCCCAAGTCTACGTGCTCCCCGACAACGACCGGCCCGGTGAAGGGTACGCGCGGGCAGCGTGCAAGGCGCTGGCGCGGCTGACCCCGGCCCCCGAGGTGCGATTGATTCGCTTGCCGGTTCCCGAGAAAGGCGACGCGGCGGATTGGCTGGCGGCGCGCGTGCCCGGCTGGAACGGCTTGGACCCGCTCCCCCAGGAACGGCGCGCGGATCTGGCGCGGGAGCTGCTCGCCCTCGCGGAACAGGGCGAACCGCCCCCGGCTGACTGGTTGGCGGATGACGCCAAGCCCGAACGCCCTCAGGGCAAGCCCGGCCGGCAAGCCGGGCGGTACGTGGCGACTCCGACCGGCATCAAGGCGGTGAAGTGGAACGCCCAGGGCGAACCCGAGGAAATGCCGTTGTGCAACTTCACGGCGCGCATCGTGGCGGAAACCACGGAAGATGACGGCGCGGAAACCAAGTTACTGTTGACCGTGGAGGGCGAACAGGGCGGGCGGCCCCTGCCCCGCGTGCCCGTGACCTTTGAAGAGTTCATGGCCATGGGATGGCCCGCGAAAAATTGGGGAACGCACTGCATCGTCGAACCCGGCAACGGCAAGAAAGACACCTTGCGGGCGGCGATTCAAACCTTGAGCCATGCGGCCGGCGCCGTCGAACGGCGAACCGTCTACACCCATACCGGATGGCGGAAGGTGGACGGTGCGTGGCTGTACCTGCACGGCGCGGGCGCCATGGGCGCGGCCGGCCCGGTGGCGGGAATCGACGTGGAACTGAAAGACCTCGCCCGCTACGCGCTCCCGGCTCCTTCAGCCACTCCCAAGGAACGGCGGGAAGCGGCGGCGGCGTCCCTGAAGTGCCTCGACTTGGCGCCCCATGCCGCGAGCTTGCCCTTGCTGGCGTGCGTCTACCTGGCGCCCCTGGCGCAAGCCCTGAACGTGGATTTCATGCTGTGGCTGGAAGCGCCCTCGCAAAGCCAGAAATCCAGCATCGCGGCGGTGGCGCTGGCGCATTTCGGCGCGGCGATGGATCGGACGTGCTTGACGGCGAATTGGACGGATTCGGCGAACGCCCTGGAGGGCAAGTTGTTCGCGCTGGCGGATACCCTGGCGGTGATTGACGACTACGCGCCCCAACCCAGCACCAGCCAGCAAGCGGCGTTGGATGCGACGGCCAGCCGGGTGATTCGCGGTTGCGGCAACCGACAAGGGCGCGGCCGGTTGCGGGCGGATCTGTCGCAACGGCCCGAACGCTTCCCCCGTGGGCTGGTCATCGGCACGGCGGAACAGTGGCCTATCGGCGAAAGCGTCAACGCCCGGTTGTTCGGCGCAACGCTGAAGCGCGGCGACGTGGACTTGGCGGCGTTGACCCGAGGGCAAGCGGCGGCGGCCGGCGGCTTGCTGGCGCGCGCCATGGCGGATTTCATCAAGGACTTGGCGGCCCGGTATGAGGCGACGGTAGCGGACTGCAAACGCGTATGGGCGGATTACCGGGCGGCGGCCCTGCAACAAGGGTTATCCGGGCGCGCGCCCGAACAGGTGGCGTTCTTGTTGACCGGCGCGCAACTGGCGTTCCAACACTTTCGCCAAGCCGGGTTGTCCTTCCCCGCGTTGCCCGTGGTGGACATCCTGATGGAACTGGCGCGGCGCCATGCCCGGCATGTGTCCGACTCGCAACCGGCGGAACGCTTCCGGCTGGCCCTGGCGGAATTACTGGCCGGCGGCGCGGCCCATGTGGAACCCCTGGCGAACGATGGAAGCAGGGAAGCTCCCCCCGAACCGTTGCACGGCCCCTGTCTGGGCTGGCGCAACGAGGGCAAGGGCGAACTGTATTTGCTGGCGACACCAACCCTCGAACTGGTGAACGAGACACTACGCAAGGGCGATACCGGCTTGAATATCCGGCCCCGTGCCTTGTGGCGCCAGTGCCAGCAACGCGGCTGGTTGCAACCGGGCAACCCGACCGGAGCCGGGCAAGAGACGACCCGAACCGTGAAGATAGCCGGCAAGTCGGAAAGGGTCTTAGTGTTCGATGCAAACGCCCTCGAAAGTTAAAGCTCTCTACCCTCACAGATTCCGTAACTTCCGTAACTTCCGTAACCGTGAAAAAAAAGGATACTTCATTCAATCAGTTGCGGGCTCTGTTCGGTTACGGATTCGTTTTCAATTCCGTAACCGAAACCTTCAATTCCGTAACCGGCCCTTGGTTCGGGCGGCTGGCCTTGGCGATGCGGTTACGGAATTGGTTACGGATTTTTGCGGGTTTTCCGCGATTCCGTAACCCTTAACCAATTGATTCTAAAGGCGTGGTTACGGAAGTTACGGAAGTTACGGAATCTGTGAGGGTAGAGGGGGAGAAAATATTTATGTGCGTTGGCGATGATGACGCGGCGGCGCGGGATGATGGAATCGAACTGAACGAGGGCGAACCATGACGGCGATGCAACGGTGCAAGGGCGCGCGCGGCGAGCGGGAGCTTGCCGGGTTGCTGCGGGAGCATTTGGGCGAGGACGTGACGC
Organism: Candidatus Competibacter sp.; assembly: GCA_031732875.1. GTDB lineage: Bacteria > Pseudomonadota > Gammaproteobacteria > Competibacterales > Competibacteraceae > JAVMKJ01. The sequence continues at coordinate 596 of JAVMKL010000082.1, read as the reverse complement.
GGAATCTGGAACAGTCCCGGCAAGGTGGCGCGGATCTGCTAGGCGTCCCCGGCTGGGCGGTGGAGGTGAAGCGCGCGGCCCGGCCCCGGCTGTCGGAGTGGTGGTTGCAGACCTGCTCACAAGCGGAAATGGCCGGACAACGGCCCGCCCTGTTCTACCGGCTGGACCGGCAACCCTGGCGCGTGGTGGTGGCCTTGCGCCACGTCGCCACCGGGTTTGAATCCGCGCCGCTGTCGCTGCGGCTGGAAACGGATGTTGAAGTGTTCGCCGCCTTGGCGCGGGAGTTCCTACCGGGCGGCTGTTCCACCTGATGTAGCAGGGTGTTCGCCGCCGGCGCGTTGTCCATCGGTTGTCCACTGAATAGCGGGTTCGGCGGAATCTGGAAATTTCCGGGAATTCGGAACGACCGAACTATTAAAAGCGATGCCCGGCGATTCCTGGAACTGACACCCCGCTTGTTGTGGACAATCGCCAGTGCTTTTCAGAAAGTGGACAACCAGTGGACAACGGGAAAAAAGAAAGGGGCTAGGCTTTCGCCTAACCCCTTGTTTTATCTGGCTCCCCAGCGCGGACTCGAACCACGGACCCGGTGATTA
>JAVMKL010000081.1:0-6241 GCA_031732875.1 Candidatus Competibacter sp. | reverse complement strand
GACATCTTGGTTCGGCCTGCATGATGGGTAAAATCTTTGTCGGAAATGGCCTAAGTCGTCGAAAAAACGCCCTCACCCCCAACCCCTCTCCCGGAGGGAGAGGGGAGTTTTTGTACGGGTTCTCAATCGTCCCCATCCTCGCCCAGCAGGGCGGCGACGAACTCGGCGGCGTCGAACTGCCGCAAATCCTCGATGCTCTCGCCGACGCCGATGAAGCGGATCGGCAAGCCCAGGCGGCGGGCGATGGCGAATACGATGCCCCCCTTGGCGGTGCCGTCCAGCTTGGTCAGGATCAGACCGGTCACGCCCACCGCCTCGTGGAACTGCACGGCCTGGTTCAGTGCGTTCTGGCCGGTGCTGGCATCCACCACCAGCAACACTTCATGCGGGGCGGCGGCATCCACCTTGCCCATGACCCGCTTGATCTTCTTCAGTTCCTCCATCAAATTCGACTGGGTGTGCAACCGGCCAGCGGTGTCGGCGATCACCACGTCCACCTGCCGGGCCTTGGCGGCCTGGATGGCGTCGTAAATCACCGAGGCGGCGTCGGCGCCGCTCTGCTGGGCGATCACCGCGATCCGGTTGCGCTCGCCCCAGACCTGCAGTTGCTCGACGGCGGCGGCGCGGAAGGTATCGCCGGCCGCCAGTAGCACTGAATGGCCATCGTGCTGTAACTTTTTCGCCAGTTTGCCGATGGTGGTGGTTTTGCCGACACCGTTGACGCCGACCATCAGGACGGTATAGGGCCGGGCCTCGCCGAGTTGGAGCGGCTGGCCACAGGGAGCAAGGATGGCCAGCAGTTCATCGTGCAAAGCCCGCAGCAACGCCGGCACGTCGTTCAATTGCTGGCGCGAGACCCGTTCGGCCAGATGCTTCATCAAATGGTTGGTCACCTCCACCCCGACATCGGCCAGCAGCAGGCGGCTCTCCAGTTCCTCCAACGCCTCGTCGTCCAGTTTCCGGCCGGAGAACAGACCACCCAGTCCGCTGACCAGACCTTGGCGGGTGCGCCGCAGCCGATCGCGTAGCCGGGCGAAGCGCTCGGGTTTGGGTTCGGTCGGCTCGGCCGCCGCGTCGGATGCGCGGTCCTTGCGGAAGGGGAAGTGAATCGGTCGGTTCAGGACTTCGAACAGGCTGGCTTTCTTGCGCTCCGGCGCCTCGGGCGCGGGAACCGGCTTGGTGGAATCATGCTTCGGGTCAGTCATGGCGAACTCATCGATGCGATCATGCGGTATGGAACTTATCGTACCATTTCAGTCTGTTGTACGCAGGCACCTATTACGTTCGACACCGAAGATCATGCCTAAATACCTCGACAAGTTATTGTTTACATGGTTGTTAAGCGCCACATCCACCTTCGCGGCCGCCCCCGTCCACGAATTTATCCTCGCCAACGGCCTGAAGGTTCTGGTGCGCGAAGATCATCGCGCGCCCGTGGTGGTTTCCCAAGTCTGGTACAAGGTCGGCTCCAGCTACGAACCCAGCGGCCTGACCGGCATCTCGCACCTGTTGGAACACATGATGTTCAAGGGCACCCCGGACGTGCCGGGCGGCGAGTTCTCCCGCATCATCGCCGCCAACGGCGGGAACGAAAACGCCTTCACCAGTCACGACTACACCGCCTACTTCCAGACGCTGGAAAAGGATCGGCTGGAACTCAGCTTCCGGCTGGAGGCGGACCGGATGCGTCACCTGTTGCTCAAGCCGGAAGATGTCACCAAAGAAGCCCAAGTGGTGGCCGAGGAGCGCCGGTTGCGCACCGACGACCAGCCGGAAGCGCTGACCCAAGAGCAATTTCTGGCCGCCGCCTATGTCACCAGTCCCTACCGCCATCCGATCATCGGCTGGATGCAGGATATTCAAGCGATCTCCCCGGACGATCTGCGCCGCTGGTACCAGCAGTGGTATGCGCCGAACAACGCCACGCTGGTGGTGGTCGGCGACGTGGACCCGGCCAAGGTCCGCGAGTTGGCCGAAAAACACTTCGGCCCCTTGAGTCCGAGCACGCTCGCGCCGCTCAAACCGGCGGCGGAAGTCCCTCAACAGGGCGAGCGGCGGATCATGATCAAAACCCCGGCGGAAGTGCCTTACGTGACGCTGGGTTACAAGGCGCCAACCCTGAAGACCGCCACCGAGGACTGGGAACCGTATGCGCTGGTGGTGCTGGAAGGTATTCTCGACGGCGGGGCCAGCGCGCGCCTCAGCCGGAACCTCATTCGCGGCCGCCAGGTCGCCGCCGACGCCGACGCCGGCTATAGCCCAGCTTCGCGGCTGGACGAATTGTTCGTGCTGGCCGGCAATCCCGCGCCGGGTCGTACCAACGCCGAACTGGAGCAGGCCCTGCGCACCGAGGTGGCGCGACTGCGCGAGGAACCGGTCAGCGCCGACGAACTGGCGCGGGTGGTGGCGCAAGTGGTCGCCGCCGATGTCTACCAGCAGGATTCAATGTTCTATCAGGGGATGCGGCTGGGAACCTTGGAAACCGTCGGTCTGGGCTGGAACAAGCTCGATGATTACGTGCGACGGATTCAGGCGGTCACCCCGGAACAGGTGCGCGAGGTCGCCCGCAAGTATCTGACCGACGACCGGCTGACCGTGGCGATCCTGGAACCGCTGCCGCTGGACGGCCGCCAGCCGAGCGCGCCCGCTGCTGGAATGGATCATGCCATTCGCTAATCCCCTCACTCCCGACCCCTCTCCCGTCAGGGGAGAGAGGAGCTTAAGGATTTTTCCATCATGCCCTCCTTGAAACCGTTATTCTCCGGCATTCTGGCCATCGTCCTGCTGCTGGCGTCCAGCCTGGCCGCCGCCGTACCCGCCATTCAGAACTGGCGCACCGCCAACGGCGTGCCGGTCTACTTCATCCCGGCCCGGGAACTGCCGATGGTGGACGCGCAGATCCTGTTCAACGCCGGCTCGGTTCGCGACGGCGAGCGGCCCGGACTGGCGAGGCTGACCAGCGCTCTCCTGGAGGAAGGCGCCGGCGACTGGACCGCCGATATCATCGCCGACCGACTGGACCAGGTCGGCGCCCGATTGGGCGCCAGTTCGCGGCGCGACGCGGCCTCGGTCTCGCTGCGCAGCCTCGTCGACCCGCGTTATCTCCAGCCCGCCGTCGAAACCGTCGCCCGCTTGCTGAAGGAACCGACCTTCGCCCCGGACGCCGTGGAGCGGGTCCGCCAACAAATGCTGACGGCGCTGCGGGAACGCGCCCAGTCACCCGGTGCCATCGCCCAGGACGCTTTCTTCAAGGCGCTGTACGGCGGCCATCCCTACGGCTCGCCCCCCGAAGGTACCGCCGCCAGCCTGAACGCCATCGCCCGCGTCGACATTCAGGACTTTCACCGCCGTTACTACATCGCCTCCAATGCCGTGGTCGCCATCGTCGGCGATCTGGATCGCGCCGCCGCCGAACAACTGGCCAATGCCCTGGTCGGCGGCCTGCCCAAGGGAGAGACGATACCCCCGCCGCCGCCGCCCCCTCCGGTCCCGACCAGTCAAACGATCCGTATTCCCCACCCCTCCAGCCAGAGCCATATTCTGATCGGCCAAATCGGGGTCAGCCGTGCCGATCCCGACTACTACGCGCTTTATCTGGGCAACCACGTGTTGGGCGGCAACGGGCTGGTGTCGCAATTGTCCCAGGAGATTCGCGAAAAGCGCGGGCTGGCTTATGGCGCCTACAGCGCTTTTTCCCCCATGCGGCAGGCCGGGCCGTTCCTGATCAACCTGCAAACCCGCAACGATCAGGTCGATACCGCGCTGCGGGTGGCCCAGATCACGTTGCGCGAGTTCACCGCCCAGGGTCCCGCCGCGCAGCTTCTGGAAGAAGCGCGGCGGAACATTACCGGGGGCTTTGCGCTCGACATCGCCGGCAACGGCAAACTGGTCAACGCCCTGGGTGGAATCGCCTTCTACGATCTGCCGCTGGATTACTTGCAAAACCACATCGAAACGATGGACGGCATCGACCTGGAACAGGTCAAGGCGGCCTGGCAACGGCATGTCCAGCCAGACAAGTTGATCACGGTCATCGTCGGTGGCGGCCCGGCTGCCCAGGCCGGGCCGGCTCCGGCGGGTTCGGCGGGTTCGTGAACCGGCGCGGGGAACACGCTAACCGGTTGCGCGTCATCGCGGGCCAGTGGCGCGGCCGGCGGCTGGAATTCCCGGACCTGCCGGGGCTGCGGCCCACCCCCGACCGAGTGCGGGAAACCCTGTTCAACTGGCTGGCTCCGATCCTGCCCGGCGCCCGGTGCCTGGATCTCTTCGCCGGCAGCGGCGCGCTCGGCATCGAAGCGTTGTCGCGCGGCGCGGCGGAAGTGGTGTTCGTCGAACGCCATCCACTTGCGGTCCGCCTCCTGCGCGAGAACCTGGTGCGGTTGAACGCCCGGGGCCTGCGGGTCGAGCAGGCCGACGCGCGGGCCTGGCTGCACCGGCCGGGAACGCCGTTCGAAATCGTGCTGCTCGATCCACCCTTTGGCGAAGGGTTGCTGGAGCCGGTTTGCGCGATGCTGGAACAGAGCGGCTGGTTGGCGGAAACCGCCTGGATCTACCTGGAGGCGGAAGTGGATCTGCAGCCACTTCCCTTGCCCGCCAACTGGACGTCTCATCGGGAAAAGATCGCCGGGGCGGTCGCTTGCCGGCTGGCCCGGCGGGAAGCGCCAGCCCTCGCCCCCTCTCCCGCTGGCGGGCGAGGGGAGTAAGGTTGCCTTGCCGCACGGCTTTCCCGATAATCCGCCCAACCCTTGACAGCCGCCAGGAACCGTCATGTCCGTCGCCGCCATCTACCCGGGCACTTTCGACCCCATCACCAACGGTCATGCCGACCTGATCGAGCGCGGCGCCCGCATGTTCGACCGGCTGATCGTCAGCATTGCCGCCAACCCCAACAAGCAGCCGCTGTTCTCGCTGGAAGAGCGGGTGGCGCTGGTGCGCGAGGTCGTGGCGCACATTCCCCATGTCGAGGTGCGCGGCTTCGATATCCTGCTGGTCGACTACGCCAAGAGCATCGGCGCCAACGTCCTCATGCGCGGCTTGCGCGCCGTCGCCGATTTTGAATTCGAGTTCCAGTTGGCCAGCATGAACCGCCGGCTGAATCCACAGATCGAGTCCATTTTCCTGACCCCCGCCGAACAGTACGCCTTCATTTCCTCCAGCCTGGTCCGCGAGGTCGCCAAGCTGGGCGGCAACATCGCGCCGTTCGTCCATCCCAAGGTCGAAGCGGCGCTGGCGGCAAAATTCGCATCCCGAAAATAATCGAGTAAAATGATCGGAAATCCGGCGCGACTGATTTCGGGCGCGGTGGGTTTCAATGTGTCAGCCGGTGGAATAAGGCCGACCGTGAATTGAAACAGAACGAGGAGCCAGCCATGGCACTGATGATCACCGACGAATGTATCAATTGCGACGTGTGCGAGCCGGAGTGCCCGAACGAAGCGATTTCCCAAGGCGACGAGATCTACGAGATCGATCCGAATCTCTGCACCCAATGCGTGGGTCACTACGATACCCCGCAATGCATCGAGGTCTGCCCGGTGGACTGCATCATTCCCGACCCGAAGCACCCCGAAACCGACGAACAGTTGCGCGCCAAGTACGAGCGGTTGAGCAGCGCCGCTTAGATCTCCATCGACCGGGCATCGCAAGCCGCGAACGCATGGTTCGCCGCGACAGATCGCCGGATCAACGACGATGCGTCGGATGAATTCCCCTGCAAGATCGCTTGCGTATTCACTGATGGTGCTAGTTTTTCTCGGGTAGGTTGAAGCGGCCATGGCTGTTCCCATGTCAACCGGTAGAGACTTCCAAGGTTGCCGACGAACGGAGAGCAGCCATGACCACCCCGCCGTACCGGGGTAAATGATGATCAGGCCATCGCATATTCGGGCACATCCCGTAACTGCATCAACCGACCGGCTGGGACGGGGAGCAGGGCATAAGTTCGCCCCTCGGGATCGGCGGACTTAACTTCGAAAGCATTTCCGTCGTAGGTCATCACGCAGGAAAAGGTACGCATTGCGTACCCTTATATGTCGATCCACCTGGCTGCGGAACCCAATTGCGGCGAATGTGCGTCGGGCGGGCATGGCCCGCCATTTCAATCATGTTGCCGATGAGCAAGGTAGGTCGGGCAAAAACGGAGCGTTGCCCGACATCATTCCCCGAAGCCCACAGGCGCGGACGTAGTGAGGCATGGCGGAGAGTTTGCCGCATTCACCGCCCGATCAAAAGGCAAACCGTA
>JAVMKL010000080.1:0-6317 GCA_031732875.1 Candidatus Competibacter sp. | reverse complement strand
TCGAGAAGACGATCGACGGGCGCGACGTCGAAATCGACTTGAACGGCCCGCTGCTCGGCTTCACGGTACGGTTCTGATGGGCACACTGCCGGGACAGCGACGCCAACGTGATGAAACCGCACGCTTTGACCCTAACTACCAAACGAATGAGAAAATCCGATGACGACTCGCCTCCCGATCATAATCACCTTTCTTACCGCCATGTCGGTAGCAGGTTTGACAATGGGGACCGAAACGCCCGCCAAGACCGCTCCAGCGAACACCTTTACCCTGAACCGGGGTGAGAACCTTTCGACGCTGTGTGCATCGATCCGCCAGTCCGGCGTCAACGTCTCGATGGCCGACTGTGTAACCCAGATTCTGTTCGCCAACCGGCAGTGGTTCGACGAGCGGTTCGGCTACGTCTGGAACGATCCGGCGGCGGTGAAGCTTGATTCGGCCGTCCGGCTGTGGGCCGGGGTTCCCTACGTGCTGCCGACGGAGCTGGTGGCGGCGAAGCCGGCGCAGGCCGAGCCGGTGCCGCCGGTGTCGAAGGCGCCGGCCGAGGCCAAGCCGATTCATCCGGAGCACTTCGATCCCCTTGGCAGGGCGCCTTCCAAGTTCACGATCGAGTTGCGCGACGGCCTGAAGGCCACGCTGCCGTTCGAGGATCAACGCGACTTCGAGGAGGCCAAGAAGGGTTTCATTGCCGAGCCGCCTTACAAGCAAATCATGGCGGACGCCGGACACGTCGCCTGGGACATGGGCAGTTACCAATGGCTGCTGGACGGCAAGGACTTCGAGAGCATCAATCCATCGCTGCAACGGCAGGCCGTGCTCAACATGGCCTACGGTCTTTACGAGGTGGTCCCGGGGCGCATCTACCAGGTGCGTGGCTACGACCTCGCCAACATCAGCTTCATCAAGGGCGACACGGGCTGGATCATCTTCGATCCGCTGACCGCCAAGGAGACGGCCCGGGCGGCGCTCGAGTTCATCAATGAAAAGCTCGGCAAGCGGCCGGTCGTCGCGGTCGTGTACTCCCACTCGCACGGCGACCACTTCGGCGGCGTTCGCGGCGTGGTCGACGAGGCCGACGTCGCCAGCGGCAAGGTGTTGGTGATCGCGCCCGAGCACTTCCTCGAGGCGGCGATATCGGAGAACGTTTTCGCGGGCAACGCGATGTCGCGGCGCCTGCAATGGCAGTACTCCATGCTGCTCCCGCGCGACCCGTTCGGGCACGTCGACCAGGCGATCGGCAAGAACATCGCCAGCGGCAGTGTCGGGCTCATCCCCCCGAACCGCATCATCAGCAAGGACTTCGAGGAGATGACGGTCGACGGCGTGAAGATGGTGTTCCAAAACACGCCGGACACGGAGGCCCCGGTCGAGATGAATACCTACTTCCCGCAGTTCAAGGCCTTCTGGGCGGCGGAGAACGTGACGGGCACCATCCACAACATCTACACGCTGCGCGGCGCGGCGGTGCGCAACGCGATCAACTGGTCGAAGGAGATCAACGTCGCGCTCTACAAGTTCGGGCAGGACGCGGAGGTCATGTTCGCCTCGCACAGCTGGCCGCGCTGGGGGAACGACCGCATCCAGGAGGTGCTGCGCGCGCAGCGCGACGCCTACGCCAACCTCAACAACCAGGCGCTGCACTACGCCAACCTGGGCGTGACGATCAATGAGATCCAGAACGTCTACGAGGTGCCGAAGAGCCTGCGGAACCAATGGGCCGCGCGTAGCTACCACGGTGACGTGCAGAACAATTCGCGCGCCGTGATCAACCGCTTCCTCGGACACTACGACGGCAACCCGACCAACCTGATCCCGCTGTCGCCCGCCGACTCGGCCCCGCTCTACGTGGAGATGATGGGTGGCGCCGAGAAGATCCTCGCGCGCGCCCAGCAGCTCTACGACGAGGGTGCCTATCTCTACGCCACCGAGATCCTCAACAAGCTGGTGTTCGCCGAGCCGAACAACCAGGCGGCGCGCCGGCTGCTCGCCGACACCTTCGAGCAGCTCGGCTACCAGGCGGAGAGCACCAGCGTGCGCAACAGCTTCCTGCAGGGCGCGTACGAGCTGCGCAACGGCCTGCCGGGAGGCGTTCCGCCCCGTTCCACCGGCCCGGACGTGGTCCGCGCGATGTCCACCGAGCAGTGGCTCGACTTCATCGGCATCAGCGTGGACCCGAAGAAGGCCGAGGGGCTCAAGTTCACGATCAATCTCGTGACGCCCGACAACGGCGAGCAGTACGTCGTCGAGATGAGCAATGCCACGCTCACCACCATCAAGGGATTCCAGGCGAAGCGCCCGGACCTCACCATCACGGTGAACCGTGCCGACCTCAATCAGGTGATGATGGGACAGGCGTCCTTTGACGACCTGATCAAGGCCGGCAAGGCGAAGTTCGACGGGGACCGAGCGGGCTTCGACCAGTTGCGCTCGATCCTCGTGCTATTCACGCCGGACTTCGAGATCCTGCCGGGCACCGCGCCGAAGCAGCACGTCGCCTCGCCGAAGCCGTTCGAGGTGCTCAAGCAGGTCGATCTCGAGCACGACTGATCGGCGACCAAGGGGGGCGCGGCTCGCCGCTGGTGGATGCGATCCGATGGGAGTCGCATCCGCACCATCGGCGACACCTTCCAGATATTAGGCCGAAGGCTCCGATCATGCTCCCGAAAGTTGGGGCGCGCGCCTCACCATCACCCTGTTGTTTCCACGATAAGGGCTCACGCCCACGTTTGCGATTTCCAATTGCTCAGGACCGAAAATGAAAAAAAACAGCGAGTTGATGAATACGTGCCTGCGCGCGGCCGCCGTACTCGCCCTAGCGGCGATGGCGGCTCGGCAAGGTCATGCGGAGGATCTCGTCATCCCGATCGAGCTATCGCAGCTCAATTTCTTCGGGATCGGTGTAGGTGCGTATCCCGATTACATCGGGTCGAATGATTACAACGTGGGCGCCGCCCCATTCGGGCGGTTGTCCTTGGGTGGCTCAAGGTTCGTCAGCCTGCTCGGCAATGAGATCCGCGTCAACGTGCTCGATCACCCCAGCTGGCAGCTCGGTCCGGTGGGTCTCTGGCGCTTCGGCCGGGAAGATGTGGATAACGCCGTCGTCGACAGCGTTCATCACATCGACGACTCCATCAGCCTCGGTCTCTTCGGTGGCTACGTCTGGCGGGATCCAGAGGAGATCCGCAGAATGGCGGGTGTGAGCGCCTGGGCCGTGGGAGACGTCAGCGGCGTCTACAACGGCTGGACTGCCGGGCTCAACGCCTACGCGATGCAGCCAGTGGCGAAGATGGTGACCGTTGGCGGTGGCGCGGCCTTCACCTACGGCAGCGGCAACTACATGGACGAGTACTTCGGGGTGACGCCCGCCGATTCCCTTGCCAGCGGCCTCCCAGTCTACGTGGCGGGGAACGGCGTGCGCGACGTGCGCGGTTGGGCGGCGGCGGTGCTTCACCTGAGCCTGCAGTGGCACCTCGGCGCCGGCGCCATGTACTCGCGACTCGTGGGTAACGCCGCGGACAGCCCCCTGGTCTCGCAGGAGGGCTCGAAGAATCAGTGGATCTACGGGGTGGGCGCCTTGTACGCCTGGTAGATGGGGCCTGAACGCGAGTTCGATCCCCGCTTCGAAAGCATGGCATTCAGGGTGGCGCGGGTACGCTCTCTCAATGTCAATACTCACCCGTCCTGGAGGCCCCGGATGAAAATCGACCGGATTGTTTGTTGTGCCGCCCTGCTGGTCTTGGCGTTCGCGGCCCTGCCGCAGGGCGAGGCCGGCGAGGTATTGAATGGAATTAAGACCCGCGGGCAACTGCGCTGCGGGGTCGGCGAGGGTATCCCAGGCTTCTCCGAGCAGGGCGCCGACGGACGTTGGCGTGGGTTCGATGTGGACTTCTGCCGCGCGGTGGCGGCGGCGGTCCTGGGCGACCCGGACAAGGTCGAACTCGTGCCGCTGCTCACCTCGACCCGTTTCCCCGCGCTGCAGACGCGCCGGATCGACCTGTTGCTGAACAATACCACCTGGACCCTCACCCGCGAGGCGGTGTTGAAGGTTCAGTTTCCGGGGATCCTCTTCTACGACGGTCAGGGCTTTCTGGTCCCGGCAAAGATTGCGACCCTCGCCGACCTCGATGGTGCGACCATCTGCGTGGAAAGGGGAACGACGCACCAGCGCAACCTGAAGGCCTATTTCGAGGCGAAAGGCTGGTCCATGAAGCCACTGCTGATCGACTCGGCTCCCGCGGCTGCGGAAGCCTTCTTCGCCGGTCGCTGTCGCGCCTACACCTCGGACGCGAGCCATCTGGCCGCCATGCGTCTGCGGGCGCCGAGCGATCCGCAGGCATTCGTGATTCTGCCCGAACGCATCTCTAGGGAACCGTTCAGCCCCGTCGTCTGGGGCGGCGATCTGGAGTGGGCCACGGTGATCCGGTGGGTCCTGAACGTCCTGATCCTCGCGGAGGAATACGGCGTCTCGCGCGACAACCTCGATGCAGTCATTGCGGAGAGCAGGAACCCCTTGGTGCAGCGGACCGCCGAGGAGGCGAACATCATCGCCCGTTCGATAGGTATCGAGCCCGGCTGGGGGATACGGGCTCTTCGGGCCGTCGGCAACTACGGCGAGATCTACGAGCGCAACGTCGGGCGCGACAGTCCGCTCAAGATCGAGCGCGGTCTCAACCGACTCTGGACCCAGGGCGGACTCCACTATTCTCCACCGATCGATTGAGTGACGCCCGGATGACCGACTTTCAGATTTATCTCACCATCGGCGTCTTCGCCGCCGTGATCCTCCTGATCGCGTTCGACCTGATCGATATGACGGTGGCAGCCCTGCTCGGGGTCAGCGTCCTGATCGTGTTCGGGATCCTCGACGGCAGCGATCTGATGCCGATCATGCACACCGCCGGCGGTCCGCTCGCTCTGCTCTTCGGCGGCATGGTGGTGGCGCGGGTGATCGGCAAGACTGGGATCTTCGACTGGATCGGGGATGCGTTCCTCCGCGCCACCGGCGGCAGCGGCCGGCGCTTTCTGCTGCTGATCGTCGCGCTGGTCGCGCCCGTGTGTGCCTTCCTGCCTAACGCGACCGCTGTCATCCTGGTGGCCCCGGTCATCGTTGGGGTTTGCCAGGCGCTTGAGGTGGATTTCGTCGGACCCCTGATCATCACCGCCATCGTGAGCAACGCGGCCGGCATGCTGACCCTGGTGGGCGACCCCGCGACCTTTCTGGTCGGCAGCGCGATCGGGCTGTCGTTCGCCGACTATCTGCGGATGGTGAGCCTGGGCGGTCTGCTGGCCGTGCTGGCGGTCGTGCCGCTGCTGCCGCTCCTGCTGCCGAAGATCTGGGCGACGCGGGTGACCCTGCTGGCCGAGCGTCCCCGGATCGCCATCGAGCGACCCGCCTTCCTGATACTGGCGCTGCTGGTGCTCCTGATCATGGTGGTCCTGTTCCTGGTCGGGGAGTCCCTGCCGACCCGCATCGTCCCGCCTCAGGTCGCGATCATCGTCGCGTCGCTGGCGCTGCTCGTGGTCTACGGCGCGCGCATCGAGCCGGTGGGCGCGGTGATCCGCGACGTGGATTGGAAGACGCTCGTGTTTCTCGGCGCCATCTTCACCCTGGTCCGGGCCTTCATCAAGACCGAGCTGCTGCAAGGACTGTCGATCCAGATCTACCAGTGGTTCGGAGCCGATTTGCTGCCGGTGGCTTTTCTGTCGCTGGCCGGCATCGGAATCCTGTCGAGCCTGCTGGCGAACATCCCGGTGGTCGCCGCCGCGCTGGTGATGATCACCGGCTACCTGGTGGCGGCCCAGGCGGTTCCGGAGATCGCGTTGGCTGCCGGTTTCACCGACTGGCCCAACGCCACCCTGCCGGTGTTCGTGGCGATGATGTTCGGCGGTACTCTCGGCGGCAACGCCACGCTGATCGGCGCCTCGGCCAACGTCGTGGCCGCCGGCATCTGCACGTCGCGGGGCCAGCACGTGAGTTTCGTGCAATTCCTGCGCATCGGACTGCCGATCGCGGTGGTGCAGCTGTCGGTTGGGGCCCTCTATGTCTGGGTCCTGGCCTCGATGCTGGGCTAGTGTTTTAACCAAGCTGAATTGATGAACCGTAGGGCTGGTTAGGCGTTGGCCGTAACCCGCCTGTGGGCTACTGGTTTCGGCGGGTTACGCTTGCTACCAGCCGGGTGCGCTTTCGACCACGCCAGCGGCGATAGCCCGCTTGAGCTGCGCGTGGTCGCGCTCGTTCTGGTCGGCGTACAGGCGGGCGAAATCGCGGAGGGCGGTGGCGAACCGCGAACTCTTGCCGAGGTACGCGCTGATCGCCA
>JAVMKL010000079.1:0-6330 GCA_031732875.1 Candidatus Competibacter sp. | reverse complement strand
ACGTCTCGATGACCCTGGAATGTGTTCGACGTTGCGGTTCGGGAGTATCGAGCCACGGTTTCTCACGCTACCCGCTGATTCGGGAGGATTAAGAGAAGCTGCCTCGCAAGCCATTTTCCGGTCATCCACTTGCCGCGTTGTGGGATTTCCGCTATGGTTGCGGGTCTTTTACAAAAGCCAGAAATGGCTAGTCAGCGAGGTTTTATGTCGAAAGAAGACCACATCGAAATGGAAGGCACCGTGGTTGACACCCTGCCCAATACCATGTTCAGGGTGCAACTGGAAAACGGTCATGTCATCACGGCGCACATCTCCGGTCGGATGCGCAAGCACTATATCCGCATCCTGACCGGCGACAAGGTCAAAGTGGAACTGACTCCGTACGATTTGACCAAGGGACGCATCGTCTACCGCGGGCGTTAATGATTCACTAGTCGCATGTTGCCTCCAGACAGGGTGGCCAGCGGGGCTCCACCGCGCGTGCTGACCACATCCGCCTCTCCGCCTACGGCACAGCCTCTTCCTCGGCAATCTCCACCTGCAAGTCGCCATCGCGCACGGTGACGATGACGTGTCCGCCGTTTATCAGGCGGCCGAACAGCAGTTCCTCGGCCAAACGGCGCTTGATGCTTTCCTGGATGATCCGCGCCATCGGTCGCGCGCCCATCCTGGGATCGTAGCCGCGTTCGGCCAGCCAGCCCCTCGCTTCCGTGTCCGCCTCCAGCGTGACCTTTTTCGACTCCAACTGGGCTTCCAGTTCGATCAGGAACTTGTCCACCACTTGGGCGATGGTAGCCGGCGCCAGCGCCTTGAACTGAACGATGACGTCCAGCCGGTTGCGGAACTCCGGCGAAAACATCCGCTTGATGGCTTCCAAACCGTCGGAGCTGTGATCCTGACTGGTGAAGCCGATCGAGGGCCGATCCATCAGTTCGGCGCCGGCATTGGTGGTCATGACGATGATGACGTTGCGGAAATCCGCCTTGCGCCCGTTGTTGTCGGTCAGCGTGCCGTGGTCCATCACCTGCAGCAGCAGGTTGAACACGTCCGGATGAGCCTTTTCGATCTCGTCCAGCAGCAAGACGGAGTGCGGATGCTTGAGAATGGCGTCGGTCAGCAACCCGCCCTGATCGAAGCCGACGTAGCCCGGCGGGGCGCCGATCAGCCGCGAGACCGTGTGCCGCTCCATGTACTCCGACATGTCAAAGCGAATCAGTTCGATTCCCATGACCCGGGCGAGTTGGCGGGTAACCTCGGTCTTGCCCACTCCGGTCGGCCCGGCGAACAGGAACGAGCCGATCGGTTTCTGCTCGTTACCCAGACCGGCGCGCGTCATTTTGATGGCATTGGCCAAAGTGTCGATGGCTTCATTTTGTCCGAACACCACCAACTTCAGATCCCGCTCCAGATTGCGCAACACATCCTTGTCCGACGAGGATACCGTCTTCGGCGGGATGCGGGCGATCTTGGCGATTATGGTTTCGATATCGGTGACGTTGATCACCTTCTTGCGCTTGGCGACCGGCAATAACCGTTGGCTGGCGCCGGCCTCGTCGATGACATCAATCGCCTTGTCCGGGAGGTGGCGGTCGTTGATGTAACGAGCCGACAGTTCCACCGCGGCGCGCAGCGCCTTGTCGGCGTACTTCACGTCATGGTGTTCCTCGAAGCGGGTCTTCAGTCCACGCAGGATCTGGTAGGCCTCCTCGATGGACGGTTCGACCACGTCGATCTTCTGGAACCGCCGTGCTAAAGCCCGATCCTTCTCGAAGATGCCGCGATATTCCTGATAGGTGGTCGAACCGACACACTTCAGATCGCCGGAAGCCAGAACGGGCTTGATCAGGTTCGAGGCGTCCATCACCCCGCCGGAAGCCGCCCCCGCGCCGATGATGGTGTGGATTTCGTCGATGAACAGGATGGCGTTGCGCTCCTTGCGCAGTTGCGCCAACACTGATTTCAGCCGCTTCTCGAAATCGCCGCGATATTTGGTGCCGGCTACCACCGCGCCGAGATCCAGGGCATAGATCGTCGCATTGCGCAGCACCTCGGGTACTTCGCCGTCCACAATCATCTTGGCCAGGCCCTCGGCGATGGCGGTTTTACCGACTCCGGCCTCGCCGACGAACAGCGGATTGTTCTTGCGTCGCCGGCAGAGAATCTGAATGGTCCGCTCGATTTCTTCGCGGCGGCCGATCAGTGGATCGATGCGACCTTGTCGCGCCAGTTCGTTGAGGTTGGTGGCAAAATTCTCCAACGGCTTGGCATTCTGATTCTCGGCATTCTCCTCGCTCTGGGGAGGGGTGGAATCCTGCTCGTCGGACACTTTGGAAATGCCGTGCGAGATGAAGTTGACCACATCCAGACGACTGACTTCCTGCTGCTTGAGGAGGTACACCGCCTGCGATTCCTGTTCGCCGAAGATGGCCACCAGCACGTTGGCACCGGTGACTTCCTTATTGCCCGAGGACTGCACGTGCAGCACCGCCCGTTGCAAAACCCGCTGGAACCCGAGGGTCGGCTGGGTTTCGCGCGGGTCGTCCGGCCCCAGCACTGGTGTATTGTCGCGGATGAAGATCTGCAAATCCCGTTTCAGCTTGTTCAGTTGGGCGCCGCAGGCCCGCAACACTTCGGCCGCCGCCGGGTTGTCCAGCAGGGCCAGAAGCAGATGTTCCACGGTCATGAATTCATGGCGCCGGTCCCGCGCCTCGCGGAAAGCAAGATTGATGGAAAATTCCAGATCCTTGCTCAACATACTTACACCTCGAATCGCGCTGGGGGTTTCGGACTTAGGCTTCTTCCATGGTGCACAACAGCGGATGCTGGTGCCGGCGGGAAAATTCGTTCACCTGGGCCACCTTGGTTTCCGCAATTTC
Source organism: Candidatus Competibacter sp. (assembly GCA_031732875.1). Classification (GTDB taxonomy): domain Bacteria; phylum Pseudomonadota; class Gammaproteobacteria; order Competibacterales; family Competibacteraceae; genus JAVMKJ01. The sequence goes on along the minus strand of JAVMKL010000079.1, from coordinate 3,454 downwards.
ATGAGTATAGACCCCACACACACCCCGGCCACGGGTATGAACATGCAGCATGATCTGCGTGGCCTTCTCCCGGCTCATCCTGAAAAAGTGTTCGAGGATCCGCACCACGAAATCCATAGGAGTATAGTCGTCGTTGAGCAGGATCACCTTGTACATCGGTGGCTGCTTGGGCGCGGGTTTCGCCGGCTCTACGACGAGGCCGCGATCCTGATCGGGGGACGATAGATGTTCCTTGCTCATGGTGTCGGCATTGCGTCTGACGAAGGGAGGGTTCGAGCGTCCGGCTGCGACATGGCGGAACGCATCATCCCGTTGGTTGTGGTGGGCTGACACAATTAGATAATACCCGGCTGGCAAGTTTCCTCAAGTACGACCCGCGACAATAAAAAACCCGGCGGGTTTCGCCGGGTGTCAACCAGCCTAACCGCCGGGCGGCTCAATCCATCGCCTCGTACAGTGGCAGGGTCAGGAACTCCGGATAATTCGGGTCGAGCGACATCTTCTCGAAGATGCCGGCGGCCTGATCGTAGGTGGCGGTATCCTCGCCCTGGGCGGTGACGGTGGCTTTCACCTTGGCCAGTTCCTCGGGAATGAGACCGTGCACCAGTTCGGCGGTGACCTTGCGGCCGTCGTCCAGCTTGCCCTTCGGACTGACCACCCACTGCCAGACCTGCGAGCGGGAAATTTCGGCGGTGGCGGCGTCTTCCATCAGATTATGGATGGGCACGCAACCGTTGCCGGCCAGCCAGGACCCCAGATAGTGGATGCCGACGTTGATGTTGTTGCGCAGGCCGGCCTCGGTGATGGGCTGTTCGGGCTGGAAGTTCAGGAAATCCTTGGCGGCGAACACTTCGTCCCGCTGTTTTTCCCACTGGTTCGGCTTGTCGCCCAGCACCTTGACGAATTCCTCGTGGGCGATGGGCACCAGGCCGGGATGGGCCACCCAGCCGCCATCGAAACCGTCCCGGGCATCGCGAGTTTTGTCGTGCCGAATGCCGGCCAGCGCCTTCTCGTTGGCTTCCGGGTCGTTCTTGATCGGGATCAGCGCCGACATGCCGCCCATCGCCGGAGCGCCGCGCTTGTGGCACACCTTGACCAGTTGCAGGGCGTAGGAGCGCATGAACGGCACTTCCATGGTGATCGCGCCCCGGTTGGCCAAACAGAAATCCTTATTCTTCTTGAATTTCTTGATGCAGCTAAAGATGTAGTCCCAGCGCCCGGCATTGAGGCCGGCGGAGTGCTCGCGCAGTTCGTACAGAATCTCTTCCATTTCGAAGGTGGCGAGGATGGTTTCGATCAACACGGTCGCCTTGATGGTGCCACGCGGAAGGCCGAGTTCGTCTTGGGCCATGCAGAAAATGTCGTTCCACAGCCGTGCTTCCAGATGACTTTCCATCTTCGGCAAGTAGTAGAACGGACCCGCACTACGGGCAATCTGTTCCTTGGCATTGTGGAAGAACACCAAGCCGAAGTCGAAGATGCCGCCGGAAACACGCTGCCCGTCCACCAGTACATGCTTCTCGTCCAAATGCCAGCCGCGCGGGCGAATTTGCAGGGTGGCGATTTCGTCGTTGAGCTTGTATTCCTTGCCCACCTCGTTGACGTAGCTGATCCTGCGGCGAATGGCGTCCTTCAGGTTGACCTGCCCCTGAATCTGGTTAAACCAGTTGGGGCTGTTGGAATCCTCGAAGTCGGTCATGTAGGAATCAGCGCCCGAATTGTAGGCGTTGATGATCATCTTCGCTTCGACCGGACCGGTGATTTCGGTACGGCGGCGCTCCAGCGCCTTGGGCAGCGGGGCGATCTTCCAGTCACCTTCGCGGATAGGCTTTGTTTCCGGCAGGAAGTCGGGCATCTCGCCGGCGTCGATGCGCGCCTGGCGCTCGACGCGCTTCTTCAGCAATTCCTGGCGGCGTGGCTCGAAGACACGATGCAGTTTGGCGACCAGAGCCAGGGCGTCATGGGTCAGGATCTCGTCGAAACGGGGATGAATCGGGGCGTTCACTTGCACGCCAGCAGGCAAATTGAGGCTCACGGCTGCTCCTTAAAAATGGATGTTCGTTCAATAGCGGCAGGGATTATTTTAGCGTTTTCCATGGCAAAAACCCGGAGGGATGGCCTCCGGGTTAGCGCAAAGGCTTGACCGTCCCCGCTGACGTGGGGCGGGCGGCGGTTGGCGAGGCTTAATGGAACTGCTCTTCCTCGGTGGAACCGGTCAGCGCGGTTACCGACGACACGCCGCCCTGAATGACGGTGGTCACGTCGTCGAAGTAGCCGGTGCCGACTTCCTGCTGGTGGCTGACGAAGGTGTAACCACGGTCGCGGGCGGCGAATTCGGGTTCCTGGACCTTCTCGACGTAGGCGGACATGCCGCGCTTCACGTAGTCCTGCGCCAGATCGAACATGTGGTACCACATGTTGTGAATGCCGGCCAGGGTGATGAACTGGTACTTGTAGCCCATCGCGCCCAACTCGCGCTGGAACTTGGCGATGGTGGCGTCGTCCAGATTCTTCTTCCAGTTGAACGACGGCGAACAGTTGTACGCCAGCAACTTGCCGGGGAACTGGTCGCGGATCGCATCAGCGAATTTCTTGGCGAAGTTGAGATCGGGCGTGCCAGTCTCGCACCACACCATATCGGCGTAGGGCGCGTAGGCCAGACCGCGAGAAATCGCTTGTTCCAAGCCTTTCCTGGTCTTATAGAAGCCTTCGACGGTGCGTTCGCCGGTGCAGAACGGTTTGTCGTTGTCGTCGCAGTCGCTGGTTAGCAGGTCGGCTGCCTCGGCGTCGGTGCGAGCCAGCAGGATGGTCGGGACGCCGTAGACGTCGGCGGCCAGACGCGCGGCGATCAACTTCTGCACCGCCTCCTGGGAGGGCACCAGCACCTTGCCGCCCATGTGGCCGCACTTCTTGACCGAGGCCAACTGGTCCTCGAAGTGGACGCCCGCCGCACCGGCGCGGATCATGCATTTCATCAGTTCGTGGGCGTTCAGCACGCCGCCGAAACCGGCTTCGGCGTCGCCGACGATCGGCAGGAAATAATCGATGAAATCCTTGTGTCCCGGCCCGATGCCGCGCGCGCACTGAATCTCGTCGGCGCGCTTGAAGGTATTGTTGATGCGCGCGACCACCGCCGGCACCGAGTCCACCGGATACAGCGACTGGTCGGGATACATCGACATGTAGGTATTGTTGTCGGCGGCAACCTGCCAGCCGGACAGGTAGATGGCCTTGACACCGGCCTTGGCCTGTTGCATGGCTTGACCGCCGGTCAGCGCGCCCAGGCAGTTGACGTAGGGGGTGGTGGTGATCAGTTCCCACAGCTTCTCGGCGCCTCGCTGCGCCAGGCTGTAATCGACCGGAATGTTGCCGCGCAACCGCACGACGTCCTCGGCGGTATAGCCGCGCTTGATGCCTTTCCAGCGGGGATTCTCAGCCCAGTCTTTTTTCAGTT
>JAVMKL010000078.1:0-6360 GCA_031732875.1 Candidatus Competibacter sp. | reverse complement strand
CCACCCCCATCTTACAGCGGTGGGTTCAGTCCCCACTTTTTTTTCAACCACGCCACCTGCACTTGCAGCCGCCCGATCTGGCCGTACAGCGCGTCCGGGTCCGTCCCGTCCTCGATCCGCCGCCGGCCCCGCTTGCGCTCGAACAGCGCCTTGAGACCCTCCTGGGCCTCCCGTTTCCAGGTGGCCACCTGATGCGGATGGACCTCGTAGGCGCCCGCGATCTCATTGACCGTCTTGCGGCCGGCCAGCGCTTCCAGCGCCACTTTCGCTTTAAACTCCGCACTGAACACTTTTCTCTGCATCGCTCGTCTCCGCCTGTTCTTGCGGTTCTACCCGTGCAGAGTACTACCTTAATTAGCTGTCCGAAATTTGGGGACCACTATAGTTAATACCAAATTTTGGAATATTAGCCCGATATCTAACGAACTTTTTGGTGAAACAAAGTATAGCATTTGATCTCATCCAGAGAACTTTGTGTACTATAAATACTGCAAATATTTTAATAGGATTTTTTATGAATCAAAATTTATCATTCCGCCTTGAATATCCCATTTCGCTCTACTTCACTTGTAATAGTTTGATGGTAGTTGCCATGTCCTTCCGTCGGGATGCTGCAATCCTCGAATGTTGAGATGGAAGCGGTTCACTGACGATAACCTCCTGCTGCTCAAAACGAATCCGATTAGCTTCTGCACCCATTACAACTCTTAATCGGAAGCTTTTCAATATGTTAATCTGGAACAAGCAATTTCGTTACGTACGAGCTGCGATATTGGCGGTTGGCATCTTAGCCAGCCCGGTTATCGCTGCCCAAGGTCTCTCTCTCGGGGGCGGCGTCTATCCCAGCGTCAACACTGGTCCTCTAATACCCAGAACCAACCAGATCATCGTGCAGTACGCCACGACCGGGGTCGCACCGAAGGGTGCCGACTCAGGCAGCGACCGGCTGACGAGGGCGCAAGTCGACACGCTCAGCACAATGGCCATGGTCCAACTGCAATACATTCGGCCGATGTCCGGTAATGGTCAGGTGCTGAAACTGCCGCAATCGCTGCCGCTGGTGCAAGTCGAGGCCATAGCCCAGCGCTTGCGCCGGGCACCAGGCGTTATCAACGCGGAGGCCGACGCTCTCCGGTATCCTACATTAGTTCCTCCCAGCGATCCGCTTTACGCGCAGCAATGGCATTATGATGATCCGATCGGCGGTATTAACGCGCCTGCCGCCTGGAATACCATTCTCGGCAGCCCTCTGATTCGCATTGGAGTTATTGATACCGGCGCCCTGTTTAATCATCCGGACCTGGCTGGGCGTTTCCTCCCAGGCTATGACATGATCAACGACCCGGTGCAAGCCAATGATGGCGATGGGCGCGATCCCGACGCGGCAGATCCCGGCGACTGGGTCACGATAGCCGAAAGCAACGATCCAAATAGCATTCTGAGCGGTTGTCAGGTCAAAAATAGCTCCTGGCACGGTACGCACGTTGCGGGAACTATTGGTGCCATAGCCAATAATGGACAAGGGGGGGCAGGCATTAACTGGTTTTCCCGGATCGTACCTATCCGGGTGCTGGGCAAGTGCGGCGGCTTTAACTCGGATGTAGTGGACGGGATCCGCTGGGCGGCAGGTCTGCCTGTACCTGGAGCGCCGCTGAATACCCTGCCGGTTCGCGTCATCAACATGAGTCTGGGTGGTCCAGGAGCATGTACCGCTATCGAGCAGCAAGCTATTAACGACGCCGTGGCCCGGGGTACGGCCGTGGTGGTGAGTGCCGGCAACGAAAATGGGGATGCCAGCCAATTCTCGCCGGCCAGTTGCAATAACGTTATCACCGTTGCCGCCAATAATCGTTGGGGCAGCAAGGCCTCCTACAGCAATTTCGGGTCAATGGTCGAAATTGCCGCGCCGGGCGATGAGGTATTGTCGACCCTGAACGCAGGGACCACCGTTCCCGGGGCTTACAACTATGAGCCTAGGTCGGGTACTAGCATGGCTACCCCCCATGTGGCGGCTGTGGCTGCGCTGGTGCTATTACGCAATCCTGGCATGACGCCGGCGGCGCTTGCGCAGCACTTGCAAAATACTGCTCGTCCTTTCCCGCCCGGTTCCAGCTGCACCGGAATTTGTGGGGCAGGCATCGTGGATGCGGGCAACGCGCTCCGGCGGGGGGTAGTACTAAACGACTATATCGTTCATAACTGTGATTATTCGACTTTGGAAACAGCCCTGCTGTCAGGAGCTCGTACCATCCGATTCGATTGCGACGGTCCGATCATCGTGCCAGAACTGGCTATTAGTGACATGGTTTTCGACGCCACGGGGCACATCGTTGCGCTGCGTGGAAATTACACCAATCGGGTGCTGAGCGTTAATTACGGCGGCAAACTCGAACTCAAAAACATCTCAGTTATCCATGGAGTGGCCGACCACGGGGGTGGTATTTACAATGCCGGGACTCTGACCATCAACGGTGGCGGCGTCGGGGATAATCAGGCTTTTTCGAGTAATGGGGCCTTTGTCACTTTAGGCGGCGGCCTATTCAATGAAACCGGGGGCACCGCAACAATTACAGATAGTGCCTTCGGGAGTAACAAAGCCGGCTATGGCGGTGGCGGCATTTATAATGCAGGGATGATGACGATCACTAGAAGTACGCTCTCGGGTAACTGGGTAGGTAATCCAGGCCCCACTTACGCGACCTGTGGTGGAATTCAGAACGAAGGCACACTAACGGTCATTGCCAGCACACTCACGGGTAATCACGCTGCCTATGCTGGTGGAGGAATTTGTAACGGCGGCAACACCCCCGGAACATTAGCTCTGATCAACAGCACCCTGTCTGGTAACTCAGCTAGTGAGGGGGGGGGAATTTATGGGTATAACGGAACCGTGAGTCTGGACCATAGTACCTTGGCGGACAATACGCCAGTCAGCCTGTGGATAGTCGGCGCCACGGTAACCACCACACACAGCATCATGGCCACCTGTAGCGGCGCCACTATCACCGATCACGGTTACAACCTGGACAGCGACGGCAGTTGCCATCTGAATGCCCAAGGCAGCCTGTCCAACGCCGACCCGCACCTTGGACCCCTGGCCAACAACGGCGGTCCCACCCAAACCCGGGCGTTGTTGCCGGACAGCCCGGCCATTGACGCGATCCCTGCCGCCCAATGCGCGACCGCGACGGACCAGCGTGGCGAAGTACGCCCGCAGGATGGCGACGGTGATCGTATTGCCGATTGCGATATCGGCGCCTTTGAGAAGGAAGCGATATCCCCGCTGGATCGGTCCCCAGTCTTGAGCCTGCCGGCCTCCCCCCCTACGGCGGAAGCCACCGGTCCCCATGGCGCGACCGTCACGTACAGCGCCACCGCGACCGACGATCTGGATCCTAACCCGGTGGTGACGTGCGCGCCGGCGTCAGGCAGCCTCTTTGCCCTGGGCAATACCGTCGTGAATTGCATAGCCACGGATTCCGCCGGCCACAGCAGCCAGGGCCGCTTCACCGTCGCCGTCGTCGACACCACTCCGCCGACGCTGGTCCTGCCGCCGAACCTGACGGTAGAGGGCGACACCGCCGGGGGAGCCAACGTCACTGTACCGGCGGTCACGGCGAGCGACCTGGTCGATGCCGCGCCGACCGTCGCCTGCAACCCGGCCTCGGGCTTTTTCCCGTTGGGCGACACGCCGGTGCACTGCACCGCCACCGACGCCAGCAAGAACGTTGGCACGGGCAACTATCAGGTTCAGGTGGTGGATACCACGCCCCCCTCCCTGAGCATCACCCAAGTCTCGGCCCCGCAATATGGCTGGCTGCCCGCGGAAACCACTAACACCTTCCCCGCCCAGGTGGGCGCTACGCCGGTCGGCCTCGAAGTCCGGGCCCTCGATCTGGTGGGCCTCCGCTCGGTGATGATCGCAGGTCGAACCGCCGCGGGTGGCCCCTTCTGGACCGTCAATAACTTGGCCTTGACCGCCGGCAGCAATACGCTGACGGCGCTGGCGACCGATCTGGCGGATAACAAGACCTCGGCGAGCGGTGAAGTGGTGTTAAACCTGGACCTGGATAGCGACCGCATCCGTAACGACGTCGACGAGCAACCCAAACAGCCCTCTGACGACTTCTCTGACCGGTTCACCACCGGCCTGGGTCGGTATCCCAGCGATGTCGCAGTGAGCCCGGACGGCACGCGGACCTACGTGGTGAATCACGGTTCGGGATCGGTCTCCGTGATCGACACCGCTCGCCTGGAGCTGATCGCGACTGTCCACGTCGGTGGCTGTCCCTTGGCCCTGGCCCTGAGTCCCGATGGCGCTCGCGCCTACGTCACCAACCCGTGCGGGGGCTACCTGTCGGTCATCGATACTTTCAGCCATGGTGAGGTGGCGCAGGTTAGTTGCGGTGCTACCACCGCATTTCTTGCCGATGTTGCGGTCAATCCCAACCCCAACCGGCCGGAGGCGTATATCGCGTATGTCGGGTATGACCCAGATGATGGTCAGAGTGGCGTTTTGATACTCGACACGACGACAAACCGCTGCTCCCTTCCGGGTATCAACACGGGCTTGTTCTCGGCCTACTCATTGGGCCTGGATGCAGGCGGCACGCGGCTCTTGGTCGGAACCAGCGGCTATGTGTTCGCCTTTGACACCGGTTCGCGTTCGCTGGTCGGTTATCGGTCGCTTGGATCCGATGATGCCTACGCCGTCGCCGTGCATCCGGCGACCGGCGACTCCTATGTGGCGCGGTATTTTAACCGTGATTTGATGGTTCTGGACGCGGCCCTGCAACCGAAACCCACGATCCCCGTCGGCTGCGGCTCTTACATGAATGGTTTGGCCTTGACCCCCGACGGGAGCCGGCTGTACCAGACCTGCTATACCGACCCCGGCTCAGTGAAGGTCATCGATCCGGCCGCTGCCCGCGTCGTTGGCTCGATCCCGGTGGGGCGCTATCCGATGGGAGTGACCTTCAGCCCCGACGGTCAGCGCGCCTACGTGGTGAACTCCGTCTCGGAATCCGTAGCGGTGATCGATGTGCTAAACGGCGGGGTCACAAATGAGCTGAAGCCCGCCACCACCGGGGGAACCAGCTTCGGCCGGATCACCGATCCGGGCGACCAGACGCAGTCTTTGCGCGTCGAGGATGCGGAACTCCTGGCCGGCGGCGTGATGGTGGCGGCGGACGCCTCGGGGGGGCCAACGCCCGCGACCATTGAGCCCTGCGGCTTGACCAACTACAGCTTCCGCTTCGGGGCCGGCAGCAGCGGCGAGATCTACTGTGGGAGCGCCGCCCTGCAGGTGCTGTCCGGCACCGTGGAGGTAGAGTTTGAGACTCCCGAGGGAACGTGGGGCCACGCCCAGGTCAGCGCCGGTAACGGCCTGATCCTGGATCCGCCCCTGTTCCCACTCGACCCGCCGTTCAGCATTCGGGTCCCGGATACCAACACTTCGCCGGTGGTGGTAGAGATCGACGGCAAGCCAATCGTGCTGGCGCCGGGAGCGGCTACGGTGGATGCCGACGGCGACGGCGTATCGGATGAGGCCGACAACTGCCCGACTGTCAACAACCCCGACCAGATGGACGCCAATGGCGACGGCTACGGCGATGCCTGCGTGCCGCTCGACGTGCACCTCGATAAAGGCGTGGTGCTGCATCAGCCGGTCGTGATCGGAAACGGCACGATGATCAAGAAGGACACCACGATCGGCGCCGATGCGAAGATCGGGCGCGGGGTGACTCTGGATAAATCCATCCGCGCCGGCGAACACGTGACGATTGGCGACCGCGCCAGCATCGACAAGGAAGCAGTGTTTGGAAACAACGTCACCCTGGGCGTCAGCGTTAACCTCGACAAAGGCATCCAGATCGGTGACGGCGTCGCCATCGGCGACGGCACGCGCGTTGGCCAGAACGCCCGGATTGGCGCTGCCAGTCTGATCGGCCAGAACTGCGTCATCGACAAGGACGTCCGCATCGGCGCGCGGGTCATCCTGGGCGATGGGGTGAGACTCGGCAAGGGCGTTGTGGTACCGGATGGGACGGTCCTCCGCTAGTGCGGTAGGGATCACCGGCTTGCTTCTGGCCCTCTCTCCCCCTGTCAGAGGGGAGAGAGGGCCGAACGCTGCATCGCCGATGGGGTAGGTGGAATCACCGCCCCGAACCACCCTGCTCGGGTTCCAATGCCAGGCCGTGGCGAAACCGGCCCGCCAGCGCGCGGCCAGCCGTTGCCGCTCGGCCGCGCGCTGGCCCGGACGCTGCGCGCCGCCCTGGAAACTTCCGCGCCGCTGATGGCTGGCTCTCCGACGGGCAACGCCGTGATAGGGGTGGTAACCGAACCTCAGCCCTCCCCGGC
>JAVMKL010000077.1:0-6374 GCA_031732875.1 Candidatus Competibacter sp. | reverse complement strand
ACCCTGCGGCTGCCTGGGTCGGTACTGATCTTTACCGCCGTCGCCGATCCAGCCGCGCCGGCACCTCTGCGGGCGGCGGGCGCGGAAATCATCGTTGTGCCGCGCACCGAACAGGGTTTGGATTTGCGTGCCGTCATGGCGGAACTTGCCCGCCGCGAGTGCAACGAAATCCATGTCGAGAGTGGCCCGACCCTGGCCGGCGCGTTATTGCAGGCAGGGCTGGTGGATGAACTGGTGGTGTACATGGCACCGCTACTGCTCGGCGATAAGGCGCGCGGGTTGTTTCAGTTGCCGGAGTTGACGCGGATGAGCGAGCGGCGGGAATTGGAAATTCTGGAAATGCGAGTCGTGGGTGAGGATTGGAAGATAAGGCTAAGAAGCTGTATAAAAATTTCCATTTCTCCCTGAAAGAGAAGCTTCACTCATCTGGAAGCTACCAAAGACCGCAAGAAGATAATAACATGGATTTTATATTCGACTCAAGATGTCCTGTATGTGGTCAGATAGTTTCTACAGATACCTGCACAATTTGTAATTTGGGAATATCAAAATGTCCCGAATGTAAAGAAACGATTTTTGATAAAGAAAATATCTGTCCATACTGTGGTTTTCTGATCTCTAAAGCCAAATTAAAAATGATAGAATATTCACAAAATTTAGCAGGCTATTTTTTCATTATTGGAATTGCCATATTTATGATAAGTATAATATCAAATTCTCCGATGGGAATATTTTCAGGGATGACTTCTGTGTTAATAGGCTTTTTTATTTTGATTAAGCCTTATATTAAATTATCTAAAAAACACCTAAATTCCCTACCACCTGATTGACTAAAATTTGCAAAGCTTAGCCAAATAACTTTGCCAAATAATCACGTTGGGCTTTCGACTCTTATTTCCCTATCTGGGTAGAACCCTACCATGTTCACCGGCATCATCACCGCGATCGGAACCATTACCGCCCTCCAACCGCGCGGCGGCGATGTTCGCCTGCGCATCGCCACGGGCAAGCTGAACCTGAGCGACGTGCAACTGGGCGACAGCATCGCCGTCAGCGGCGTCTGCCTGACCGCCGTCGAACTGCCCGGCGACGGTTTCTGGGCCGACGCTTCGCGCGAAACACTGGAACGCACCATCCTCGGCGACGCCGCGCCCGGCATGAAAGTCAACCTGGAGAAGGCATTGACCCCAACTACCCGCCTCGGCGGCCACCTGGTCAGCGGCCATGTGGACGACATCGGTACCGTCGCCGAATGGCGACCGGACGGCCGTTCCTGGCGGCTGCGCATCCAGGCCCCGGACGCGCTGGCCCGCTACATCGCCGAGAAAGGCTCCATCTGCGTGGACGGAGTCAGCCTGACCGTCAACCGCGTGGATGGCGCCGCCTTCGAACTCAACATCGTCCCGCACACCCTGGCCGAAACCACCCTGGTCGACTGCAAGGTCGGCCGGCGGGTCAATCTGGAAGTGGACCTGATCGCCCGCTATCTGGAGCGGCTGCTGCTGGGCGACCGCGCCGCCCAGCCCGGCGGCGGGCTCACCGAAGCGCTGCTGCGCGAACACGGGTTCTGGAAATAGCCATGGCACTCAACAGCATCGACGAAATCCTCGCTGATTTTCGGCAAGGTAAGATGGTCATCGTCATGGACGACGAGGACCGGGAAAACGAAGGCGACCTGTTGATAGCCGCCTCGCTGGTGCGCCCGGAAGATATCAATTTCATGGCCCGCTACGGGCGCGGCCTGATCTGTCTGCCGCTGACGCGCGAACGCTGCCAGCAACTGCGCCTACCCCTGATGGTGCAGGACAACTCATCGCCCTACTCCACCAACTTCACGGTTTCCATCGAAGCAGCGCAAGGCGTTACCACCGGCATTTCCGCCTACGACCGCGCCCATACCATCCGCACCGCTGTCCGGCCCGACGCCCGGCCCGAGGATCTGGTCCAGCCCGGCCATATCTTTCCGCTGATGGCGCAACCCGGTGGCGTGCTAACTCGTGCCGGGCACACCGAAGCCGGCTGCGATCTCGCACGATTGGCCGGCTTGGAACCGGCGGCGGTGCTCATCGAAATCCTCAACGAAGACGGCACGATGGCCCGCCGGCCCGATCTGGAAGCATTCGCCGCCCAGCACGGCATGAAAATCAGCACCATCGCCGCCCTGATCCGCTACCGGATGCAGAACGAAAAAACCGTCGAACGGGTCGCCGATACCACCTTGACCACCGAATTCGGTCCATTCCGGGTCTTGACCTATCAGGATGCAATCAGCCGGCAGGTGCATTTCGCCCTGGTCAAGGGCGTTATCGATCCCGAGCAACCGGTTCTGGTCCGGGTCCATGTGCAGAATTTTCTGAGCGACCTGCTGGCGATCCGCCTGTCGGAAAATAGTTGGCCCCTGCGCGATGCCCTGCGGCGGGTGGCGGAGGAACCGGCTGGCGTGCTGGTGTTTCTGAGCCACCTTGAAGAACCGGCGGCACTGATCCGGCGCATGCGCGGCTACCAGTTCGGCACCAGCGAAACGCCCCGCCCTACCGACGCGTCTACCGAGCTTCGCACCTACGGCAACGGCGCTCAGATCCTGCTCGACATCGGCGTGCGACGGATGCGGGTGCTGGGCGCGCCGAAACGCCTCACCGGTCTGTCCGGCTTCAATCTGGAAGTTGTGGAATACGTTTCCTGAACATCATTCCTTATCCCATCCCTACGGAACTCCCATGCACCCGATCACCACCATCGAAGGCGATTTCACTCCGCCGCAGAACGCCCGCTTCGCCTTGGTCGCGGCGCGGTTCAACAGCTTCATCGTGCAGAGTCTGATCGACGGCGCGGTGGATACCTTGTGCCGCCACGGCGTCCCCGAAGCCAGCATCGATCTGATCTGGACGCCCGGTTCCTTCGAACTCCCGCTGGCTGCCCAGCGACTGGCCGCCAGCGAGCGCTACGAAGGCATCGTCGCCCTCGGCGCCGTAATCCGCGGTGGCACCCCGCATTTCGAATACGTCGCCGGCGAGTGCGTCAAGGGGCTGGCGAGCGTGGCTCTGGAATACGATATCCCGGTCGGTTTCGGCGTGCTGACCGTGGACACCATCGAACAGGCGGTGGAACGGGCCGGCACCAAGGCCGGCAACAAGGGTGCCGAGGCAGCCATGTCCGTTCTGGAAATGGTCAGCCTGCTGCAACGGCTGGAAGCGTGAGTCGTGAGTGGTCCGGTCCGTAAAAACCTGCCTGGAAAGCGAAGCTGGGCGCGGCGTTGCGCCGTGCAGGCGCTTTACGAATGGCAGATGACCGGCCAGGATCCGGCCCTGATCGCGGCGCAATTCCTCGCGGATCAGGATTTGAGCAAGGCCGACCCCGCCTATTTCCAGGAACTGGTTCACCAGGTTCCGGCGCGGGCGGCGGAGATCGACGCCGCTCTGAACCCGTTTCTGGACCGACCCCTGGCACAGGTGGACCCGGTGGAGCGCGCCATCCTGCTCATCGGTGGCTACGAATTGATCCAGCGTCCGGACATCGCCTACCGGATCGCGATCAACGAGGCGGTGGAACTGGCCAAGGTGTTCGGCGCCGAACAGGGACACCGCTTCGTCAACGGCGTGCTCGACAAGCTGGCCCGCGCCGCGCGGCCGGTCGAGTTCGCCGTGCCACCCTTAGTACGGTGAGACCCTCGCTTCAAACCCTCGCGCCAACGCAACGGTAAGGACGGAACCGTGAAACCACAACCGATCACCATCACCCGCGAAATCTTCCAGGTGGGCGGCCAAGGCCTGACCGCCCCCGAAGATGCCGCCATCTACCTGATCGACTTCGACGGCCACGCGGCGCTGGTGGACGCCGGCACCGGCCGCGGTCAGACGCAACTGCTCGGACACCTGGCCACCTTGGGCGTGCGGCCCGGACAAATCGAATATCTATTGCTCACCCACTGCCACTACGACCACACGGGCGGCGCCCGCGGCCTGCGGGAGTTGCTGGGCTGCCCGGTGGTCGCGCACGAACTGGATGCCGGTTTCCTGGAACGTGGCGACAATGAAGTCACGGCAGCCAGTTGGTATGGCGCCAAGCTGCGCCCCTGCCCCGTGGATCGCCGGCCGAGCGGGGCCCGAGAGACGCTGACGCTGGGCGAACGATCGATCACCGCGCTGCACATTCCCGGCCACTCTCCGGGCTCGGTGGCCTATCTGACCGAATCCGAAGGCCAAATCGTGTTGTTCGGCCAGGACGTGCACGGGCCGCTGGACGTTCGCCTGCACTCGAACCAGGCCGATTACCGGGTCTCGCTGGAACGGTTGCTGGCGCTGGAAGCGGATATTCTCTGCGAGGGGCATTACGGGATTTACCGCGGCAAGGCGATGGTGGCCCATTTCATCCGCTCGTTTCTGGACGAAACGTATTGATCGCGTCCCTCGGGGACGAAGAGGGCAAACCGTGGCTCAGCCCGCTGCCTCTGCTAGCCACATTAACGGAGAATGATTCCCGTCGATGGTTGGGCTGTGGCGCTGCCTGCCAGCGGGGCTCCGAACAACTCCAGCGCCCGCTTCAACGCGGCGCGGGTGGTTTCGTTATTCTCTGGCGCAGTCAGGGCCTGTCGCATGAAATCCGCAGTCTTGGGCGGGTTCTGGGAAAAGCGGTAGGCGTTGGCAAACGCACCGGTCGCCTTCTCGACATCGCCCAGCGTTCCATACACCTGCCCGAGGTTGAACCAGGACGACGACCGCCCTGGCGCCAGCGAGATGGCGTAGACCAGTTGATGTTCCGCACGCTTGAGCTGGCCGAGTTTCAGATTGGCGTAACCGAGATTGGCGGCCACCTCGACATCGGCGGGATCGGCCTGCTGGGCCTGCTGGAACACGGTCGCAGCGGCCTGATAGTTATTCAGCTTCAGCGCGTCCAGTCCCTGCTGGTTCAGGGCGCGGGCTTCCTTCACGTTCTGATGGGGCGGCCTGGGCACAACCTCCAGTTGTTGCCGGGTCGCGGTCAAACCCACTTCATCGTTTTTAGCCGCTTGCCCGAGCATCCGCTGGACATCGCCGAATACCGCGTCGTACTGGCCGGCTTCAACCGGCGCGGCCAGACTCAGCGCAACGCTCAATCCCAGCCCGTACAGTGTCGTTTTGCGCATCGCTCCGCATCTCCCGTCGTTCTTTCTATTGCCGCCGCTGCAGAAACCGCGTCACTTCCAGCGCGAACGATTCCGCGCGCCAGGTATTGGACGCGGTGACATGGGTCGCGTAAGGCATGACCCAGAGCCCGCAGTTGGGAATCGCCCCGAACATCTCCAGAATCTGATCGAGCGGCGCCACCGGATCGCGGTCGCCGACCACGATCAAGGTCGGCTGAGTGATGCGGTCCAGAATCTCCAGATCGTGCGCGTGATCGGTGGTGGCCGGTTCCAGCGCCTCCGACACCCGCTCGATCACCTCCTCCCAGGCATCCGGTCCGCCCTGCGGCCGGTGGATGTCGCTCAGCCACTTGTGCATGCCGACGCCGCGCCAGTAGGCCGGATCGGCCATGTCGCGGGTGCCGGCATGGGTTTCCTCGTCCTTGCGGTAACCGACCCGGTATAGCACCAGCTTGCTGACTCGCCTGGGATCATGAAGAGTCAGCCACAGCGCCACCGCCCCGCCGAGCGAGGAACCGACCAGATGCGCCGCCGGCAATTCCAGTTCGTCCATCACTTCCAGCACCGCGCGGCCCATGTCGGCGACGGTCAGTCGGTCGGCGACCATCGGACTGCGGCCATGGCCGAGATGGTCGGGGACGATCACCCGGAAGTGGCGGGCGAACAGCGGGATCTGCGGCGTCCACTCCGCGCCGCTCATGCCACCGCTGTGCAGCAGGATCAGCGGTTCGCCCCGGCCGCTTTCGGTGTAATGCAAGGTGGCCATGCCGACACCCTTTCTCAATGATGAATGACAGCTATTATAGTCACCCTCTCCCGCTTGCCCGATAATGCCGCGATGCGCATTTTTCATTTCCCACCCCAGCCCTCCCCCGCAAGGGGGGAGGGAGATAACCCCCAGGGAGCACTATCTTCATGGCGATGACATCCCGCTACTACCGCGCGCTCGGTCCCCACGGCTTCCACCGCGTCCATTACACCGAATGGGGCGAGCCCGACAATCCCAGGGTGCTGATCTGCGTCCACGGACTGACCCGTACCGGCCGCGACTTCGATTTCCTCGCCGCCGCGCTGGAACGGGAATACCGGGTGATCTGCCCGGATGTGGTCGGGCGCGGCCAGAGCGACTGGCTGGACGATAAATCCGACTACACCTATCCGCTCTACGTCAACGACATGGCGATGCTGCTGGCGCGAATCGACGCCGAGCGGATCGACTGGGTCGGCACCTCGATGGGCGGCCTGATCGGCA
>JAVMKL010000076.1:0-6413 GCA_031732875.1 Candidatus Competibacter sp. | reverse complement strand
AGTTCCCTTGAAGCGCCTGCTGGAAGGATTGGCGTATGTCTTCCCCGAAACAGACCAGATAAACGGTCTCGATGCGGTCGTCGTCAGCGAGAAAAGCCCGGACTTCGCGCACCGCGATGCGTGCCGCCTGGTCCGGTGGATAGCCATACACCCCGCAACTGATGGCTGGAAAGGCGATGGTGCGAACGCCTCGCTCGATCGCCAGTCGCAGGCTGTTGCGATAGCAGGCCGCCAGCAGTTCCGGCTCGCCCCGTTCGCCGCCCTGCCAGACCGGTCCGACGGTGTGGATGACGTGCCGGGCCGGCAGACGATAGCCCCCGGTGATTTTGGCCTGACCGGTCTCGCAACCGCCCAAGGCGCGGCACTCGACCAATAGATCCGGGCCGGCTGCGCGGTGAATGGCCCCATCCACCCCACCGCCGCCCAGCAGCGAACGGTTGGCGGCATTAACGATGGCGTCGACCCGCATCTGGGTGATATCGGCCTCGATGATCCGAATGCGATCGGGATGGATGCTCATGACGTTAAATCTCCACCATTTCGAAATCGTCCTTGGTGGCCCCGCACTCGGGACAGGTCCAGGTTGGCGGCACGTCCTCCCAGCGGGTGCCCGGTGGAACGCCATCGTCCGGCCAACCTTTCTCCTCGTCATAAATAAATCCACAAATCAGACACATATATCTATTCATTATTTCGTTCCAGCCTTCCGTTTGTGATTATCGCGCGGCGGCAATTGTCCCATGCCAGCACATCACGAAAAACCCTGAGCACTTGTTAGAATTCCATTCCCGAACGGCATGGCAGCCCCCCGCTCCTCATCCCGGACTGCCGCGAGCATCGATTCATTTTCCCTGATAACCTTTCATCTCGCATCTTTTCATCTCACTCCGGAGCATTGGCTTGACTTCTTCCGTTTCACTCCCGCCTCCCGTGGTCATGACCTTGGCCGGCAACGATCCCAGCGGCGGGGCCGGTATCCCAGCCGACATCGAAACCCTGATCAGTCTGGGCTGTCACCCCGCGCCCGTCCTCACCGCTCTGACCGTGCAGGATACTCACAATGTCCAAATGCTGCTGCCGGTCGACCCGGATCAGGTGCTGGCCCAAGCCCGGGCGATACTGGAGGACATGCCGGTGACAGCCTTCAAGATCGGCGTGATCGGTAGCGCCGAAAACGCCGTTGCCCTGCGCGCGTTGTTCGTCGCCTATCCCGATATCCCGGTGGTGCTCGACCCGGTGCTGGCGGCGGGTGGTGGAACCGAACTGGCCAACGCGGCGCTGATGGAGGCCATCCAGAGCCTGCTGCTGCCGTTGACCACCGTGCTGACGCCCAACAGCGTCGAGGCCCGCCGGCTGGCGCCGGAAGCGGACACCCTGGCGGCCTGCGCCATGGCCCTGTTGGCGCGCGGTTGCCGGTACGTGCTGATCACCGGCGGGCACGACTCCGAACCGCCGGACGAGGTCGTCAACACCCTTTACGGCAACAACCGATTGCTCGAAACCTGGCGCTGGCCACGGCTGCCGGACCGTTACCACGGCTCCGGCTGTACCCTGGCGTCCGCCATCGCCGCCCTGCTCGCCCAAGGCCAAGTACCTCATTCGGAACCATCGATCCATTCCGCCATCCACCGCGCCCAGCACTACACCTGGCGGTCCCTGCGAGCCGGATATCGGAGCGGCGGCGGACAACTGCTCCCCAACCGGTTGTTCTGGGCCGACGGATGCCGAGGTCAATCATGAACCCAACCTTCCTCAAAGGACTGTACGCGATCACCGATCCCCTGCTCCTTTCCGACGACCGGCTGACCGTCGCGGTCGAACAGGCCCTTCTGGGCGGCGCCCGTCTGATTCAGTATCGCGACAAGAGCCCCCATACCGCGCGGAGATTGGCGCAGGCCGAGGCGTTGAACGAACTGTGCCGGCGCCACAATGTACCCCTGATCGTCAACGACGACGTGGAACTGGCCGCCCGAGTCGGCGCGGCGGGCGTACATGTCGGCAAGGATGATCCGGCGCTCGCCCATGCCCGTGCCCGGCTGGGTGGAAACGCCATCATCGGGGTGTCCTGTTACGACCGGCTGGATCTGGCCTTGGAAGCGGCGTGGGCTGGGGCCGACTACGTCGCGTTTGGCGCCTTTTTCCCATCACCGACCAAACCGACCGAGATTCTGGCACCCATCGAGTTGTTGCGGGAAGCACGTGCGGCGTTGAGCGTCCCCATCGTCGCCATCGGCGGCATCACCCCGGACAATGGTCCGTTTTTACTGGAAGCGGGCGCCAATGCGCTGGCGGTGGTCAGCGGAGTGTTCGGCCCGCCTGATATCCAGGCCGCCGCCCGTCGCTATGCCAAGTTGTTCGCCTGAGGAGTCCATTATGTCTCGTTCCGCGCAACTCTTCACCGAAGCCCAGCGCTATATTCCCGGTGGCGTCAATTCTCCGGTTCGCGCCTTTCGCAGCGTCGGCGGCACGCCGATCTTCTTCAAGCGGGGCGAAGGCGCCTGGCTTTACGATGAAGATGATCGACGCTATATCGACTATGTCGGCTCGTGGGGACCGATGATCGTCGGCCATGCCCATCCGGCGGTGGTTCGGGCGGTGCAGGAGGCCGCCGCCAACGGTCTGAGCTTCGGCGCGCCAACCGCCATCGAAACCGTCATGGCCCGCAAGATCCGCGAGATGGTTCCATCGATGGAGTTGGTGCGGATGTGCAACTCCGGCACGGAAGCGACCATGAGCGCCATCCGACTGGCCCGCGGCTTCACCTCCCGCAACACCATCGTCAAGTTCGAAGGCTGCTACCACGGCCATTCCGACTCGCTGCTGGTCAAGGCCGGCTCCGGGGCGCTGACCCTGGGCATACCTACTTCGCCCGGCGTGCCGGCGGCGCTGGCTTCCTATACCGTGACCCTGACCTACAACGATTTGCTGCAGGCCCGGCAGGTGTTCGCGAAGATCGGCGAGGAAATCGCCGGCGTCATCGTCGAACCGGTCGCCGGCAACATGAACTGCATCCCGCCCGTACCCGGTTTTCTGGAAGGCTTGCGCAAGCTGTGCGATCGATACGGCAGCGTGTTGATCTTCGACGAAGTGATGACCGGCTTCCGGGTGGCGCCGGGCGGAGCGCAGGAGTTGTATGGCATCACTCCGGACCTGACCACCCTCGGCAAAATCATCGGCGGCGGCATGCCGGTTGGGGCTTTTGGCGGCAAGCGGGCGATCATGGAAAAACTGGCGCCGCTCGGTCCGATCTATCAGGCCGGCACGCTGTCGGGCAATCCGGTGGCGATGGCGGCCGGGCTGGCGACGCTGGATCTGATTTCCGCCCCCCGCTTTCATGCCGACCTGGCCGCCAAGACCCAACGTCTGTGCGACGGACTGGTCGCCGCCGCCCGCGAGGCGGGCGTGCCGCTGACGGCCAACGCCGTTGGGGGAATGTTCGGGATTTTCTTCTCGGCGGAACCGATCACCACTTATGCCCAAGCCATCGCCTGCGATGTCGACCGGTTCAAGGCGTTCTTCCACGGGATGCTGGCCGAGGGCATTTATCTGGCACCGTCCGCGTTCGAGGCGGGGTTTATGTCTTCGGCACACGGCGAAGAGGACATCGAAGCCACCATCGCCGCCGCCTGGCGGGTATTCGCCCGTATCTGAACGGGGAAATTTATCCTGCCGAACCCCCCGTGATGAACGGACGGCCGACGGAAGCGCCGCGCCCGCCAGCGGCGCCACTACACGACTCGTTTCTTCCTGCCCCCCACCGATTAAGTAGGGTATAATTTTTCTTTTATGATTTGTCCGCTCCTTACGTCCGAAGCAGCGGGCGCCCGTCTTTGCAGAGGTCGCGAATGTTCAGTCGAGAAATGCGGATCGCCGGGTTTGACAACGAGTTATGGGCCGCCTTGCAGGGCGAGAAACAGCGTCAGGAAGCCCATATCGAACTGATCGCCTCGGAAAACTACGCCAGCCCGCGGGTACTTGAAGCCCAGGGATCGGTGCTGACCAACAAGTACGCCGAAGGTTATCCGGGCAAACGCTATTACGGCGGCTGCGAGTTCGTGGACATCGCCGAACAACTGGCCATCGACCGCGCCAAGCAACTGTTTGAAGCCGACTACGCCAACGTCCAACCGCATTCCGGCTCGCAGGCCAACGCCGCCGTCTACATGGCGCTGCTGGAGCCAGGCGACGTCGCGCTGGGCATGAGTCTGGCCCACGGCGGCCATCTCACCCACGGTGCCAAGGTCAACTTCTCCGGCCGGCTGTACCGGGCGGTGCAATACGGCCTGAACGAGGCCACCGGCGAGATCGACTACGACCAGGTGGAACGGCTGGCGCTCGAGTGCAAGCCGAAAATGATTGTCGCTGGCTTCTCGGCCTATTCGCGGGTGGTGGACTGGCAGCGGTTCCGTACGATTGCCGACCGGGTCGGCGCCTACCTGTTTGTGGACATGGCCCACGTCGCCGGACTGGTCGCGGCCGGCCTCTATCCCAGTCCGGTCTCCATCGCCGACGTGGTCACCACGACCACCCACAAGACCCTGCGCGGCCCGCGCGGCGGCCTGATCCTGGCCCGTTCCAATCCCGAGATCGAGAAGAAGCTGAACTCGCTGGTATTCCCCGGCACTCAGGGCGGCCCGCTGATGCACGTCATCGCCGCCAAGGCGGTCGCCTTCCTGGAAGCGCTGGAGCCGGAGTTCGTTGAGTATCAGAAGCAGGTGGTCGCCAACGCCCGCGCCATGGCCGGCGTGTTCATCGAGCGAAGCTACGATATTGTTTCCGGCGGCACCGACAACCACCTGTTCCTGGTCAGCCTGATTGCCAGAGGACTCACCGGCAAGGCCGCCGACGCCGCGCTGGGCCGAGCCTGGATCACGGTCAACAAGAATGCCGTGCCCAACGATCCACAGTCGCCGTTCGTGACCAGCGGGATCCGCATCGGCTCGCCGGCGATCACCACCCGCGGCTTCAGGGAACGCGAGTGCCGGGAATTGACCGGCTGGATCTGCGACATCCTGGACGATCCGAACAACGAAACAGCGATCGACCGGGTACGCGGGCAAGTACAGGAACTGTGCGCCCGGTTCCCGGTGTACGGCTGATTTCCTTCCAGGCACGCGGCGACGACGGTGCATTGCCCGTTCTGCGGCATGTCCGATACGCGGGTGGTCGACTCGCGGCTGTCGGCGGAAGGCGACAAGGTCCGCCGCCGCCGCGAGTGCTCTCGCTGCAACGCCCGCTTCACCACCTACGAAGTGGCCGAGTTGCTGATGCCGCCGGTGGTGAAGCGCGACGGCCGCCGCGAACCGTTTCTGGAGGAAAAGCTTCGCACCGGCTTGCTGCGGGCACTGGAAAAGCGTCCCATCGCTGCCGGGCGGATCGAGGAAACCATACTCCGCGTCAAGAACCGTGCCCGTGCCTGCGGCGAGCGCGAACTCAGCAGCCAGCAGATCGGCGAATGGGTGATGGAAGAACTGCGCAACCTGGACCCGGTCGCCTATGTCCGTTTCGCCTCGGTCTACCGCAGCTTCGAGGACGTGAACGCCTTCCGCGAGGAAATCGAACGGCTGCAGAAATCGCCTGGCGCGGCGGATGCCGGGTGATGTCTTCCGATCCGCCTCTTTCTCCTCGTCCTTCTCCCTTGGAAGGGAAGCGAAGCGAATGGCAGGCCGATGACTACCGTCACATGGCGCGCGCCCTGGCGCTTGCCCGACGTGGCCTGTACGGCACCGATCCCAACCCCCGGGTCGGCTGCGTGCTGGTCAGAGAGGGGGCAATCGTCGGCGAGGGCTGGCACGAGCATGCCGGGAAGCCTCATGCCGAGGCCAATGCCCTGGAGACAGCCGGCGAACGGGCGCGCGGCGCGACCGCCTACGTGACGCTGGAGCCCTGCTGCCACTACGGCCGCACCCCGCCCTGCACCGATGCGCTGTTGCGCGCTGGCATCACGCGCATGGTGACGGCGATGCCCGATCCCAATCCGCAGGTCGCCGGTCGCGGACTGGCGCAACTCCGCGCGGCTGGAATCGGGGTGGAGTGCGGGCTGCTGGAGGCCGAGGCGCAGGCGCTGAACCCCGGTTTCATCCAGCGCATGACCCAGGGGCGGCCCTTTGTTCGGGTCAAGCTGGCAATGAGCCTGGACGGGCGCACGGCCCTGGCTTCGGGCCAGAGTCAATGGTTGACCGGAGAGGCCGCGCGCCAGGACGTACAAAGACTGCGGGCACGCAGTTCGGCGATCCTGACCGGTATCGGCACGGTGTTGGCCGATGATCCCAGCCTGAACGTTCGCCTGCCGGAAGCCCCACGCCAACCGTCGCGGGTGATCCTCGACACGGAACTGCGTACGCCGCCCACCGCCAAGACCCTGCGGCTGCCTGGGTCGGTACTGATCTTTACCGCCGTCGCCGATCCAGCCG
>JAVMKL010000075.1:0-36166 GCA_031732875.1 Candidatus Competibacter sp. | reverse complement strand
CGTGGCGGGACTGGTCAATCTGTTCGGGATCGAATCGCCGGGACTGACCGCGTGCTTGGAAATCGCCCGGCGGGTTTTGGCCGAACTGGCGGGAACCGCGTAACCCTTCGCGCCGCCAGCGCCATTCTGACTCGCCCTCAATCGGAAGCCGCGCCAGCCAAACGAGGGAAGAAGTTCAAAAAAAGCGCCAACCCCGAAAACTCAATTCAAAGGCAAGCCCCATGTATCCACAGCAAAGCTTCTTGCCGCAGCTACAACCGGCTAACTCACCTTAAAAGGGCTGGGTAGCGTGGCCTCAACTTACCGCATGAAGTTGGCTGGAATTATTCGCGCCCGGCCGAGGCCGCGCCTTTGTCGTTGTGGCTATGGCTGTCGATGCCCGAGAGTTCTTCCAGCATCTTGCCCAGCCTGGCCCGGCATTCGGCCCGGCGCAGACGCGCGGTTTTGATCCGCAGACGACCCGGAACATGATGGGTGTAGTAGCTCGTCGCAATGACCTCGCAACGGGGTCGGGTGGAACTTTGGATGCAATCGTTCGCCTCCCCTCGTCCGCTTGCGGGGGAGGGGGTTGGGCAAGAAGGCGGCGCTCAACAAGGGTCGGACGGCAATCGCTTGCCCCGCCCGACGGCGATGGGATAGACCTTGATCTGGACCTTGGCGCAGGACGATCCCGAGGCACAGCCGCCGCAGCCGCCGGTGGGTGGCGCGTTCTTGACCGAACCGTCATCCCCCTGGCGGTGGCCGAACCGAAAAAGACCGGACGGCAGCCAGGACCGCAGCAAGGCCAACGCGGCGATCACCACGATCAGCAACGCCAAACCGTCCTGCCACATTTCAGCCGCCCCCCAACGCCAGCGCCACCCGATAGGTGACGAAAGCGGCGATATAAGCCAGCACCATGAGATAGACGAACATGAACGCCGCCCATCGCCAGGAATTGGTCTCGCGGCGAACGGCGGCCAGCGTCGCCAGGCATTGCGGAGCGAATACGTACCAGGCCAGCAACGCCAGAGCCGTCGCCAGCGTCCAGCTCTGGGCCAGCGTCGCGCTCAACGCCTCCGCGACCGTGCCGTCGTCGCCGCTCAGGGCGTACACGGTCCCCAGCGCCGCCACCGCCACCTCGCGCGCCGCTAGACCCGGCACCAAGGCGATGGCGATTTGCCAGTTGAAGCCGATGGGGGCCAGCAACGGTTCCAAAGTCCGCCCGATCAGGCCGGCGAAGCTGTAATAAATCGCCGGCTCCGTCGCGCCGTCCGGCGGGGCGGGAAAGGTCGAAAGAAACCACAGGATGACCATCAAGCTCAGGATAATCGTACCGATCCGGCGCATGAAGATCTTGGCGCGCTCCCACAAACCCAACAGCACGTTGGCGGGATTCGGCCACTTGTAGCTGGGCAGTTCCATCAGCAAAGGCTGCCGGCCACCGCGCAACAGGGTCAACCGCAACACGCCCGCCACCACCAGCGCACCGATGATGCCGGTCGCGTACAGGCCAAACATGACCAGACCTTGCAAACCGATTCCACTCCAAACCTCGGTGGCCGGCACGAACGCGGCGATCAGCAAAACGTACACCGGCAACCGCGCCGAACAGGTCATCAACGGCGCAATCAGGATCGTGACCAACCGATCCAGCGGATGGGCGATGGTGCGCGCCGCCATGATGCCGGGAATGGCGCAGGCGAAGCTGGACAGCAGAGGGATAAAGGCGCGACCGTTCAAACCGACCGCGCTCATGAGCCGATCCATCAGGAACGCGGCGCGAGTCATGTAACCGGAATCCTCCAGTAACAGAATGAACAGAAACAGAATCAGGATTTGCGGCAGAAAGATCACCACGCCGCCCACTCCGGCGATGATCCCGTCGACCAGCAGGCTCTTGAGCAGGCTGTCTTCCATGTGCGCGGAGAGCCACTGTTGCAATCCGGCCATGCCGCCGTCGATCCAATCCATCGGCGCTTCCGCCCAACTGAACACGGCCTGGAACATCAGAAACAGAATGGCGAGTAGAATCAACGGCCCCGCCACCGGATGCAGCAAGACCCGGTCGAGTTGTCGCGTGAGGCGTTCCGGCGCGCCCTCGCGGATCACGGCTTCTTGCAGCAGACGCTCCACCTCTCGGTGGTACGCGCGAATCGCGTCCGGAGAGGGTTCCACCCAGTCGTCGATCACGGCGGTTCCGCCGGCGGCCGGCGCCTGAGTCAACAGCGTGTCGATCTGGCCAAGCAGGTCTTGCACGCCGCTCTTGCGCATCGCCACCGTGGTGACCACCGGAATGCCCAACTGCCGGGACAAGGCTTCGACGCTGATCTGGCAACCGCGCTTTTGGGCGATGTCCATCATGTTGAGCGCCAGAATCAGCGGTCGACCCAGTTGCCGCAGTTCCAGCAACAACCGCAGATGCTGGCCCAGATTGGTGGCGTCGGTCACGCAGACCACGGCGTCGGGCAATGCTTCCCGCGCCTGTCGGCCCAGCACGACATCGCGGGTGATGGCTTCGTCGGGACTGCGGGCGCGCAGGCTGTAACTGCCGGGCAAGTCGAGCATCTCGACCGTGTGGCCGACCGGCGTTTTCAACAGACCGCTTTTGCGTTCGACGGTCACGCCGGGGTAGTTGGCGGTCTTCTGCCGGCCGCCGGTCAGGGTGTTGAACAGGGTGGTCTTGCCGCTGTTGGGCGGACCGACCAAGGCGATACGAGCGGGTCTGAAACCTTCCGCGGCGAGCGTTCCAGCGGTCATAACGGCCGACTCTCCAGGTTGGTTGGGGAGGTTTGGTCGAGCAACGGCCCGACGAGCACGGCGTTCGCCTCGCCGCGACGCAAAGCCACGGTCATGGTCTGATTGATTCGCACCGCCAAGGGATCGCGGCCCAGAAAGCCGTAGTGCAAGACCTCGACGCACGCCCCTTCGACGAAACCCATTTCCAATAGACCACGCTCGACTTCGCGATCACCATCGCTGCTCCGTACGGCCAGGATGCGGCCGACACCACCGCGCCGCATCAGGCTCAGGGGCTGCGTCAAGCCCGCCTTCATCAGGCGACCCAACTCCGATGGTTGGCGCTCTTGCCCGCCGTGCTCGTTCATCTAAATCTCCCCGGCGACGTAAGAATTGGTTTGACCCGGCGCCCGCAACATCTTGTTCACTTCATCCAGATGAGTTTGCTCCTCGGCGATCAAGGTGCGGGCATACTCCTCCAGGCGCACATCCTTGTCTCGCGCATGGTCCAGCAGTTCGTAATAGGACTTGAGCGCCTCGCTCTCGTGGGCCAGGGACTCGCGCAGGATGTCGCCGATATCGTGTTGGTGGGTTTCCAGCAGCGGACCGATGCCGAGCGAAGGATGTCCGCCCAGGCTGGTGATCAATTCCCCGGCCTGGCGGGCGTGCAGCAGACTTTCATCGGCCTGCGCGTTGAGCCAGCCGACGATGGGGATGCGGTTGTAGCCGTACACCATCAGCGCGTAGTGGGTGTAGCGCACCACCCCGGCCAGTTCCAGCTCGAGAATTCGGTTCAACACGCCGATGGCGGCGTCTTTGTCGATTGCTTGGGTCATGATTTATGCTGCCTTTTCGTCGCAAGAAAATACGTGACCGCGTCTCGTCCGGCGCGAGATCCGCGATGTCGGCGCGGCTCGTTACGGTCGCCACTGACACGCCTCAGCGATATCCTAGTACAAATGATAATCATTCTCAATACAAAGGCTGACTTGATGTGCTGGCATTCACCAAAGATGACGGATCTGATGGCAACGAGGTGGCAGTGTCGATCACGTCGGCGGGCGCAATCAGTGGCGCAGGCTACCACCGCGCATTACCTGCTGGCGGTGGTGCTCATCAATGCCGTGGTAGGGGGTAACTGGGTTTTGGCGCGGGTGATGTCGCGATCAGCGGCGATCGGTCTCCACGAACGGCCGGACATCGGTCGCCAACATCCCCGCCCGCTCCGCCGCCTCCAACCCCGCGTCGGCATCCTCGAACACCTGGCAGTTGCAGGGTTCGACGTTCAGCTGGCGGGCCGCTTCCAGGAACAACTCCGGGGCCGGTTTGGGCGGCAAGCCATCGTCGGCGGTCAACACCACCGAAAACAACTCGTGCAACCCGGCCGCCCGTAGCGCCCGTTCCACGTTGGCACGGTTGCTGCCCGATACCACCGCCATCGGCAACCGATCGTGGTAACGTCGCGCCAACGCCGCCACCGGTTCCATCGGCCGAGCCTGGTCCAGCAGGGCATAAGTCCGACGTTCCTTGTCCGCCGTAAATCGTTCGACATCAATAAACCGGCCGAATGCCACGTTGTACAGGGCAACAATCAGGTCGGTCGGCTTGCCGTTGTGCCGGATCAGAAACTCCATCGGACAAGGCAACCCCAATTCCGCGAACGTCTCCTCCCACGCCGCGTAATGCAGGGGCAGGGTGTCGACCAAAGTACCGTCGCAGTCGAAGACCAGGCCCCGGACCCAGGGCGGCACTTCCAGCGCCGGAGATGGATCGGCGGCAACTCTCATATTTCAGACTTCCTCTTCAGTCGACCGTCGCCGCGTGGCCACCGCGCCGTGGATCCCCAGCCCCTTCACCGCCAGGCGCCGCCGCATGGACGCCGCCGAAATACACGTCCTGGACCGCCCAGCGGTTAACTGGCCACCGCTCCGTCAGGGCCGCCAGCGCCGGATCGAGGAAACCCGGCTCGATCTGGATGTGCTGGCCGTCCCAGTGCAGGCGGGGCGCCTCGACGGCCGCCCTCGGGCTCATGCCGAAATCCACCATGTTGCTGATCACCTGCAGCATGGCGGTACGGATGCGCTTGCTGCCGCCGCTGCCGAGCGCCAACTGCGTCCGATCCCCGGCCAGCAGCAGCGATGGCGCCATCATCGAAGCCACCCGCATTCCCGGCGGGCTGACGTGGAATCCTTCGGGATGCAAGTCGTCCTCGCCCATCATGTTGTTGAGCATGACGCCGGTGCCGGGCGCGAAATAACCGGAGCCCTCACCATTGGAGGTGGTCATGCTGGCGGCGTTGCCCTCGGCGTCGCAGACGCTGACGTGAGTGGTGCCGCCGGAAGCGGCGCGCACCTGCTCCAGGCTCTCGGTCAGGCCGGGCCGGCCCAGATCGGCCGGGCTCAGATAACCCTCGGCGCGACGGCGGTCCACCTCCCGCATCACCGCGACCAGCAGCGCCAGATGGGCCGGCGAGCCGAACCCGAGTTCGGTTATCCCGCACGCCTCGAGCAACCGTAGCGACAGGGCGATCAACGAGCCCCCGAACGACGGCGGCGGATTGGTCAACAGCCGGCGACCACGATAGTCCACCGGCAGGGGCTCGCGCTCGATCACCCGGCAGGCGGTCAGATCGGCGGCAGTCAGCAATCCGCCGCCCTCGCGCATGTCGGTCGCGATGCGCCGGGCCAGTTCGCCTTCGTAAAATTCCCGTTCGCCGTCCCGCAGCAGCGTTTCCAGAAACGCCGCCAGGTCGGGATTGCAATGGATATCATCCTCGCCCAGATAGCGACCGCACGGCTCGAACAGCGCCCGGCCGGTGGCGGTCAGCGTCATGATCGGCACCAGCAGATCGAGAAAATAGGCCTGCTTGCGGTTGATGGCCACGCCCGCGCGCGCCAGTTGGATGGCCGGCGTCAGCACCTCCCGCAACGGCAGTCGGCCCAATCGCCGATGGACGTGCAGGTAGCCGCGCAGCACGCCGGGCACCGCCACCGATCCCAGACCGACGTTGAAGATTTGCTCGCTGCCGGGAAAGCGGACCGTGACCGGCAGGAAATGTGGTTCCAACTCGCCAGCCCGCAGGCCTCGCCCCGGCGTGTCCACGAAAAAATCGAACACCACCGCCTGACCCTGGGCGGTGCGCGCCAGCAAAAACCCGCCGCCGCCCAGGCTGGTCAACGCCGGTTCGGCCACGACGGCGGCGAAGCCGGCCGCGACCACCGCATCGAAAGCGTTGCCGCCCGCGCGCAGGATGTCGCGGGCCGCTTCGGTCGTCCGCGGATGCCCCGCCGCCACACCGCCCTTCAAGGACTGGTTTTGCGTCATGATCGGACCATCCCGCGCGGGCGGCTCAGCCGCGATTGGCCGGGCGCCGGTGCGGCGTGCGACCCCGGCCGCGTTCGCCGCCGGTCAGCGGCGGCCGGCGACGCTCCAGCCGCTTGGGCGGTTTGAACTCCGGCAGCAGTTCCTCGGTAATCGGCAGTACTGGAATCTTCTGGCCGATGAAGTCCTCGATATCCGGCAGCGAGTAGACGAATTCCTCGCAAGCAAAGCTGATCGCATCGCCGCTGGCGCCGATCCGTGCGGTGCGGCCGATGCGGTGGACGTAGTCCTCCCGGTCCTGCGGCAGATCGAAGTTGATGACGTGAGTCACATCCGAAATGTGCAGGCCGCGCGCCGCCACGTCGGTCGCCACCAGGATCGGCAACTCGCCGCGCTGGAATGATTCCAGCAGGTGCAGGCGCTTGTTCTGAGGGATATCGCCCGACAGCACGCCGGCCTCGTAGCCGTTGCCGAGCAGATAGCCGGTCACCCGGTCCGCCGCTCGCTTGGTATTGACGAAGATCATGGTGCGTTTCGGTTCCTGCTGGCGCAACACCCCCAGCAGCAGTGGGATCTTGTCGTGGGCCGAGACATGATAGAGCGCTTGGCGCACCTTGTCGGCGGTGACATGCTCGGCTTCGATTCGGATTACCTGGGGATCGTTCATATGCTCGTAGGCCAGTTCCATGACCCGGTTGCTCAGAGTGGCCGAGAACAGCATGTTGATGCGCTGGCCGGGCGGCGGCATCTTGCGCAGCAGGTAGCGGATATCGGCGATGAAGCCAAGATCGAACATGCGGTCGGCTTCATCCAGCACCACCACCTCGATGTGGGAGAGTTTGTAAATGCCCTGCTTGAAGTAATCGATCAGGCGCCCCGGCGTGCCGATCAGTACGTCCACGCCGCTTTCGAGCTGGCGGCGCTGGCTTTCGTAGCCGGCTCCGCCATACACCACGGCAAACTTGAGACCGGTATAGCGGCCGAGCAATTCGGCGTCGCGATGAATCTGTACCGCCAACTCGCGGGTCGGAGCGATGACGATGGCCCAAGGACCGCTCGCGCCCTCGGCGATGGGAGTCTCCATCAGATGATGCAGGGCAGCCAGCAGGAAGGCGGCGGTCTTGCCGGTGCCGGTCTGGGCCTGACCGGCGATATCCTGTCCCTTGAGCGCCAGCGGCAGGGTGGCGGCCTGAATCGGCGTGCAATACACGAAGCCGGCATCTTCCAGGCTTTCCAGCAGCGAATCGGTCAGGCCGAGCGAGGAAAACGGGATGTGGGTCAGATGATCTGTTTGCATGAGTTGGCGACAATCCCGAGTGAGCAGGGTTTTGGGGCTTGCACGAACGCCCGGTTTGGGCTGAAATGAATAAAGAACAATTTGTGCCCCGGCCGGTTATTTTGCCACAATATCGTTTGTCGAACGCCGCGCGCCACCGATTTTCGCGACCGGCCCCTTGGCGGCGCTTCCCTCGAATCCATTCGACCGCGCCGCACCTGTCCGTTTGGCGCTTTCGGTCGTCCCGCGCGGGCGACCCGCCGTCCAATCCCATCCCGAACCGGAGAACCCTTCCGTGAGCGAGCGAATCGTACATGTCACCGATGAAACTTTCGAAGCCGAGGTACTGAAGGCCGAGCAGCCCATCCTGGTGGACTATTGGGCCGAGTGGTGCGGTCCCTGCCGGATGATCGCGCCGATCCTGGACGAGGTTGCCGCGGAATATGCCGGCCGCGTCAAGGTCTGCAAGCTGAACGTGGACGAGAACCAGGGCACGCCGCCCAAGTATGGGATCCGCGGCATCCCCACTCTCATGCTGTTCCGCAACGGCAACGTCGAGGCGACCAAGGTCGGCGCCCTGTCCAAGTCTCAACTGGTCGCCTTCCTCGACAGCAACCTGCGCTGAGACCTCCAGCGCGGCGTCCGCCGAGGGTAGACGCCGCTTGGCGGCCATGTTAAGTTTGTTCGCCGACGCCATCGCGGCCGCCCTGCCTGTATCATTCTTCCGCAACGCTCGGCCGTTGTCTGACTCTATTCCCCGATACGCGAGCATTCACTTCCCCCTACGGGCGCCCCATGTCGGCGCCTGCCGCCCCGAGCACGTAGCGTCCATGAATCTGACCGAACTCAAAAAGAAATCCGCCGCCGACCTGATCGCCATCGCGCAGGAGCTGAAACTCGAAGGCATGGCGCGATCCCGAAAACAGGATGTGATCTTCGCCATCCTCAAGGCGCTGGCCAAGAGCGGGGAGGACATCTCCGGCGATGGGGTACTGGAAATCCTGCAGGACGGCTTCGGTTTCCTGCGTTCGGCCGACAGTTCTTATCTGGCTGGCCCCGACGACATCTATGTCTCGCCCAGTCAGATCCGCCGTTTCAACCTGCGCACCGGCGACACGGTCAGCGGCAAGATTCGCCCGCCCAAGGAAGGCGAGCGCTACTTCGCGCTGCTCAAGGTCGGCGACATCAACTTCGAGCCCCCGGAAGCCTCCAAGAACAAGGTGTTGTTCGAGAATCTGACTCCGCTGCACGCGGACGAACGGTTGATACTGGAGCGCGGCAACGGCAGCACCGAGGACATCACCGCCCGGGTGATCGACCTGATCGCGCCGATCGGCAAGGGCCAGCGCGGCCTGATCGTGTCGCCGCCCAAGGCCGGCAAGACCATGATGCTGCAAAACATCGCTCAGAGCATCGCCGCCAACCATCCCGAATGCTACCTGATCGTGCTGCTGATCGACGAACGGCCGGAGGAAGTGACCGAAATGCAGCGTTCGGTGCGCGGCGAGGTGATCGCCAGCACCTTCGACGAGCCGGCCACCCGCCATACCCAGGTGGCGGAAATGGTGAACGACAAGGCCAAGCGACTGGTCGAGCACAAGCGCGACGTGGTGATCCTGCTGGATTCAATCACCCGGCTGGCGCGGGCCTACAACACCGTGGTACCGGCCTCGGGCAAGGTGCTGACCGGCGGCGTCGACGCCAACGCCCTGCAAAAGCCCAAGCGGTTCTTCGGCGCGGCGCGCAACATCGAGGAGGGCGGCTCGCTCACCATCATCGCCACGACGCTGATCGACACCGGCTCGCGCATGGACGATGTGATCTACGAGGAATTCAAGGGCACCGGCAACATGGAAATCCATCTGGACCGGCGAATTTCCGAAAAGCGGGTGTTTCCGGCCATCGACATCAACCGCTCCGGCACCCGCCGCGAGGAACTGCTGACCGATCCGGACGATTTGCAGAAAATGTGGATCCTGCGCAAGCTGTTGCATCCGATGGACGAATTGCAGGCGATGGAATTCCTGCTGGAGCGCCTCAAGAACACCAAGACCAACAAGGACTTCTTCGAGTCGATGAAGCGTTGACCCTGGGACTTCCCCTTCCGCCTCCGACACCCTCATGAACGCCACCGTTGAAACCGCCGTGCCCTTTGGACTCCCCCGCCGCCCGACCCTCCCCACCCTGCTCTCGTTGCCGTTTGCGCTGGTTCCCGGCCCGGTGCATTCGACCGTCCTGACCACGGTTCTGAACGTTCTGTTCGCCGCGCGCATCCGCGACGATGAGTTCGAGTTTTTGCGCGACCGGGTGCTGGCGATTCGGGTGCGCGACGCCAGGCTGGAATATCGATTTCGCTACGCCGGCCCCGCCGGTTTCGTGCCTTGTCAAGATTGGCGCAAGCCGGATTTAAGCATCGTTGGAACGCTCTACGATTTCCTGGCGCTCGCCACCCGCCGCGAGGATTCCGATACCTTGTTTTTCAACCGCCAAGTGGTGATGGAAGGCGATACCGCGCTGGGACTGGAATTGAAGAACTGGCTGGACGGGATGGATCTGGAGGCGATGGGCGGGCCGTTGCCGCCACTGCTGCGCGCGGCCAATGGTTTGATGGGGGCTTACGAGCGGTTGAGCGGTTGAGTGGTTGAGTGGGCGCATGGTTCGTCCTCCAGCAACCGTCGAATTCAGTAGCGACAGGATTACCGGCCCCCACCGCAATAGCATGGCCGACGAACTCGCCGCGATGGCCAATACCCATACCGGTATCGTTCCGGGTGGTGTTTCCCGACCTGGATATGGATATCAGTAAGATGCTTACCACGCGTTGCTTATTAAGCAGCTTAATGAGTCGGTATCCACATCTGAAGCACTACCCGCACATCCGCCTCATGCCTCTTGGCCTACCCCTTCAGATGGGGACGGCGGTTCTTGGGATCAAGATGTGTGGAATCGACAGCCTCCTGAGGGCCACCGTCATTTTATCTTTTCGATTTATCACTACCCGAACTGCTACACCACATCCATCACCTGCCTCAATCCCGGCTGTCCCTGCCAATAACCATCGCAAGCGCCATACGGCAACCCGGCATTAAGCGCTCGCGCCGCTTCGACCGGATCACGCTCCCCGCGCAGACAAGCGGCGAATGCCTCAATCACCATTTCCGTCCCCTCGGCCTGCGGGCTGATTCGCAGTACATTCACCTTCAATTCCTGTAGTTCCGCCAATTTCGGCAGCAGGTTGCAGGTCTGCGCCGATTGGGTCTGGATGCCGTTGAGCGCCAGGAACGCCTGCCCCTCGCGGGTGCTCAAGGTCAGTCCCTCCGGGTAATCGAGACAACGATACTGGCAGTCGTCCTTGGGCAAGTCATGATGCCGGGCGGTGAAGCAGCGCGCGGAATACGCCAGCGGCAGCCGGCCATAAACGAATACCTCGGTTTCGACGTTATCCGGCCGCTCGGCCTGAATCGCCGCCAGCGTCGCCCGCGACAGTTCCACCGGCATCACCCAGCGCTTGGCGCCCAACTCGGCCAGAAAGCGCAGGGTCCGATCGCTGTAGACGTTGATGCCGGTCCCCAGCACGAACGGCGTTTTCCACTCGGACAGCAGCCGTACCGCGCCCATGTCGTTGGCTTCCACGGTAAATCGGCCGTTCTCGCACAGTCGGCGCAGAGTCAACAGTTCCGACTCTGCCTCCAGCAGCGCCATCGTGGACAGTACGACCTCCTTGCCGGCGGCGGTCAGTCGTTCGGCCAGTTCTAGCCACTCATCGGTATTGAAAGCGCGGCGCTTGGAGCAAACGGTCTCGCCGAGATAAACGATGTCCACCGGCGCAGCGCTCGTCCGCTCGTAGAAATCGAGCAGCTTTTCCTTCGGCCAGTAGTACAGCACCGGCCCCAGCGCCAATTTCGGCTGATGTTCGGTCATGATCGCCGCCCTCACTGCCAAGTCCGGTGATAGGCGCCCAAGGTGGTCTGGTGGCCTTCCGACACCTTGCCCAATTCCCGCAACCATTCGGCCTTGGGGGCGTAGGCGGCCGGATTGCGCCGGCAGGCGTCGATGGCCGCGCGCCAAACCTTGGTCACTTGGGTCACGTAGGCCGGGCTGCGCTGGCGGCCTTCGATTTTGATGGCGGCGATGCCCATCTCGTACAGTTCCGGCAACAACTCCAACGTGTTCAGGCTGGTCGGCTCCTCGATAGCGTAATACGTCTGATCGGCCACCTCGAACCGGCCCTTGCACAGGGTCGGATAACCGGCCGGCTCGCCCGGCGCGTAGCGGTCGATCAGCAGTCCGCCCAGTCGGGATTCCAGCCCGCGCGGCGTTTCCTCCCAGCGTACCGCCTTGGCCGGCGAGCACACTCCACACATGTTGGGCGATTCGCCGGTGACGTAGGAGGACAGCAGGCAGCGCCCTTCCACCATGATGCACAAGCCGCCAAAGCCGAATACCTCGATACCGACCGGACTGTTTTCCAAAACGTGCTTCACTTGCGGCAAGGACAGTACCCGCGGCAGTACCACACGGCGGATGCCGAAATGCTCGTGATAGAAGCGGATTGCCTCGTAATTGGTGGCCGAACCCTGTACCGAGAGATGCAGGGGCAAATTTGAATAGCGGCGGCTGGCGTAATCCAGCACGCTGATGTCGGCAGCAATCACAGCGTCCACGCCGAGTTCCGCTGCCTGATCCACCGCCCGCTGCCAGCGTTCCCAACCGCTGGGCTGCGGAAAGGTGTTGAGCGCGACGAACACCCGCCGGCCCTTGGCGTGGGCGTATTGCACGCCCTGAGCCGCCGTTCTGGGGTCGAAATTCAGGCCGGGAAAATGACGGGCGTTGGTGTCGTCGCGGAAACCGATGTAGACCGAATCAGCCCCGTGATCCACGGCAGTTTTCAGCGAGGGGAGATTGCCGGCGGGACAAACCAGTTCCAGGGGTTTTGGCTGGACAGAGGGGTTGGAAACAGCCATGAAGTCAGTAAACCTTTGGAAGAAATTTCATATGGATGGTCCAGTTTGCGGGAGTACGTGAACTAATCCGCAAACGCTTTCCGCACCGGCTTTGTTGCCGGGGCGGCGCGACGCGCCAGCGCCTTAACCGGAATGATGGTCGCCAGCAATCCGTCAAGGCTGATATGGACGTCCTCGGCATCAAGTTCGATGGCCGTGCCGGCGGGTGACAAAGACAAATTTTCCAGAGCGGATGGCGACAACCCCGCAAGTTCGGCGATTTTCGTTCGTTCAATCTGGATACGCCAACCATCGGCCATGATGATATCGACCATATCCTGAGCAGTGTTATAAGCAACTGCCAAGGCCCGGAGTTCCCGAAAGGATCGCCGGTGACCGGATTGCAACGCTTTCAAATAATCGGTTTCGGAAATCAGGTCGGTCATGCCAGCCTCCAGGATCGCGATTCAGTTTGGTTCTTAAAGAACACCACCACGGTTGCCCGCTGGACATCATAGTGAGAACGATCAATCTGTAAGGCGCCAACTTCCGTCCGACTGGCTGGCAGACAGGCATCATCCTCCGCGATTTTCATCCATTGTCCATCAAGACAGGTTTTTCCCTGAATATCCCACCATGCGGCCCGACAGACGGGCAAGGCCGCCACGACAACCGAGGCTGCCATGTTGAGAACCGCCAATCGCGGAGCACGGGCCAGCGGCATCACATCCAATAGACGAATCGAACCATCAAGAAAGGAAAATGCCAAGCGTGCTTCCCAACCTTCGCCTCTATGGGTGATATGAACATGAGGCGGGCAATGATCCCGACTGCGGACATACACGTTCGCGCCAATTGCGGCGATAGCGAAAACCCTACTCACGGCCCATTCCCTGGTTCTATTCCCCCCGCTCCCGCGCGATGGCTCGATAGCCGATGTCGGTGCGGTAGTAGGCGCCTTCCCAGTGCACCCGTTTAGCCAAGTTATAGGCCAGACTCTGCGCTTCGGCGACCGTGTTGCCGAGCGCCGTGGCGCACAGCACCCGCCCGCCGTGAGTGACGATATGGCCGTCCTTCGACTCCAGGGTGCCGGCATGGAACAGCTTCACGTCGTTGCCCAGTTCTTCGTCGCGCGCCGGCAAACCCTCGATGACATCGCCCTGCCGGTAACGACCGGGATAGCCGCCCGCCGCCATCACCACACCCAGCGCCGGGCGCGGATCCCAGTCGGCTTCGACCTCATGCAGTCGCCCGTCCAGCGCCGCCTTACACAGTTCCACCAGATCGGAACGCAGCCGTATCAAGAGCGGCTGGGTTTCGGGGTCGCCCAGCCGGCAGTTATATTCCAGCACCTTCGGACCGTCGGTAGTGACCATCACTCCGGCGTACAGGAAACCGACGTAGCGGCAGCCTTCCGCGGCCATGCCGCGCACGGTCGGCTCGATGATTTCGGTCATGATCCGTTCGTGCAGTTCCGGGGTCACCACCGGCGCGGGAGAATAAGCGCCCATGCCCCCGGTGTTCGGACCCCGGTCGCCGTTGTCGCGGGCCTTGTGATCCTGGGAAGACGCCAGCGGCAGGATGTGCTCACCGTCGGTCATGACGATGAAGCTAGCTTCCTCGCCGCGCAGGAATTCCTCGACCACCACCCGCCGGCCGGCCTCGCCGAAGTGGGCACCGCTCAACATCCCACGGGTGGCGGCAATGGCTTCGTCCTCGCTCTGAGCCAGGATCACACCCTTACCGGCCGCCAAACCATCGGCCTTGACCACTACCGGCGCACCCATCTCGCGGATGTAGGCTTCTGCCGCGTCGGGGTCGGTGAAACTCTGGTAACGAGCGGTCGGGATGCGATGGCGAGCCAGAAAATCTTTGGCGAAAGCTTTGGAGCCTTCCAATTGCGCCGCCGCCTTGCTCGGCCCGAAACAGCGCAGGCCGGCATTAGCGAACAGGTCGGTGATCCCCAGCACCAGCGGCACCTCGGGACCAATGATGGTCAAGTCCACATGATGATCCAAGGCGAACTTAAGCAAATCCGGCGGATCGTCGGCAGTGATAGCGATGTTGGTGACCTTGGGTTCGCGGGCGGTGCCGGCGTTGCCCGGCGCGACGTAGACGTTGTTCACCCGGCTGGATTGCGCCACTTTCCAGGCCAGCGCGTGTTCGCGGCCACCGCCGCCGACGATTAAAACATTCATTAAATGACCCTCACCCCCAACCCCTCTCCCACAAGGAGAGGGGGTCGTATTTTCAACCCCTCTCCGAGAAGAAGAGGGGCGTATTATTTAGTGTCGGAAATGCCGCATTCCGGTGAACACCACCGCCATGTCGTGCTCGTCGGCGGCGGCGATCACCTCGCTGTCGCGCATGGAGCCGCCCGGTTCGATGACGGCGGTGATGCCCTGCTCGGCGGCCAGATCGATGCCATCGCGGAACGGGAAAAACGCATCGGAAGCCATTGCCGCGCCTTTCAAGTCCAGCTTTTCCTCCCGCGCTTTCATGATGGCGATGTTCGCCGAGAACACCCGGCTCATCTGTCCCGCGCCGACTCCGAGAATCATGCCGTCCTTGCCGTAGACGATGGCGTTGGATTTGACGAATTTCACCACCTGCCACGCGAACAGGAGGTCGATCACTTCCCGGTCGGTCGGCTGCCGTTTGGTCACCACCTTCAAGTCCGACCTGGCGACCCGGCCCAGATCGCGATCCTGGACCAGCAAGCCGCCCGCGACCCGCTTGTAGTCCCAACCCGGCGCGCGTTCGGCACCCCAGTTGCCGCAGGCCAGCACCCGCACATTCTGCTTGCTGGCGGTCGCCGCCAACGCCTCCGGCGTCACTTCCGGGGCGATGATAACCTCGACAAATTGCCGATCCACAATCGCTTTGGCGGTCGCGCCATCCAGCGGCCGGTTGAAGGCGATGATGCCCCCGAAGGCCGAGGTCGGATCGGTTTTATACGCCCGGTCGTAAGCCTCCAGAATGCTCGAACCGATGGCCACGCCGCAGGGATTGGCGTGCTTGACGATCACGCAGGCCGGCGCGTCGAAACCCTTGACGCACTCCAGCGCGGCGTCGGTGTCGGCGACATTGTTGTAGGACAACTCCTTGCCCTGCAACTGGCGGGCGGTGGCGATGCAGGTTTCCGCCGGCTTCGGCTCGATGTAGAACGCCGCGCCCTGATGCGGATTTTCCCCGTAGCGCATCTCTTGGGCCTTGCGGAACTGGACGCTGTAGGTGCGCGGAAACGGGTCGCGCTCGCCCTCGGCCTTGATGGAGCCGAGATAGTTAGCGATGGCGCCGTCGTAGCGGGCAGTGTGCTCGAATACCTTGACCGCCAGATCGAAGCGCGTGGCACGACCCACCGCGCCGTTGTTGTCGCGCATCTCGGCCAGCACCCGTTCGTAGTCGCCGGCATCCACCACCACGGTGACCGCCGAATGGTTCTTGGCCGCCGCCCGCAGCATGGTCGGTCCGCCGATATCGATGTTTTCAATCGCCTGGGCTAAGGTACAGCCGGGTTTGGCGACGGTAGCCTCGAACGGATAGAGATTCACCACCAGCAGATCGATGGGTGGAATGCCGTGTTCGGCCATCGCCCCGTCGTCCTCGCCGCGCCGACCCAGCAGGCCACCGTGAATTTTTGGGTGCAGGGTCTTGAGGCGACCGTCCATCATTTCGGGAAAGCCGGTGTAATCGGCGACTTCGATGGCGGGAATGCCGTTGCTGGCCAGCAGCTTGGCGGTGCCGCCGGTGGACAGAATCTCCACGCCCCGCTCGACGAGGGCACGGGCGAAATCCACGATGCCGGTCTTGTCGGAAACGCTGATCAGGGCGCGGCGGATGGGATGAGCGGTTGTTGAATTCATGCGAAAGTCCGTTGTGTCCGAGAGAATGGGGTTAATTGCAAGCGTTGGTGTCCCGCAGCGTCGCCCGAAAGGCGCGCACCGCCTGGGTCTGGCTCGATTCGCCCATGCAGCGGGCGATCAACGCGGGGTCGAGATCGGGTAGGAGGCGACTCCTCGCACCGGGGAGGTAAGCATCCTCCTCAAGAAGGAAAAACCGGAGCGCGCCTTTCTGCCAGAACCACACTTCCGGCACCCGCAAGCCCCGGTAGACCTCCAGCTTGTCGATTCCACCCGAGGTCCAAACCACCTCGATGGCGATATCCGGAATGGTCGGCTCGGCGTCCCGCAGCCCCACGACATAGCATTCATCGGCTTCGACGCCCAGCTTGTCCTTGGCGGACTTGACCGTCCACGAACCGTAGCCGTTCAACTCGATGCCCCTTTCCTCCGCATAGGCTTCCAGCAGGCGAGCCAAGGTCTTTTTAAATATCTCGTGGTTGATCGAGGGCGACATCAGTTCGAGTTCTCCGTTCCAGTACGTCACGCGCGTACCGCTTTGCTCGCCGCGCAGAGCCAGGAAGGATTCGTAACCTTCCCAGCTAATGCCGTGCAGGCGAACGCGCTGGTCGATGTACTCGACTGGAATCGCTGGGGAGTGATTCAGTGCTGGAATCATGGCCGAAGTCGAATTTAATGATTTAACTGGAAAGCTAAAGAGACTGACGGCATCGCATCGCAAGAATCAAACAGTCAGAGCGCGCTCAAGCGGCACCCGTCGGCATCAGGCCAAAATACAGGTCGTAAAACCGATCCTTTTCGGGGTCGTACTGCATCAGTTCGCCATTTTCCAAATCGTAGTACCAGCCATACAATTTCAACTGGCCTTGCTCGACGCGCTGGCGAATGAACGGAAAGGTCATGAGATTAGTCAGCGAAGTGCGAATGCCGGCCCGTTCGCAAGCCCGTTGCTTGAATTCCTTGCTGGCGTCAGGCCAGCGTTGCAGCACCTCGTCGCGGGCCGATGCGGCGATCTTTACCCACGGCGCGATGAAACCCTCGCCCTCGTCGTTCTCGCCGTAACCCTCCAGCAACGCCCGGATGCCACCGCAGCGCGAATGGCCCAGGATGATGATGTTGGAGACTTTCAGGTTGCAAACGGCGAATTCCAGCGCGGCGCTGGTGCCGTGATAGCGTCCGCCGGTCTCGTGGGGTGGCACTAGGTTGGCGACGTTACGGATCACGAACAAATCGCCGGGTGCGGAATCGGTCAGGATGGCAGGGTCTACCCGCGAATCGCTGCAACCAATCAACAGCGTGCGCGGCGTTTGCCCCTGCATCGCCAGCCGGTTGAACAATTCCCGGTTCGGTTCGAAACTCTTGACTCTAAAACGCTGAAAACCTTTTAATAATTCATTAATATCGGTCACGGTACGAGGCTCTGGCCGCCATGGATAGGAGCGACATTATATAAGGAACCGGCCGCCCCGCACCTTGCATTACGGCCCCCGGACAACCGCGCACGAGGCGCGTAGCGCCTGGGTTAGGGGACTCAAGGCTGGAGTCATGGCCGTGGTCCGCTTTTTTCGAACCGCAAAAAAGACGCTGGCCGAATCACGTCGCGGGAGTCGAGGCCTGCGGCCATCCGCCCCACCCATGCGTTCGCCGCGTTCGCCGCAATGCCCTGAATCCAGTTGGGGAACAAGCC
This sequence comes from Candidatus Competibacter sp., assembly GCA_031732875.1. Classification (GTDB taxonomy): domain Bacteria; phylum Pseudomonadota; class Gammaproteobacteria; order Competibacterales; family Competibacteraceae; genus JAVMKJ01. Next base: position 18,358 of record JAVMKL010000075.1, on the reverse strand, counting down.
ACCAGCCAGTACCAGCAGCCCCATCGTACCGGCGACCAGCAACTCGCGCGGTCGAAGGTCCGCCGCGGAGGCCACTGAGGGATCCGTCACCGGACCCAGAAAAGCCCGTTGGAAGAAGCCCAGAAAATACGCCGCGCCCAGAATCACCCCGAGCACGGCGACGACCGCCAAGCCGGGCGATGCCTGCAACACGCCGATCAGGATCAGCAGTTCGGCGACGAATCCATTGGTGCCGGGCAATCCGATGGCGGCCATGCCGAACAGCAGGAAAAAGGTCGTCAGTCGGGGCAGCGGCCGGACTAGTCCGCCCAGACTCGCCAGATCGGTCGAGCCCAGGCGATGATGCAGAAAGCCGGTGAGAAGCAGAAGACCGCCCGAGACGATCCCGAAATTGACTAGTTGGAAGATCGCTCCCTGCACGCCTTGAACGTTGAGCGCGGCGATTCCGGCAATCACCAGCCCGACGTGGCTCACGCTGGAAAAAGCCAGCATCAGCCGCAGGTTGGACTGCCGCAGCGCCACCAGAGCCCCGTACAGCATCCCAAACAGGCCCAACCCGGCCATCAGCCAGAAATACTCGCGCGCCGCCACCGGCGCCAGTGGCACGGCAAAGCGCAGAATGCCGAAAGCGCCGAGCTTGAGACCTACCAGCAATGCGCTCAACCCGACCGGCCCCTCCCGCAGCACGGTCGGCAACCAGGTATGAAACGGAAACAGCGGCGCCTTCACGGCGAAACCGACGAACAGCAGCAGGAAAGCGGTCGCCTGCAACTGGGTGGGCAGCGGGCGTTCCAGCAGGGTCGGATAATCGAAAATCAGTGCGCCCAAAGCCGGCGCGTCGATTCCGCTGGTGTGATAGAGCCCGAGCAGCAGAATGGCGAACAAGAGAGGAATTCCACCCGCCAGCATGAACAGGGTGTATTTGACGGCGGCAAAACGTCGTTCCGGCCCGATGCCCCACAGGCTGATCAGAAAATAGATGGGGATCAGGGTCAGTTCCCAGAACAGGAAGAACAGAATCAGATCCAGGGCGCAAAACACGCCCATGGTCGCGCTCTCCAACCCCAACAGCAGAGCGAAATACAACCGGGGCATCGACTGGATGCTGGTCCAGGATGACAGGATAACCCCGCAGAACAGTAGCGCCGTCAACGGCGGAAACAGCGCGGCGATGCCGTCGATCCCGACCAGATACTGGACGTTCAGGCTGGGAATCCAGGATGCCTGTTCCACCAGTTGCATCGTGGCGACCTCAGGGCGCAGCGCGGACAGCATGATCAGCGCCAGAACCAGTTCCAGGCCCGCGCCGATCAGAGCCCAAATGCGCACGGTGCGATGCTCGCCCAGAAAGGGCAACACCAGCGCCCAGGCCAGCGGCAGCACGATCAGTAGACTCAGAATCGGAAAACCGATCTGGTCGGCGGCGGACAATGGTTCGAGATTAGGCGACACGCTTGCCAAGCTCCCTGGAAAAGTGGTGGGAACTGATTTGCAGTTTTCGGTTTAAATACAGGCGGTGGGCGTCGTGCCGGGTCACGCCCGAATCGAGATGGAACTGGTCGCAGGACAATTCCTTCGCCTTTTCCAGAAGCCAGTCGAGCAGCTTTCCGCCATGGCCTTGCTTGCGGAAGGCGCTCCGACAGACGAGATCATCGACATAGAAAACACGTCCCCACGCCAGGAATTCGGCAACCCGATAACCCGCTGCCGCGACCACTTCGTTTTGCGAGGCAACATAGACGAGAACGTAGCCGTGATTCTTCATTTGGCGTTGAACCTGAGATACGAAATCGGTTTCCGTCAGATGCGGTCGCAATTCGTATATTGCGGGAAAACAGGCTGCTATCTCGGATTCGGTGACGGCTATTTGGAAATCCATCCGGCCCTCCAAAAAATCGCTGGCGAAAGGTCATCAAATTTCGTTCAAGGAAGAATCAGGGCTTAGCCGCCGGCAACTTATAAGTGACTTTCGTGCCTTCGACCCGGACATATCCTTGTTTTACCAGAGCTTCATAGATTGCATCGATATCGCTCGAAGGAATACCCTTGCCGCACCTCGCGTGGATCGTGCTACATAACGTCTTGACAGTACGAGGTTTTGAAGCTTTACGCCTGATCAGGTCGTCCACAGCCATGCTGATGAATTCTTCTTTAGTGGGCTTGCATGGCACGGTATCAGGCTTCTGCTGTTGAGGCGCTGCAATCTTAGGTTGCTGTACGAGAAGAGGGGTCACGAAACAAGGCATTTCTTCGATAGACGCAGACCGCGCAGCGAAGATTTTCTTGCTCTTGAGATGCTGGATCAATGGATCGAAACCGGTATCTTTTGAAATGATATGGAAAAATCCCAGTGGATCTTTTGATGCCAGCGCGCCAAGATAGTACGCGATATGAAAGTCGAGAGCGTTCCGTCCGGATGTTTCCAGGATAATATACTCTGCTCTTTCGCCAAGTTCCTGCATAGCGATTACAAGTTCAACCGGAAGTTTGGTATTGTTTGGCCCCAGAAACACCCTCACATGAAAGTGCTCATCCTTCAAGAGTGCCAGCGATTTTACTTGGACGTTTTCGTAATCGACCAGGACATAGTTTGTCTTCATGTTTCTTCCTTGGCAGCCATAAACTTGGCATAAATATCCGTCACGGGATTAATGCCCGCCTCCCACCTCAAACACCCTTGCCACGTTCTCCACCGCTTCGCCGATCATCCTGATCCACGGATCGGCGTACAGACCCACCCCGATCATCACCAAGCACAGCAGGCCCGCCATGATCAATTCCCGGTTGCGCAGATCGGTCAGAAGCCGCGATGAAACCTTGGGGTTACGGGCGAGGAAAATCCGCTGATAGGCCCACAAGAGATAGCCGGCGGCCAGCACGTTGCCGGAAGCGGCCACCGTAGCAACACCCCAGCCATAAGATTCCAGTGTCCCTTCCAGCGCCAGGTGCGCCGCCTCGAAACCCGGCGTGCCTGGCATGGCGATGCTGCCCAGCACCACTACCAGGAAGGTCAACCCCAGCAAGGGCAACGTATCAAACAACCCCCCCAGCCGATGAAACCGCGTCGTGTTCAGGCGACGATTCAACAATCCCGCCGCCACGAACAAACCGGCCGCCGCCAAACCCAGATTCAGGCTTAGCAGCAAACCGCCCTTCAGCCCGGACTCGTTCAGCGAAAACAGTCCGGCCATCAGCACGCCGGTTTGACTGATCACGGCGAACGCCAGCAACCGACGCAGATCGATCTGCAAGACGGCGAGCAGCGCGCCGTACACCATACCCACCAGACCCAGCGCCACCACCCAGCCGTCCCACTGTTGGGCGGCGGCGGGCAGCAGCGGCAGGACGAAACGCAACAGCGCGTAAACGCCGACCTTCGCCCCCACCAGCAGCACCATCCCCACCGCGACCGTGCCATGCTTCGCCACGATGGGTAGCCAGGCATGGAAGGGAAACAGTGCCAGCCGCACCGCCAGCCCCCCGAATAACAAAACGAAAATCAGCGACTGCTGTCCGGCCGGAACCGGCGTCTCGGTCAGAGCGGACAGATCGAAGGACCAAACGCCGGTCGTGGCGGCGTGGTTCCAGCCCAACAAAAAAATCCCCGCCAGCAACGCCGCCAATCCGCCCAACATGGCGCGGACGTACTGCACGGCGGCCCGACCCCGCGCCGGACTGGTACCCCAGCGTCGGATCAGCAGCGCGGCGGGAATCACCTCGGCCAGCGCGAACAGCCAGAATTGCAGCAGGTTCAGCGCGGTGAACATCCCCATCAACGCCAGTTCCAATCCGAGGATGTTCGCCACGAACGCGCCCGGCCGCTCCCAGCGGTGCGGCTGCGCGTACAGCATGACGAACAGAGTCAGCAATGCCGTCAGCGGCAGGAACAGCACGCCGATACCGTCGATACCGACGTGATAGTTCAGCCAAGGCAGGATTTCGACCCGTTCGACGAATTGCATCCCCGGCGTGTGCGGCTGGAATCGGGCCACCACTTGCAGCGCCAGCACCAGTTCCACGCTCGCCACCGTCAGACCCAGCGCGAACGCGGTCCGGGCTTGGCGGGCGCGAAAATCGGCGATGATTCCGAGCAGCGGAACCGCCAGCAGCGCGCTCAGCCACGGAAAACCCTTGCCCCCGCTCCGGCTCAACATTTCGCCGACGGCGATGATCGTCGCCAGTATCGCTACCATGGCCGCCACCCAAGACCACGACCGCCGCAGCGCGCGCTCCACCCGGCTCAAACCGTGTCCCAGCCGGTGGCTGGTCGAGACAATTCCCTGCCCGACCGCCCGGAACACCATCTGCTCCTCGAACCGATGAAACATCCCCGCCATCCATTCGGTGATGCGGCCGACGATGCCTTGCCCTTGATCCCGCGCATCGGGTGCGCGTTCCAGCAACCGCCCGGTACCGAGCTGACGCTCCTCCCACTGAGCCAGCGAGGACAGGGCTTGCACGGTGGGCGCGGGCAAACCCGTCGCCCGATCCACCACGGCAGCGTCGAAGCGGCTCGACTGCCGCGCCAGCCACTGCACCGGCCGGACCACGCCCCAGTTCGCCATATCCTCCAGCCAGAATCGTTGCAGCGCGGCCGCGTAGGCCCGCCGCCGTCGCGCCAGCCAGTCCGGCACCGGCCGGGTTCGCTCGCCGCGCAGTTGTTGCAGGATCGAAGGGGCGCTGAGAAACTGGTAACCGCGAAAGATCGCGTGACAGCACAAATGCACCAGCGCCAGGCGCCAGAACCCCAGCCCGCACGCCAGAAACATCAACCCGACCTGTCCCGAGGTCGAAAAAATCAGGGCGCTCTTGATGTCGGTCTGCGCCAGCCCGGCCATGAATCCGTACAACGCGGTCGCCAGTCCGACCGCCGCCATCGCCGCCATCGCCGCCGGTGACTGCTCGAACAGCGGCTCCAGCCGCAGCACCAGGTAAACGCCGGCATGAACCATCACCGCGCCATAAAACAGGGCGCTGGACGGAGTCGGCCCCTCCATGGCGCGAGCCAGCCACGGAACCAGCGGTACCTGGGCCGACTTGGCGATGGCTGCCAGCAGAAAACACCCGGCCAGCATTCCCGCCTGCCTCGAACTCAAGCTCGCCGCGCCAGCGGTTATTGTTTCCCAATCCGCGCCACCCAGCCAATAGAACGACAGCGCGATGCCCAACAGGAACCCGGCATCGCCGACCCGGTTGGTCACGAAAACCCGCGTGGCATTGCTGGCCGCGACCGGCCGATCCTGGAAAAACGAGATCAGCAGATAGGAGCACAACCCGGCGACTTCCCAGCCGACGAAGGTCAGGACCGCGTTGCCGCTCGTGACCAGCAGCGCCATCGCCGCCGCGAACAGGCTCAACACCATGAACAGCCGGTGAAACCCGGCCTCCCGGTGCATGTAGTTCACCGCGAAGCGCGCCACGAACAGGCAGAGCAGGGACGCGAGCACCGCCAGCGCCAAGCTCAATCCGTCGGTGGCGAAAACCAGATCGACCCGGTAATCGCCGCTGGTCAGCCAGCGGCCCAGCAACACTCGATCGGGCAACGATCCAGCGAGCCGGGCGACCGCCAAGATCAGCGCCACCACGAACGAAGCGCCGCAGGCAACCAGCGCGATCCGGCTGGTACGCCGCTCGTGCGCCTCGCCGCAGGCCTGCCCGGACAGGATGGCCAAGCCGATCCACAGCGCGGCGGCCAGCGGCAGGGCCGGGACCAGACCGACAAGCCACTCAAGCATGATCGAACTCCCTCATCGGTCGGTTTCCACGCGTCGTGTTACAGTACCCATCAACCAATATGACAGAGCATGGGTATATGGCATGAAGACCACCGTGGAATTGAACGACAGTCTGTTCGAGGAAACCAAACGCTATGCCGCGCAACACCGGATCACGCTGCGGGCAGTGTTGGAAAGCGCGCTGCACGATTACCTGAAACAACAGGTTGCGATCACGGCGCCTTTCAGAATGCGGCGCGCGACGTTCCCGGGACAAGGCTTGCAAGCCGGAATTCAGGAAGGCGATTGGAATCAAACTCGATCCCGCATCTACGAAGGGCAAGGCGGATGATCGCGGTCGATACCAACATCCTCGTCTACGCCCATCGCGAGGATTCCGCTTGGCATCGCGAGGCCGACACCCTGATCGCGCGACTGGCGGAATCCCCGCAACCTTGGGCCATCGCATGGCCCTGCATCCACGAATTTCTAGCCATCGCGACGCATCCGAGAATCTATAACCCACCAACGCCAACCTCTCGTGCGCTGGAGCAGGTGGACTGCTGGTTGGAATCGCCCAGTCTGAGGTTGCTGGGCGAATCAGCCGGCTACTGGACGCGATTGAGGGCATTGGTCGAAAGCTCGAAGATCGCTGGCCCCATGATTCACGACGCGAGAGTCGCGGCGTTATGCCTCGAACACGGCGTGACGCAACTCTGGAGCGCCGATCGGGATTTTTCGCGCTTCGCGCCGCTGAAGGTAATAAATCCTCTGGCGGGGTAGAAAAACCGATCCTTTCACCCCTTTCCCCCGCGTGCGGGAAGAAAGCCTGGAGGGAGAGCCGCGTCGTCACGGACCGACTCCCCCGCCGATCAACGCCGGCGGCAGCGGCTCGGTCTGCCCCCGATACCAGTCGCCCGAGCGGGCGCGAACCGGCAGCGGTCGAATTGGACCAACCCACGGCACGAATCCGCGGGCCGGATCGAAAATCGAAAATTCCCCGGTATCCGGGTCCTTGGCGATCACGTGCACCCATTCGTTGCCGATCAGCTCGCGCAGGCTGGCTTGACGACCATAAATCGCGGCTAACACCTCGGTACGAGCCTCGACCACGATTTGCAGCCGCACCGGTTCGTGAATCTCGACCATCTGTCTCGGCAGGCCGGTGCGCAGATCGCTGCTCGCGCCCTCCATCACCGCGAACAGCCCGGTGACGTTGTGCGGCGTCTTGGTCCCGCAACCCAGCCGCTCGTTGTTGACGGTGGAAAAGTAGTACTCCAGGTTGATGCCCGCGCCCACCGGCCCCACCGCCAGCAGGATGCCTTCCAGTACCGTTCCGGTCGGATCTTGAGTCGGATCGTAGGAGATCAGGAACGCCCGCCGGTCCAGGAACACGCCCTGACTCATCGAGCGGCGACCGACCAAGGCGGCGGCGTTGGTGGCGTGACCGAGTTCCGGTCGCGCCTGGCTGAAATCCCGCGACCGCCCGACGATGTGGCGCAGCGCCCGCTCCGGCGCGGGGTCGCGTGGCGCGGAAGCAAAGCGCCGGCACCGCTCCTGGGCCGACAGCGCGCAAGCCCGATCCAAATCCCGTTGTAGTTCCCGCAAAGCTTGGTCTGCCTCTTCCGACAAATCACCCCGGTCGTAAAAAGTGATGCATTCGTCGCAAGTGTTGTGTTCGGCGCCGACGAACCAGGTATCCGCTGGAACCGCGATGCCGCGCTCGGCCAGCAGCGCCCGTACCACCGGGCGGTTGGCCATCGCCGCGAACGTTCGCGCGTTCGGTCCGCCGTGCCGCCCGCCGCAGGCTCCGCAGTCGTAGGCGCCGAGATGGGGGTTGTTCTGGCTCATCGAACCGTGGCCCATCAGCACCACCACCGGCGCGAATTGCGCGGTGAGGCCGATATTGCGCAGCAGCCCCACCACCCGGTCGGCCTGCTCGGCATCGGTGAAACCCAGGCGCGGTCGTTCCGGCGTGGCCGGCGCGTCGGGGTTCGCCGTCGTCACCGCGACCTGGGTTGGCGCGTCGGGCACCCAGCGCACCCCGACTGCCTCGGCCAGTTGTCCCTGCCGGTGGGGGGCGAACAGCTTGCCGGCCAGCACCGGCAGCACGGCCGGCACCAGAGCATCGATCAGCACCGCCGACGACAGAAGGTTGCGCCGGATGCCGTGGTAGAACGCTTGCAGCCGGCCGTGCAGATCGCGACGCCGTTCGTGCAGCGCCAGCTCCTCTTCGGCGCCCGGTCGCCCGACTTCGCGAATTTCGTGCGCCGGCGTGACCACTACCGGGCATAACGGCGTGACCTCACGGTCGTCCAATCCCCGCCAGTTCATCGCCACCCCGAAAAAACCGGCCGCGCCCAGCGTCTCGATGCGCGGGTTCAACTCTTCCAGATGGCGACGGATGCCCTCCTCCCGGTCGTCGATGCAGAACACAATTTGGGCCTGCGGCCTCGGTGCGCGGCCGGTCCAGCGGCCATGATTGTTCGCCAGGGCATTGATCAACGCGTCCCGATAATGATGTTCGTAGGCGCATTGCCAGAGCGCCCCGCGCACGGTGGCCGGCAAGGCGTCCAGCGGTTCCAACAGGCGTTCCAGGTCGGCCGCGGACAGGGTGCGCAATTCGCCGCCGGAGATCCCCAGATGCTGGGCCAGCCGGAACAGCCGCCAGGCGCTACCGTGAACGGTATGGGTTCCAGGCTGCGCCGCCACCGGACTGTGCAACCAGGTCCAAACCATATCGGCCAAAGTATCCCAGGCGGCGAGCGATGCCCGCTCCTCCACCAGTTCCCGCGCCCGGCCGGCCAGATACTCGGGCAGCCGCCCTTCGTGCAGGGCATGTCGGACCAGTACCTCCGCCGGCCGAGCGGTCAGATAGTCGCGCAGCGCGGGCAGCGTCCCCTCCAAGTTCCAGGTTTCCCGACACCAGCACCCGATCCATAAACTATCCAGACACAGCCGCACCGCCAGATAATCTACCAATGCGACTCGATGCTCCCGATTGGCCGGATAGTCGGCGTGCTGTTGCCGCCAGTTCATCATCCCCGACCAGCCGGGCAGTTCCAAAGCCAGGCGCGTCAGATAGCCCTCCCAACGTGCTTCGGGAAGACCCAGCCGCTGCAGTTCGGCGACCACCGCATCGATCGGATCGTCCGGCCAGCGGGCCAGCACCCCGCGCCAGCCCGTCAGCCCCGCCAACAGCCAGGCCGGATCGCTTTCGGCCAAGCGGCGCCAGGCTGCGTAAAATCCCTCCTCCCTGTGGGGCGGATGCCAGGCCGCCAAACCTTCGTCGAGATGAGCGGCGGACAGACGGATCAGGACCGGGCGAACCTGGTCGAACAAATCCCGGCCGGTCAAGGCCCGCAGCAAACCACGCAGCGTGCTGCCTTCGCCCACGTCATCGAACAGCCGTTCGATCAATGCCGAGGCTTCCGCCTGCATCCGCTTGTGGACGATGGGACCTTCGTCATCCGTCGCGCCTCCTTCCCGGAACCGCGCCAGCAGCGATTTCGCCAGCGTCAGTTGCAAATCCACCAACTCTTCCGGATGGAGGTTGAAAGCCGGCAACTGGAAACCCTCCAGACAGGCCCGCCACAAATCCTCCAGCGCCGCGCTGGCTTCGGCCAGGCCTCGCCGTCGGGCCGCTTCCAGCAAGCGCTGGCGGGAAGTCCCGGGCATGTCCGCCTCAAACCAGCGAGTGGCGTCGAGCTCTTCCATCCGCCAGACCAGCTCGTTCAGGGACAGGGCATCCACCCCATGCACCAGCGAAATTCGCAGCACCTCACCCCGGTGGATATCCCGGCCACCCACGCGCGCCAGCACCGCATCGACCTCAAGCTCCGGACGCTGGGCGAAGACCACGTCCAGATCGGCATCCACGATCCGATCCGCCCGGAACAATCCCCGAAACTGAGTCTCCGGCAGATAGGCGTGAATCCCGGTGAGTCGCTCGGCGGCAGCTAAAGCCTCCTCGAACGGCAGGTGTTGATAGCCGTGTAGCGTATTGTGGTGGACGAAATTCAGGATCGGCGCCTGCGCGGGCAGCACGTGATCCAGATGCGCTATTGCGTGCTCGACGAGCCGGCGCGGCCCGAGCGGCGACTGATGAGACGCGCTGGCCGGCGAATCCGGCGTAACCGTCGCGGACATGGCATCCTCCCTACGGCAGTTTGGCGAAGATGGCGGCTAATTCCGCGACCTTGGCGCTCGTGAGCGCGATGACCGGCGCCGGTTTCAACCCCAGAACCAGCAACCCCGCCGCCAGCGGAATTGCCGCCGCCAGTTCCAGCGGCCGCAGATCCTGGAGCTGCGCCAGTTCCGGCCGGATCGGGCCGGCGAACAGGCCACCGATGGTCCGAACCGCGTACGCGGCACTCATCAGCACGCCGAGACTGGCCAGCACCATCAGCCAGCTCCACCGCGCGAAGCCGCCGAGAAGCACGTGCAGTTCGGCCACGAAACCGGCCAGGCCCGGCATTCCCATTCCCGCCAGCAAGGCTAGGGTAATCAGGAATGTAAAACGAGGAGTCACCCGCACCAGCGATCCGTAATCGGCCAATTCGCGGGTGTGGGTCCGTTCGTACAGCAGGCCGATCAGCAAGAACAGCGCTCCGGCGATCAGGCCATGGGCGACCATTTGCAGAGTCGCACCCAGCAGGCCGATCTCGTTCAGGGTCGCGATGCCGAGGACCACCATGCCCATGTGACTGACGGAGGAATAGGCGATCATCGCCTTCAGATCGGTTTGCCGCCAGGCCAGCAGTCCCCCGTAGAGGATATTGAGCAAAGCGATGCCGACCAGCAGCGGCTGCAAGATCGCCGCCGCCTCCGGCAGGATCCCGACCACCCGCAACATCCCATAGGCACCCATCTTGAGCAGCACCCCAGACAGCAGGACGCTGACCGGACTCGGCGCCTCCACATGGGCCAGCGGCAACCAGCCGTGCAGCGGAAAGATGGGGATTTTCACCCCGAAGCCGACCAGAAAGGCCAGCAACAACCACACCTGTTCTTGGCGGGGCAGCATTGGGACTGCCTTGGCGATGGCCGCCATGGCAAACGAATGTTCCGGCGTGAGCCGATAGGCCATGATCAGGCCGATCAGCATGAAGATCGAGCCGCCCATCGTGTACAGCACGAAATTGAGGCTGGCCGCGTGCCGTTTTTCCCCGCCCCACAGGTCGATGAGGAAAAACAGCGGGATCAGCGTCAGCTCCCAGAACATGAAGAACAGCGACCAGTCCTGGGCCATGAAAACACCCAGCATGGCGAACTCCAGTACCAGGAGCCAAGCGTGATAGCCCTTCGCGCCGGCCGTCACCCGATCCGAGGCCAGCAGCGCCACGGTGGCGAGCAGTGTCGCCAGCAACACCATCGGCAGGGACAGTCCATCGACCCCCAGCGCGTAGGACACGCCGATGGTGGAACTCCAAACCACCTGTTCGACGAACTGAAGGGCCGCCGTGCCACCGTCGAACCGGGCGAGCAGGCTCCACGACAGGATCAGGGCCAAACCGGCGTGAAACAGGGCTATCCCCCTGATCAGTCGATGCTGGGCCGCCGGCAGCAGGGCGACCAGCACCGCCCCGAAAAACGGAACCCACAGGATCAGGCTCAGCATATGTATCGCCGTCGGCTCGTCGCCTGTTCCCGAAAGGGTCGTCCTCCCCGCCATGGCTCCCGTGCGAAGGAGCAACGCTGTCGACCGACAATCCGATACATGGTGATACTCCCCGGGAAACACGTCTCTGTTCTTGTATTCTCCTGGCATTATACCCGTTCGTTCCAAACCCTTCTTCCCGGAGACGCCCTAATGCAGTGCGCGATCTATAAAAGCCGCAGGAAACAGGACACCTATCTGTATCTGGCTACCAAGGACGACTTTTCCGCCATCCCCGACGCCCTGTTGAAATTGCTCGGCGACCCGATTCACGTCATGGATCTGGAGTTGCGACCGGACCGCAAGCTGGCGCAGGAGGATACGGCGGAGGTGTTGCGGAACCTTCGAGAACGGGGCTGGTACCTGCAGATGCCGCGGCGGGAAGAGTGGCCGGCCATCAAGCACTGACCATCCGAGCGGTCACGCCATTGCTGGAACTGACCGAACCACGACAAACCGACCCGGTGATGGCGGATGCGCCATGCGAGACCTGGCACATCGTTGCTGAAGGTGTTGTTCGCCGAGTTCCCTCGTACGGTTTTTCGCCGCACGCGGCCCAAGACGTCAATCCGCGAACTTCGGCTGCCGCTTCTGCATCGCCGCCGCCACCGCCTCGCGGGTATCGTCCGATAGCAGCATGGCGGCGTTCCAGGTCGCCACGTAACCCAGTCCATCCGCCACGCCGTGGTCGCGGCCATGGTTCAACACCTGCTTGATGCCACGCACCGTCAGCGGCGACTTGGCGGCGATGCCGGCGGCGATGGCCGCCACCCCGTCCCGCAATTGCGCGGCGTCGGGAAACACCCGGTTCACCAGCCCCATCCCCTGGGCCTCGGTGGCGTCAAACCGGCGGGCGGTGAAGGCCAATTCCCGCAGCCGACCCTCGCCGATCAGGTAGGGCAACCGCTGCAGGCTGCCGACATCGGCGATGATGGCGAGATCCGCCTCCTTGAGCGAAAACGCCGCGTCCGCCGTGGCATAGCGCATGTCGCAAGCCGCGATCAGGTCCAATCCGCCACCGATGCACAACCCCCGAACGGCAGCCAGCACCGGCTTGCGACAGGTCTCCAGTGCCGTGAACGCCGCCTGCAAGTCGAGGATGATCCGCCGCAGCCGCTCTTCCCGGCGGCCCGGACTCAGATCCCCCACTTCATCCAGAATCGCCCCCATCAACTCGAAGTCGATGCCGGCGCAGAAATGTCGGCCGGCGCCACTCAACACCGCCACCCGCGCCTCGGGCGTATCGTCCACCCAGCGGAACGCTTCGCCGATCTCCCGCCACAACGTTCCATTGAGGGCGTTGGCCTTGCCGGGGCGATTGAGTTCGATATGGGCGATGGAATCGGCGAGGGTCGCGTTCAAACAGGCGAATTCCGGCATGGAATCTCTCCAGGTAGCAAAATGAATGGATCTACGGTGGGCGCTTCCCCCAAACTTTGAACAAGACTCCCAGCTTGTTGCGCCAGTTCAGCCGCTCGTCCGCCAGGGCTTCCAGAAAATCCGACAGGATCTTCGACTTGGCCACACCGTAGAAGACCAGCAGGACGGCGGGAATCAGGACCACGACCACAATGAGCAGCTTCACCCAGGCCGGCTCGCTGGCGTAGTCGAAGATATTCATGCCCAGAAAACCGGTCAAAACGGTGGCGATCAGCCCCAGCGTGGTGACCACGGTCAGCCGCACCACGGTATTCGCCTGCCGCCGCAAACCGTCGCTGTCCAGATATTGATTCATCTCCTTGACCGCCGCGCTGACATCCTGATAAATCCGGTCGGTGTCGAGATGGCCGGTCAGCAATCGGAACAGATCTCGGGCCTGAGCCTGGTTGGAAACCTCGTGGAACCAGTAGCGGTGGGTGAAGCGGAGGAAAGTTTCGAATATCCGGCGGATTTCCCGCTTGAACGTTTTAACCGAATCCAGGTCGCGGATGTCGAGTTGGCTGATCGCTGCAACCAGCCATTCGGAGAACAGCATCAGGGTGGCCTTGTGGAAGTGGGCGATCAGGTTGACCAGGAAATACTGGTGGCGAAACTGGCCCAGCAGGCCGGTTTCCGGGTCGGCGAAGAACCGTTCGCCGGCCTTGCCAACCACCACGAAGGCGTGGCCGCAGCAAAGATAGCGGGTGGTCAGGGCCGGGTTGCGGGGATCCCAGAATTTGTCGTAGCAGTATTGCCACTCGAAATGGGTCAGTTCCGTCTCGGAGTAGGGCAAAGTATCGGACGGTCCTGCCTTGGCGACCAACGCCAGCCGGGCAAAATCGCCGCGGGTCAGGGTTTGCGGGTCGTCGAAACTCAGATAGGCCAGCAGTGGCATGCGATGGTATTCGATCTGCCGGTAGCGAATCACGCCCTCGCGATCCGAATGGAACAACGCCAGCGGCTGCAGCAGATATTCCCAGTGGGTGGCGACGCTGGGAGAACGATGCTGGCAGACGAAATGGAGGTATTTGTGCCGGTTTTCGTAGTCGGAAACGGCCAGCGTCTCGCCGGCCGCCGACAGCCATTCCACCCGGCGGGGACATTGCCCGCCGTGGCCGTCGGCCTCCCAGAATGCTGGATAGGCCCGCCCCAGCTTGAACAGGGCCTCCTGGGCGAGCGGCAACGGCAAGTCGTGGGCGAAGAATTCCACTGCCAGGATGATGATGTCGATGTCGTAGAAAAAGTAGAGATCGACGTGCGCGACCTTGAACACCACTGGCGACGATCGATCGTCGAGCGCGGCCCGCAACCCGGCGATGTCCCGGCGGCGGTAGACGCGAATCGGCGATTTGCCGTAGCCGGTCAGCCCTTCGCGGCCCATGCCCTCGCCATACAGGAAATGTTGTACGTAAGGCAGGAAGGTGATGAATTCCTTGTAGTGCCGTTCCTGGAAATCGTCGGGGTCACCGAACTCGTCCACCACTTCCCGCCAGGGACATCGCTCTCCCTGCGACTCCAGAAATTCCCAATATTTCGAGATGTGCGGCTCCCGCACCCGGGCGTGCATCACCTGCAAGGGCCAGAGCAGGATTTGGCGGAAATGGCGGACCATGGGGGAAGCGTTTTGCGCGGTTTCACTCATGGGATTAAGTCCTCGCTTATTCCGCTGCGGAAAAGGGATGGCGTTGGTGCATAAATCCCCTAATTCATTGATTTAAGGGCTTTTAGCATGTTTGCGAAACTTCGATACTTCCTTTTATATCAATGTGTTATGTAGAATAATGCACCAACGCCCAACCCTATCCACAATACAAATCCTTACGCCTCCACCACCGGAATCTTGCCGATCCTCGCCTGCCACTCCCTCGGTCCGGTCTTATGGACGCTGGAACCTCTCGCATCCACCGCCACCGTCACCGGCATGTCCTTGACTTCGAATTCGTAGATCGCTTCCATGCCGAGGTCCTCAAAGGCCAGCACCCGCGCCGCCTTGATCGCCTTGGACACCAGATAGGCCGCGCCGCCGACCGCCATCAGGTACACCGCCTGATTGTCCTTGATCGCGTCGATGGCGATCTGACCGCGCTCGGACTTGCCGATCATGCCCAACAGGCCGGTCTGTTCCAGCATCTGGCGGGTGAACTTGTCCATGCGGGTCGCGGTGGTGGGACCGGCGGGACCGACCACCTCGTCGCGCACCGGATCGACCGGACCGACGTAGTAAATGAAGCGGTTGGTGAAATCGACCGGCAGTTTCCGACCCGCGCTCAACATATCGGTCATGCGCTTGTGGGCGGCGTCGCGGCCGGTCAACATCTTGCCGTTCAGCAACAACACCTCGCCCGGCTTCCAACTTGCCACTTCCTCGCGGGTGACGGTGGCGAGATCGACCCGGCGGGCGTTGGCCGGTGCGTAGGTCAGCTTCGGCCAGTCGTCCAGGCTCGGCGGCTCCAGCTTGGCCGGACCGCTGCCATCGAGATGGAAATGCACGTGGCGGGTCGCGGCGCAGTTTGGAACCATCGCGATCGGCAGATTGGCCGCGTGAGTCGGATAATCGAGCACCTTGACATCGAGTACCGTGGTCAGGCCACCGAGACCCTGCGCGCCGATGCCGAGCGCGTTGACCTTCTCGTACAGTTCGATGCGCAGTTCCTCGGCGCGGTTCCTGGGTCCGCGTGCGATCAGTTCCTGGATATCGACCGGCGCCATCAGCGACTCCTTCGCCAGCAGCAGGGCCTTTTCCGGCGTGCCGCCGATGCCGACGCCGAGAATACCCGGCGGGCACCAGCCAGCACCCATGGTCGGCACCGTCTTCAGTACCCACTCCACCAGGTTGTCGGACGGGTTCAGCATCGCGAACTTGGATTTCGCCTCCGAACCGCCGCCCTTGGCCGCGCAGATCACCTCCAGATGGTGACCGGGAACGATGTCGTAATGCACCACCGCCGGCGTGTTGTCCCTGCTGTTCTTGCGGGCACCGGCCGGATCGAGCAGCACCGAGGCGCGCAGTTTGTTATCGGGATCGAGATAGGCGCGGCGCACGCCCTCGTCGACCATTTCCTGCACGCTCATCGTCGCGTCCCAGCGCACGTCCATGCCGACCTTCAAAAACACCAGCGCGATGCCGGTATCCTGGCAGATCGGACGGTGGCCTTCGGCGCACATCCGCGAATTGATCAGGATTTGCGCGATGGCGTCCTTGGCCGCCGGGCTTTCCTCGCGCTCGTAGGCCGCCGCCAGCGCCTTGATGTAATCCACCGGGTGGTAGTAGCTGATGTACTGGAAGGCGTCGGCAATGCTCTGGATGAAATCTTCCTGGCGAATGGTAGTCATGATGCTGTGGACAAGATCTTCATGGCGAATGGTGGTCATGATGTGCTCCAACAGGCGAGGAAAGGGGCGCGGAGCCGCGTCCGGAAATTGTTATGGCAGCGGCTATTTTAGCAGCATTCCGGCAGGCGGCGGCGCTCGGTATCCTCACGTCCGTCCACGACATTACGCTAAGCTTAATTCTTTCCAACCACGCCGGTGGAACCCCCGCCGCCACTCCCAGGAGCCGCTCGAACCATGGCCGACGATTTCAACGAACGCGCCCTGCGCTACCACCGCATGGCCCCCTACGGCAAGATCGAAGTCACCCCGACCAAGCCGCTCGCCAATCAGCGCGATCTGGCGCTGGCCTACTCGCCCGGCGTCGCCGCCGCTTGCGAAGTGATCGTCGAGGATCCCCGCGAAGTCTCCACCGTCACCGCGCGCGGTAATCTGGTGGCGGTCATCACCAACGGCACCGCCGTGCTCGGCCTGGGCGACATCGGCCCGCTGGCCGCCAAGCCCGTGATGGAAGGCAAGGGCGTGCTGTTCAAGAAATTCGCCGGCATCGACGTGTTCGATATCGAAATCAACGAGCGCGACCCCGACAAGCTGGTCGAGATCATCGCCAGCCTGGAACCGAGCTTTGGTGGCATCAATCTGGAGGACATCAAGGCCCCCGAATGCTTCCAAATCGAGCACCGATTGCGCGACCGGATGAAAATTCCGGTGTTCCACGACGACCAGCACGGCACTGCCATCATCACCGCCGCCGCCGTGCTCAACGCCCTGTTGCTGGTGGGCAAGGAGATGAGCCAGGTAAAACTGGTCACCTCCGGCGCCGGCGCGGCGGGCATCGCCTGTCTCGATCTGCTGGTCGGACTTGGACTGACGCGCCAGAACGTCATCGTGTGCGACAGCCGGGGCGTGATCCATCAGGGCCGGGGTCCACTCGACCCGGAGAAAGCCGCCTATGCGGCTGATACCCCCGCCCGTACCCTGGCGGAAGCCATCGTGGGCGCCGACATTTTTCTGGGGCTGTCCAAGGCCGGGGTACTGACCGGTGAGATGGTCAAGACCATGGCCGACAGGCCGTTGATCCTGGCACTGGCCAATCCCATCCCCGAGATCATGCCGGAAGAAGCCAAGGCCGCGCGACCCGACGCCATCATCGCCACCGGTCGCTCCGATTACCCCAACCAGGTCAACAATGTCCTCTGTTTTCCCTATATCTTCCGGGGCGCGTTGGACGTGGGTGCCACCACGATCAATCAGAAAATGCAACTGGCCTGCGTCCACGCCCTGGCGGAACTGGCGTTCGAACCGCATTCCCAGGAAGAAACCGCTGCTTACGGCGACCAGCCGATCAATTTCGGGCCGGAATACCTGATCCCCAAACCGTTCGAACCCCGCTTGCTACTCACCCTGCCGCTGGCCGTCGCCCGGGCGGCGATGGACAGCGGAGTCGCTACCCGTCCGATTCAGGACTTCCCTGCCTACCGCGCCCAACTCAGCCAGCGGGTTTACCGTTCCGGCCTGATCATGCGTCCGGTGTTCAACCACGCCAAGGCCGATCCCAAGCGGGTCATCTACGCTCAGGCCGAGGAAGAACGGATGCTGTGGGCGATCCAGGGAGTCATCGACGACGGTCTCGCCAAACCCATCCTGATCGGACGGCGCTGGCGGATCGAGCAACGCATCGCCGAACTGGGGCTGCGCGTTCGCCCCGATCAGGACTTCGAGGTGATCGATCCGCAGAACAACCCTTATTACGAGGAATGCTGGCAGGAATACCACCAGTTGCGCGGGCGTTACGGGGTCGACCCCAACAAAGCCCGCGTCCGGGTCAATACCCGCGCCACGGTGATCGGCGCGCTGCTGCTGCGCCTCGGCTACGGTGACGCCCTGTTGTGTGGCCTGATCGGCGGCTATCCCGATCACGTGGAATATGTGTTGGACATCATCGGCCTGCGCGAAGGGGTCAAGACCCCGGCGGCGATGAACATGCTGATCACCTCGCACGGACCGCTGTTCTTCTGCGATACCGACATCAACGCGGAGCCAACGGCCGAGGAGATCGCCGACATCACTCTGCTGGCGGCGGAGGAAGTGGGCCGCTTCGTGCCGCCTAAAGTCGCTCTGTTGTCCCACTCCAGCTTCGGCTCGCACAAATCGCGGCAGGCGCGCAAGATGGCCGAGGCACTGCAAATCATCCGCCAGCGCGCCCCGGACCTGGAAGTGGACGGCGAGATGCGCG
>JAVMKL010000074.1:0-36662 GCA_031732875.1 Candidatus Competibacter sp. | reverse complement strand
CGCCAGGTTCGCCTCACTCCCAGCCCCTCTCTCCCTCACCCCCAACCCCTCTCCCAGAGGGAGAGGGGAGCGGATGAATGAGGGGCGTTTTTTTGTGGAGAACCGGACGATGGAAGAACAGATGGGTAAATTGCGCTGGCGCTGCCGGCGCGGCATGAAAGAGTTGGATCTGCTGACGCTGGCTTATCTGGAGCGGCATTACCCGACCGCGCCGGCCGAGGAACGACAGGCGTTTGCGGAGTTGTTGGAACTGCAAGACCCGTTATTGATGAGCTACATGGTCGGGCGGGAAACCCCGGCGGATGCGACGACGGCCAGGGTGGTGGGCGTCATGCGCACCTTGCTGAATGATCCGGATCATTCCTGACGTCGAACGCACAGCCGTTTTGAGCGAGCGTTCGCATCCACAACCCGACCTTGAATCTCGATCTGGGGCGTTGGCAGAGAATCTTCCGGGGCATCGAAACGATCTGGTTGCGCTGGTTTACCCCGGAAGGCGAGATGCTGCCCACCGAGGCCGAAGCCGCCCGACAACAGGCCGAAGCCGAACAGCGCGCCGAGCGGCTGGCCAAACGGTTGCGACGGTTGGGCGAGGACCCGGATTCGCTTTAAATCAGCTTCGCACCTGATTTCCCCGGCATCTATTTCGACGGAATGCGCGGCCACGCTACCCTGGACATCGAACCGCGTCCCTCGCGGATTCTGCTCGTCAGCGGCAGCAGCGTTCACCTCCTATCAGGCGTTGCCGTGGTCGTTTGCAGTCTTCCGCTCTGGATTAAGACTGGCTTGTTCGCCGGTATTGCGCTGGCATCGATCGGCTTCGTTTGGCAATACGGGTATCGGCGGGGGCGCGGTTTTATCGCCCGCCTCGAGCTGCTGGACGGACGCTGGCGGCTGGAGATGGGGGATGGAGCATTCCATTGCGCCAGGTTGATCGGTGGTTACGCCCATCCCCGCATCGTTATCCTGAATTTTCGACTGGAAAACGGTCGGCGACGGTCGCTGGCGTTGTTGCCGGATTCCACCGATCCCGCCACTCTGCGCTGGTTGCGGGTCTGGTTGCGGACCCGGCGGGACGAGGACGGGCCGGATCAATCTTGAACTCGCTCTCCCCAAAATGGCGGTGCGTCCGCCCCGGCGAAATTGGCCGGCACCAGCACCGTGTCCCGCACCGGGGCGGACTCGCCGGCCTGGGGGTAATCCAAGGTGTAGTGCAGTCCCCGGCTTTCCCGCCGCGCCAGGGCGCAGCGAATGATCAAATCCGCCACCTGCGCCAGATTGCGCAACTCGATCAGATTGCCGCTGATGCGGAAGTTGCCGTAATACTCGCCGATCTCCCGCAACAGCAGTTCCACCCGGTGCAGGGCGCGTTGCAGGCGCTTGTTGGTGCGCACGATACCGACGTAGTCCCACATGAACTGCCGCAATTCCGCCCAGTTGTGGCTGACCACCACCTCCTCGTCTGAATCGGTGACCCGACTTTCGTCCCATGCCGGCAATATCGGCGGCTCTGGAGCGCGGTCCAGTCGGGGGCGGATGTCCTCGGCGGCGGCGGCGGCGAACACCAGACATTCCAACAGGGAGTTGCTGGCCATCCGGTTTGCCCCGTGCAGGCCGGTGAAGGCGACTTCGCCCACCGCGTACAGCCCCTCCACGTCGCTCCGCGCCCGCAGGTCGGTCATCACCCCGCCGCAGGTGTAATGGGCCGCCGGCACCACCGGGATCGGCTGTCGGGTCAAGTCGAAACCGTACTCCAGGCACTTGGCGTGGATGTTCGGGAAATGATCCCTGATAAAGTCGGCCGGCTTGTGGCTGATGTCGAGAAACACGCACTCCGCGCCCAGTCGTTTCATCTCGTGGTCGATGGCTCGGGCCACGATGTCGCGAGGGGCCAACTCCATTCGCACGTCGAAATTCCGCATGAACCGGGTTCCGTCCGGCAGCAGCAGGTAGCCGCCCTCGCCGCGCACCGCCTCGGAAATCAGGAAGTTCTTGGCCTGCGGATGATACAGGCAGGTGGGGTGAAACTGCATGAATTCCAGATTCGCCACCCGGCAGCCGGCCCGCCAGGCCATCGCGATGCCATCGCCGGTAGAGCCGTCCGGGTTGCTGGAGTACAGATAGACCCGGCTGGCACCCCCCGTGGCCAGCACCACGAACCGCGCCGCCAGGGCTTCGACCCGCCCGCTGCGCCGGTCCAGCACGTACGCGCCCAGACAACGGTTGCCGGGTAGCCCCAGTTTGCGGCTGGTGATCAGATCCACCGCGCTGAAGTGATCGTGCAGGGTGATGTTGGGATGCTGGCGGGCGCGCTCCTCCAGCGAGGTCTGGATGGCGCGCCCCGTGGCGTCGGCGGCATGGACGATGCGCCGGTGGCTGTGACCGCCTTCGCGGTGCAGGTGATAGTCCGCACCGCCCTCGGCATTCGGCTCCCGGGTGAAGGGCACGCCCTGCCCGCTGAGCCATTCGACCACGGTCCGGCCATGCTCCACCGTGAAGCGCACCGCATCGGCGTGACACAGGCCCGCGCCGGCGACCAGCGTGTCCTGCAGGTGCGATTCGATGGAATCCCCGGCGTCCAGCACCGCCGATACCCCGCCCTGAGCATAGTAGGTGCTGCCTTCGTGCACTGGGCCCTTGGCCAAGGCGACGACGCGGGCGGTATCGGCCAGTCGCAACGCCAGACTGAGGCCGGCGGCGCCGCAGCCGATGATCAGGATGTCGGTGGAAGCGGAGGGGATGGCCATGGCTTGTGAGCGACTCCGTGAATGGGGTATCGTTGTGAGCAGGTTTCACACTATAACCATATCCTGGCAGTACTGCGAACTAACGGAACGGGCATCGGTCTACCGTCATGGTCGCATGGAGATTGCCATTGAGTCGAAAGGGGTCTGCCCGGATGGGCGAGGGTCATCTGGACCGCGATCTGGTCCAAAGGGTACAAAAAGGCGATAAAAATGCGTTCGATCTGCTGGTACGCAAGTATCAATACAAGATCATCAAGCTGATCTCCCGCTATGTACACGATCCCAGCGAAGCTTTGGATGTTTCCCAGGAGGCGTTTCTCAAGGCCTACCGGGCGCTGCCGGGCTTTCGCGGGGACAGTGCGTTTTATACCTGGTTGTATCGAATCGCCATCAATACGGCCAAGAACTATCTGGTCGCCCAGGGTCGGCGCCCGCCGGGTTCCGACATCGACGCCCAAGAGGCCGAGCAATACGAAGGTCAGTCTCCGCTGAAGGAGTATGAGACCCCCGAGCGGCTGTTGCTCAAGGACGAAATCGAGGCGACCGTGTTCAGGGCCATCGAGGAGTTACCCGAGGATTTGCGCACGGCAATCACCCTTCGGGAGCTCGAGGGAATGAGTTATGAGGAAATTGCCCAAACCATGGGGTGTCCGATCGGTACGGTGCGTTCCCGGATTTTCCGGGCCCGTGAGTCGATCGACGCCAAATTGCGTCCACTTTTGAGTTAGTTTCGGGATAGAGTCATGGCTGATAAATCGGCTGCACAACTATCGGCGCCGGTCGCGGATGACATGGAAATGGCGGCCAGCCAGCTTTCGGCGATGGTCGATGATGAACTTGAGGAGAGGGAAATAGACTTGGCCTTGCGCCGGGTGAACCGGGATTACGATTCGAAGGTGCGCTGGGAATGCTATCATCTGATCGGTGATGCGATGCAAGGCCATCTGCCGGCCGCGCTCGACATCGACTTCGCTGCGCGCATCCGCCAAGCGATCGAGGCCGAGCCGCTGCCGTTGCCGGCCACCAGGCCGTTGCCGACTTGGTACAAGCCAGTCACCGGCTTCGCGTTGGCCGCCTCGGTGGTTCTGGTTGCCCTGTTCGGACTCAAGCTGACCCAGATCGACACTACCTTCATTCCCACCACCCGACTTGCCGTCAATACCCCTTCCACTCCCGCCCTCATCCCGGTTGCCTCGCTGACCCAGCGGGTCGACAACGCCAGCGAACCGGTCGAAGCTCGGCTGAGCAGCTACTTGGTCAATCATAACGGTTATGCGTCGATGAACAGCGTGCCCGGCATGCTACCCTACGTGCGCATGGTCGGTTATCAGACGACCAACCGTTAAAATCGAATGAAGCGGAAGCTACTGCCTTGCGCCGCCCTGGCGCTCGCCGCCGGCTCCCTGCCCTCCGCCGGCTGGACCCAACCGGCCACCGAAGAAGCCAAACAATGGCTGGAACGGATGATTCAGGCCACCCAGACTCTGAATTACGAAGGTACCTTCGTCTATGTTCAGGGGCCGCACGTGGAAGCCATGCGGATCGTGCACGGTCACGGCCCCGACGGCGAACGGCAGCGATTGTTTTCCTTGAACGGTCCACCTCGGGAGATCGTGGTGGCAAACAACAGCGTGACCTGTCTGCTGCCGAAATGGCACGCGACCTTCGGCGGCGATGATCGGCGTCCATCGTTCCCGGTATCCATCCCCCGCGAACTGGGCCGGCTGGAAAGTCATTATGCATTCGAGGTGCTGGGTGAGGATCGCATCGCGGGTTACGATGCGCGGGTGGTTGCCATCGTGCCGCGGGATGTCTGGCGGTTCGGGTACCGGCTTTGGCTGGATCGGCGGAACGGGATGGTGCTGCGCTCGGCGCTGCTGGATGACAAGGGCTATCCGGTCGAACAGTTGATGTTCACCGACTTGCGGATCGTGCCGCGGATCGATGAGAGCGCCTTCAAATCGCCCGTCCTGTCCCAGGATGATGCCGCGCCGGTGGCCAGTCCGGCTGCTGGCGGCTCTCAACTTCCCTCAGGCGAGCCGGTCATCCAGTCCGCCTGGCGCGTGGATCAGTTGCCGGATGGCTTTGTCAAGGTGTTGCATAACCGCTTTGCCGAAGCCTCCGGCCGGCATCCGACCGAGCATATGGTCTTTGCCGACGGGCTGGCGACCATTTCGATTTTCCTGGAGAAACTGAATGGAGCGCCGCCGTTGTTGCAGGGAGGGTCCCAACTCGGATCGATGAACGCTTTTGGGACCCAGGTAAATGGCCACCAGGTACTGGTGGTCGGTGAGGTGCCGGCTGCTACCGTGCAACGCATCGCCACCTCGGTCCAGTACGATTCCGGAGCCGCCAAGCCATGATCGAGGAACGCGCGGTTGTGACGGAGGCCGGTGATGGCTATGCCTGGGTGGAAGTCCAGCGCCAATCGGCCTGTGGCTCCTGCCATGCCAGCGACGGTTGCGGAACGGCGGCGCTGGCGAAGGTTTGGGGTGGTCGCCGAGTCCGGGTCCGGGCGGTTACGAAACTGTCGCTGTCGGTGGGTGATGAGGTGAGTGTCGGTCTGGCGGATGGTATGTTGCTGCGCGGGGCGCTGCTCGCCTATCTGCCGCCGCTGGTGCTGCTCTTGGCGGGAGCGCTACTGGGCGAGGCCACGTTTGGGGGAGCGGGCGAGGAGCCGGTGATGCTGGCGGGCGCCCTGGGTCTGGGATTGGGGTTCTTGGTGGTGCGTGTTATATCCAGACGGTTTCGGGACGACGCCCGGTTTCAGCCGGTGGTGTTGCGCCGGTTGCATGAGGCGGCCGTGCCCGGACGTGTGCTTTCCACGCCCTGATGTCGCTATAATCCCACTCCCGTTTGCGCTTGCCGCAATGGCAAATCCAAAAGAGCAAGGATTGAAACCGGATCGCATTCGCGATTTTTCGACCGTCGCGCACATTTCCAAGAGAACAAGGATTGAAATTGGATCACATTCGCAATTTTTCGATCATCGCGCACATCGATCACGGCAAATCGACGCTCGCCGATCGCTTCATTCAGATCTGCGGCGGGCTGAGCGAGCGGGAAATGGCCGATCAGGTGCTCGATTCGATGGATCTGGAGCGGGAGCGCGGCATCACCATCAAGGCGCAGAGCGTGTCGCTGCGCTATCCGGCCCGCGACGGTCAAGTCTATCAATTTAACCTCATCGATACGCCGGGGCATGTGGATTTTTCCTACGAAGTTTCCCGTTCGCTGGCCGCTTGCGAGGGTGCGCTGCTGGTGGTGGACGCCGCCCAAGGCGTCGAGGCGCAGAGCGTCGCCAACTGCTACACCGCCATCGAGCAGGGACTGGAAGTGTTGCCGGTGCTGAACAAGATCGACCTGCCGGCGGCCGATCCGGAGCGGGTGGCGCACGAGATCGGCGACATCATCGGTCTGGATGCCAGCCATGCCCTGCGGGTGAGCGCCAAGTCCGGCATCGGCATCGAAGAACTGCTCGAAGCCATCGCCGCTCATATCCCCGCGCCGAAAGGCAATCCGGACGGATCGCTCAAGGCGCTGATCATCGATTCCTGGTTCGACAACTTCGTCGGCGTGATCTCGCTGGTGCGGGTGGTAGATGGCCGGATCGCTCCCAAGCAGAAGATTCAGGTCATGTCCACCGGCCGAACCTTCCAGGTCGAATCGGTCGGCATGTTCACGCCCAAGCGCAGCGAGCGGCCCAGCCTGAGCGCCGGCGAGGTTGGCTACGTGATCGCCAGCATCAAGGACATCGACGGGGCGCCAGTGGGCGACACCTTGACCGGGGCGGACCGGCCGGCGGTCGAACCGCTGCCGGGCTTCCAACTCATCCAGCCGCGAGTGTTTGCCGGGTTGTTTCCGGTCGACTCGGACGACTTTGGCAACCTGCGCGAGGCGCTGCAGAAACTGCGGCTGAACGACGCTGCGCTCTACTTCGAGCCGGAAACCTCGCAAGCCATGGGTTTCGGTTTTCGCTGCGGTTTCCTGGGCCTGTTGCACATGGAAATCGTCCAGGAGCGGCTGGAGCGGGAATACAACCTCGATCTGGTGACGACCGCGCCGACCGTGGTCTACGAAGTACTGACCGCCGGAGGCGAGGTGTTGAAGATCGACAATCCCGCCAAGTTGCCTCCGGCCAACGAAATCGTCGAAGTGCGCGAACCGATCATTGTGGCGCACATCCTGACCCCGCAGGATTACCTGGGTTCGATCATCACCCTGTGTATCGAAAAGCGCGGCGCGCAACGCGGCTTGCATTACACCAGCAGCCAGGTCCAACTGAGCTTCGAGTTGCCGATGAGCGAAGTGGTGATGGATTTCTTCGACCGTCTGAAGTCGGTCAGCCGCGGCTTTGCCTCGTTTGAATACAGCTTCGAGCGGTTTCAGGCCGCGCCGCTGGTCAAGCTGGACGTATTGATCAACGGCGAGAAGGTGGATGCGCTGTCCGCCATCGTCCATCGCGAGCAGGCCCAGCGCCGGGGCCACGAGTTGGCGGTGAAACTCAAACAACTGATTCCCCAGCAGATGTTTGAGGTTGCGATTCAGGCCGCCATCGGTAATCAGATCATCGCCCGCACCACGGTCAAGGCCCTGCGCAAGAATGTGCTGGCCAAATGCTACGGCGGGGACGTCACCCGCAAGCGCAAGTTGCTGGAGAAGCAGAAGGCCGGCAAGAAACGCATGAAGCAGGTCGGCAAGGTGGAAATCCCTCAGGACGCTTTCCTGGCGGTGTTGCAGGTGGACAAGAATTCGTGAAACGCAAGATCTCGCCTTTGGACTGTCATGCCCATGAATATTGATTTTGCCGCCGTTCTGGTGGTGCTGACCGTGCTGACCGGCGGCATCTGGTTGCTGGATTCCCTGGTCCTCGCCCCGCGACGCGGTCGCGCGCCGACGATGGGCGGTGCCGGCGAGGCCCGGCCGGGCCCGGTCAAGTTGCCGTGGTATGTGGATCTGTCGAAGTCGTTCTTCCCGGTCATTCTGGCGGTGCTGGTGCTGCGCTCGTTCGTGGTCGAACCATTTCGGATTCCTTCGGAATCCATGCTGCCGACTCTGCTCAAGGGCGATTTTATCCTGGTCAACAAGTTCTCGTATGGCCTGCGGCTGCCGGTACTCAATACCAAGGTCGTCGGAAACAGCCAGCCGGCGCGGGGGGATGTGGTGGTGTTCCGCTACCCGCGCGAACCGGCCGTGGCCTATATCAAGCGGGTGGTCGGCTTGCCGGGCGACCGGCTTGAGTATCGGGGCAAGCAGTTGTTCATCAACGACCAGCCAGCCCCTCTGACCCTGTTGCCCGACGATTCCGCCGATCCGGGTTACCAGCAGTTTGACGAGCGGTTGGGCGCTATCTCGCATCGCATCCAGGTGCTGGCCGGGGGTCGCTGGGGAGGGGGATTCTGGCCCGGTCTCCAGTTGCGCCGGGAACCAGATGGGACGGTCGCCTGGGCATACCAGGTGCCGCCGGGACATTATTTCATGATGGGCGACAATCGTGATAACAGCAGCGACAGTCGGGTATGGGGACCGCTACCCGAGGAAAACCTGATCGGCAAGGCGTTCTTCATCTGGATGAACTGGGATTGCATTACGTTCAACGGCCAATGCGGCCGAATTGGAAATAGTATCAAATAGGTGAATGAGGGGGTATGACGATGCCGGCAAGACGGTGGATGGAGCGAAACGGGCGGCAGCGCGGCATGACCGTGATCGGTATGTTGTTGTTGATTGTGGTCATCGCGTTCGCCGCGTTGATCGGGATGAAGGTGATACCGATGTATGTCCAGTATTTCTCGATCAAGTCCACGATCGAAAACATCCGCAAGGAGCCGCTATTGGCGCAGATGACCCCATCCGATATCCAGAATCAGATTCAGAAACGGTTCGACATCGGTTACGTCGACAACATCAAAGCCCGAGATCTCAAGATCCGGAACGAGCGCAATGGCGGCCGGGTGCTCGATCTGATCTACCAGGACGAGCGGTCGCTGTTTTACGGATTGTACGTCGTGCTCAAGGTCAACGAATCCATTCCGCTGAACGCGAATCCGTGAATTTGGCCGTCAATCGATTGTGCGACGCTCTGGGCTATACTTTCCGGCAGCCTGGATTGCTGGAAGAAGCGCTCACCCACCGTAGCGCCTCGGCTCGCAACAACGAGCGACTGGAGTTTTTGGGTGATGCGTTGCTGAATTTGATCGTGGCGGAATATCTGTTCCAGCGCTATCCCAAGGCCAGCGAGGGTGAGTTGAGCCGCCTGAGAGCCAGCTTGGTGAGGGGTGAGACCCTGGCCGACCTGGCGCGAGGGTTGAAGCTGGGCGATTGGCTGCGGCTGGGGCCGGGAGAGCTGAAAAGCGGCGGATTCCGGCGCGAATCCATTCTTTCGGACACGCTGGAGGCGATTATCGGGGCGGTTTATCTGGATAACGGCCTTGATGCCTGTCGCAATCTGGTCCTGAGTCTCTACCGGGATGGCTTGACGCGGTTGGCCAGTGCCAGCGAATTGAAGGATCCCAAGACTCGCTTGCAGGAATACCTGCAAGCCCGGCAAAAGCCGCTGCCGGTCTACAATGTGCTGGAGATCCGCGGCGAGCCGCACGCGCAAAGTTTCATGGTGGAATGCACGGTCGCCGAATCGCGCGCGGTGGCGATGGGGAGCAGCCGCCGCAAGGCCGAGCAGGAAGCGGCCCGGCAATTGCTGGAGCAAATTCGATGATCGCGCCCGCATCCGTTCGTGCCGGGTACGCAGCCCTGCTGGGCCGGCCCAACGTCGGCAAGTCCACCTTGCTCAACCGGCTGATCGGTCAGAAGCTCAGCATCACCGCCCCCAAGCCGCAGACCACCCGACACCTCATCCTCGGGATCCAGACCCTGCCGGAGGCCCAGATCGTCTATGTGGACACTCCGGGCCTGCACCGCCAGGGCCGGCGGGCGATGAATCGCTATCTGAACCGGGCAGCGGCCAGCGTGCTGGGTTACGTGGATGTGGTGGTGTTCCTGGTCGAGGCTCTGCGCTGGACCGATGAGGATGAGGATGTGCTGAGTCGGCTGGTTGGTTTTCAAGGGCCGGTGGCGCTGGCGGTCAACAAGGTCGACCGAATCAGTGACAAGACGCGGTTGCTGCCGTTCCTGCAAGAGATCGCCGGCAAGCGGAATTTCGTCGAGGTGGCGCCACTCTCGGCGCTCGAGGGCGATAACGTGCCGGCGCTGGAACGCATCATCGCCCGCCTCCTCCCGGAGCGGGAATTTCTGTTTCCGGAAGACCAGATCACCACGGCCAGCGAGCGTTTCCTGGCTGCCGAACTGATTCGCGAGAAGCTGACCCGGTTGTTGCGCGAGGAATTGCCGTACGCCCTGACCGTGGAAATCGAACGATTCGTCGAAGAGGATCGGCTGGTTCGCATCCATGCGGTGATCTGGGTCGAACGCGAAACCCAGAAAGGGATTGTCATCGGTGAGAAGGGAAGGACTCTGCGCGAAGTCGGACGCCAGGCCCGCGAGGACATGGAACGCCTGCTCGGCCGTAAGGTATTCCTGGAAACCTGGGTAAAGGTGCGGGAGGGTTGGTCCGACGACGAGCGGGCTTTGCGGAGCCTGGGCTACGCCGATCTGGGAACGTTCTGAAACGGGCCCGTTGCGCGATCTCGCCTCATGCGCGTGCTGTTGCAACCCGCTTTCATCCTGCATCGCCGCCCTTATCGCAACACCGGCCTGCTGCTGGAAGCGTTCGGCCGCGAATGCGGCCGGCTGGGGCTGGTGGCGAGGAGTGCGGTTTCGCCCCGGTCGCGGCTGAAGGGTTTGTTGCAACCGTTCGCGCCACTGCTGTTGTCCTGGCGTGGAGAAGGCGATTTGGCGACGCTGACCGGAGCCGAGGAGGCGGGGCGGCCGGTGTCCCTGCCGCCCGATCGGGTACTGGCCGGACTGTACGTCAACGAATTGCTGGTGCGGCTGTTGCAACGCCAGGACCCGCAGTCCGGACTGTACGATGCTTACGAGAACCTGCTGGCGGAACTGGCGGCGGCGCCCGGCGAAGAGCCGGCGCTGCGGCGCTTCGAGAAGCGGTTGCTGGAAGATTTGGGCTACGGTCTGAGTTTGGATCGCGAGGCGGTCAGCGGTCAGCCCATCGTCGCCGAGGCGCATTATCGCTACGTGTTGGACCAGGGACCGGTGGTCGCCAGCCGGACCGAAACCGGAGTGCCGATTACCGGCCGGGGCCTGCTGGCGCTGCGCGATGGCATACTGAACGATCCTACCGTGCTGAAGGAAGTGAAACGCCTAACCCGCGCCGCGCTGGCCGAGCAGTTGCGGGGGCGGGCGCTGAAGACGCGGGAACTGTATCGGGTCAAGCGGGAGATCTAACCCGAACGACGCCCGTTGCCCTGGAGGCAAGGCCGCCAAATTTTCGCCTCATTCCCCTACCCGCTCTCCCCAGGCTGGTGGTGGTGCCGATGGCATGAGGGTTGTTGGCGGCCGAACAATGGCGTCGAAGCCGCTACAAAAAGCGCTGCAGGATCGTCCGGGTCTCCGCCGCCGCCATGCGCGGCCCCAGGCTGGTCACCAGCTTGGCCGATGCCGCCGAAGCCAAAGCCCCGGCGCGCCGGTGTTCCCAACCCTGACCCCGGGCATAGAGGAAAGCCCCGGCGAACATGTCTCCGGCGCCGACCGTGTCCACGGCTTCTACCTTGATCGGGTCGATGTCGATCAGCGTCCGACCATCCCAAATCAGCGCGCCTTTGGAACCCCGCGTGATCACGAACTCCTTGCTGAGGGTTTTCAGGTAGTCGATCGCGTTGTTCAGATCCGCGGCGCCCGCCACATCCTTGGCTTCGTCCTCGTTGGCGAATAGCAGATCCACGCCCGTGCCGATCATCTCCAGCAACCCGACCTTGAAAAACCGGACCATATTCGGGTCGGACAGGGAAATGGCGGTCTTGACGCTGGCCGCCTCGGCGAGGCGCTTGGCCGCGATGCATGCCTGACGGGCGGTCTCCGAGGTGACCAGATAGCCTTCCATGTAGAAGTATTCCGAGTCGCGCAGGGCGTCCTCGACCAGTTCCTTCGTGGACAATTCGCCGCTGATCCCCAGAAAGGTGCAAAGGGTACGGTCGCTGTCCGGAGTGACCAGTACCACGCAACGGCCCGTATGGCCCGGTTCCTTCTCGGTATGGTGATTCGTGTCCACTCCGCCATCGAGCAGATCCTTCATGTAGAAGTGTCCGAGATCGTCCCCCGCGACCTTGCAGGAATAGAAGCTGGTCCCGCCGAACTGGCGGACCGCGATCATCGAATTGGCCGCCGATCCGCCCGAACCGCGTTGGTGAGGGTGCGCGGCCAGATGGTTCATCATCCTCAACTGGCGATCCTCATCCACCAGGGTCATCACGCCCTTGTCGATGCCCAGCGCTTCCAGATCGGCAACCTCGACCTCGTACTCCATGTCCACCAGCGCATTGCCGATCCCGTAAACGTCATATTTGGCCATCATGTCCCCATCATCGAATGGAAAGGGTTAATTATACGCGCCGCCGTTTCGCCAACATGAATTTGATCGGTGCTCTTTTCCACACTTTTTCGGGTCTTCCGCAAACGAAAGTCATTTGGGAACAACTCTATCGATCGAGGGCGGATGTTTGCATCGCCGCCGCGATCGCCGCCCGCAGCCGTTCCAGATCGCCGTCGCCATGGGTTTTCAGCGGGTTCTCGTCGCCCGCCGGCGGTTCGTCGAACCGGAGTTGCCGTTCCAGCACTTCGACATCGGCCTCGGCGGCGTCGTCGCCGCGCGCCCGCCGGGCCGCGACCCGCGCCCGCAGCGTATCGGAATCGGCGACGCAGTCGAGCAGGACGAACGGGACGCCGTGCCGTGCCGCCAGATCGCGGAAGGGTCGACGGTGTTCGCGCTTCATGAACGTGGCATCCACTAGCACCGGATGGCCCGCTGCCAGCAACTGGTCGGCCAGTTCGCGCAGGCGGGCATGGGTGCGGGCGCTGGCGTCCGGCGTGTAGAGTCCCCCGCCCAAGGCCGAACCGCTGTCGTCCAGCGGACCGAAGCCGAACAGTCGCTTGCGTTCCACATCGGAACGGATGCGGATGGCGCCCGGAAACTTTTCCAGCAGTTGTCCGGTCCGACGCGATTTGCCGGAACCGGAGACGCCGTGCGTGATCAATAGAAACGGCGCGGGTTCCTGGGCGAGCGTCAGCGCCAGTCGCAAATAGTCGCGGCACAGCGCGCGAGCGACTTCGCGGGTGGTTGCGGGAACGCCGTCCTGACTGGCTTGAATGGCGTTGATCTTGGCGCGTACCATGGCCCGATAGACCTGATAATAGGACAACAGCGCCGCGCCGGCGAAATCGCCGCTGAATTCCAGCCAAGTATTGAGCGCCCGCTGGGCGAAGCCGTCGGCGCTCCGGAAGCGCAGATCCATGGTCAGAAAGGCCAGATCGTTGATGACGTCGATCCAGCGGAAATCGTCGTTGAATTCGATGCAGTCGAAGATCGTGATCTGCCCGGCGTCGGTCAGCACCATGTTGCCGAGATGCAGGTCGCCGTGGCATTCGCGAATCCAGCCGCCGGCCTTGCGTTCGGCCAGTTGCGGCCACAGCCGTTCGGAAGCTGCCAGGGTCCAGCGTTCCACGGCGGCGAGGTCGGCGAGGTCGGCGGGATCGTCCAGCAGCGGTCGGATGTGGGTAAAATCGTCCAGCATCGGTTGGCGAACCCGTTCCGGGACGCCGAACGGCGCGGCGGGATCGGCGGCGGGAATGGCGCGGTGAAACTCGGCCAGTTGGCGGGCCAGCGCGTCCAGATGCCGGGGCTCCAGCCGGCCGGCGGCCAGCACTCGGTCCAGGAGCGCCTCTTGGGGAAAGCGGCGCATCCGCACCGCGTATTCGATGGCGGGGCTGGTCCGGTCGCCGAGCTGGGGATGGCGGGCGTCTCCGCTGATCGGCACGCAATCGAGGTAGATTTCCGGCGCCAGTCGGCCGTTCAGGCGCAGTTCCTCCTCGCAGTAGTATTTCCGCCGCTCCAGGCTGGTAAAATCCAGAAATCCCAGATTCAGGGGTTTTTTGATCTTGTAGGCGTAGTCGCCGACCAGCAGGATGTGTGAAATGTGGGTCTGCAAGTGTTCGATGTCGGTTGCCGGATGCGGATAGCACGCCGGCCGCAAGAGCCCCGCGATCAGGACGGTCTGCTCGTAGGTTGGGTTGGGTTGCACGCACCGGGCTCCGAATCGTGAGAATAGTGAGTAGGATAAGACAGAATCACTTGGGTGCGCCAAGCCGGTTGACAGTCGAGGCGGGCCCCGAACAGGACAGACATGGGTAGAGGTCGATCATCCCCAAATTCCAAATCGCGGCCGCGGGTTTTCCGGTCGCTGTTCTCGCTGTTGTTCTCGCTGCTGTTGGGTGGCCTGCTGCTGGGGGCGTCCGGACTGGGCTTCTACATGCTGTATCTGGACGGGGTCATCCGGACTGAATTCGACCAGAAACGCTGGGCCATGCCGGCCAAGGTCTACGCTCGGCCGCTGGAACTGTTTCAGAGCATGCCGTTGAACGCCGATGCGTTCGCTCAGGAACTGAAACTGCTGAATTACCGCGACGTGAACTGTCCGGTCGAACCGCCGGCGCCGCCGGCCGCGAGCGACAAGCGCCCGCTCAGACGCAAACCGAAACCCCCACCGCCGGAACTCTGCGTGCCGCCGCCAGGAGGTGGCGAGTCGCCGACCAAGCAGGGCAGTTACGCCCGTCAGGGCGAGACCTTCGAGGTGATGACCCGCGACTTCGTGTTCTGGGATGGCGCAGAACCGGCGCGCAAAGTCAAGGTGGTATTCGCCGGCAATATCCTGGTCGACCTGGTCGGTTTGGACGGGCGGGAAGCGCCGGGCCTGCTGCGGCTGGACCCGCCCGAAATCGCCGGCATTTATCCGTCGCACTACGAGGACCGCATCCTGCTCAAGGGCCAGGATCTGCCGCCGGCCCTGGTGGATACCCTCTTGGCGGTCGAGGATCGGTCGTTCTTCGAACACGCCGGTATCAATCCCAAGGGTATCTTTCGGGCGATGCTGGCCAACCTGCGTGCCGGGCGGACGGTGCAAGGCGGCAGCACCCTGACCCAGCAACTGGTCAAGAATCTGTTCCTCAGCAACGAACGGACCATCAAGCGCAAGATCAACGAGATCCTGATGGCGATCCTGATCGACTCGCGTTATGGCAAGGACGAGATTCTGGAGGCGTACAGCAATGCAATTTATCTTGGTCAAGATGGCAGCCGGGCGATTCACGGCTTCGGGCTCGCCAGCCAGTTCTATTTCGGCAAGTCGCTGGAGGATTTGGACTTGCACCAACTCGCCCTGCTGGTGGGGATGATCAAGGGGCCGTCGCTGTACGATCCGCGCAAGCATCCAGATCGGGCCATGGAGCGCCGCGCCTTGGTGCTGGACGTCATGGTGGAACAAAATCTGATCGGCGCCGAGGATGCGGTCGTCGCCAAGGTAATGCCGCTGGACGTCACGCCCAAGGCCGCCAGCGGTATCACCGCCTATCCGTCTTTCCTGGAACTGGTGCAGCAACAATTACGGCAGTACTACAAATCGGAGGATTTGGTATCCGAAGGGTTGCGGGTGTTCACCACTCTCGATCCGCGAATCCAGGCGAATGCGGAGAATACCTTGGTCAACAGTCTCCCGTCGCTGGAGAAGAGTCAACCCAAGGCCCGGCCGTTGCAAGGGGCCGCCGTGGTGGCCGATACCCAGACGGGCGAAGTGCTGGCCATGGTGGGTGATCGCGAGCCGAAAACGGTGGGTTTCAACCGGGCGCTCGACGCCAGGCGGCTGGCCGGCTCGCTGATCAAGCCGGTGGTCTATCTGACCGCTCTGGAACAACCCGATCGCTATACCCTGGCGACCATGCTGAACGATAGCCCCCTGACCTATACCTCCGGCAATCAGCGCTGGAGTCCCGGCAATTACGACAAACGTTTTCACGGTCGGGTCATGCTCCGCGATGCACTGGCCCGTTCCTACAACATTCCGGCGGTGCGGGTGGGCCTCGACATCGACGTGATCAACGTGGTGGGGATGCTCCGGCGGCTGGGGCTGGAGCGCGATCTGAAGCCGTATCCGTCCCTGTTGCTCGGGGCGCTGGACGTATCGCCGTTCGAGGTGGCGCAGATTTACGAAACCATTGCCAGCAGCGGATTCCGGATTCCGTTGCGCGCCATCCGGGAGGTGACCGACGCCACGGGTAGGCCTTTGCAGCATTATGCGTTGGACGTGGTCAAGGCGGTCGAATCCGGTCCGGCCTATCTGATCGCCAACGCCATGCAGCAGGTGGTCAAGGCGGGGACCGCCAGCGCCATGAAGAGCAAACTGTCGCCCGATCTGAACATCGCGGGCAAGACGGGCACCACCGACGACTATCGCGACAGTTGGTTCGCTGGATTCAGTGGCAACCGGTTGGCGGTGGTCTGGGTGGGACGTGACGACAACAAACCCACCGGCTTGAGCGGCGCCAGCGGCGCGTTGCGGGTCTGGATGGATCTGATGGCGGGATTGAATCTGGAACCCTTGGACGAGCCGCCGCCGGCCGATGTCGAAGAGACCTGGATCAATCCGTACAGCGGATTGCGGGTCGGCCAAGGTTGCCGAAGGGGGCAACAACTCCCATTCCTGAAAGGTTCCTTGCCGCATGGTTCCTCGGCCTGTGGCGGCGGCGAATACACGCGGCGCGCCGAGCGGCCGGACCAGGATTCGGATATGCCGGCGGATGCGACCGATGGTGCCGATGGTGGGGAAGGCGCCGGAGCGATGGGTGATTTCTTCCGGCGCTTGATGAATTGAAGTCATTCCGCGGCAATGAGGAAGGGGCGTTCCAAGCCGTGCGAACGAAAGCGGCGGCGCCGATTCGCATGGCGGCGCGGGGCGTGAAAGGGTAGAGTTAAACCAATGACAGTTTCGCGAGCCGGTTCGGATCGCGGGTTAGGGTGGCCGAACGGACGGGGAGTATTGATGAACGTGAATTTGAAGCAGGCTTTGGGAATGTTGGCCTTGACTCTGTGGGCGGCCGGTTGTGCGAATACGCCATTTTCGCAGCAGCCAGCCAGCAAGAAGCCGGTTGCCAAGGCGCCGGTGGTGGATCGCAGCACGCGCCAGCCGTCGGCGGGAACCTATCCCCAGCAGCCTTCATCCCCTCAGGTAGAAGCAGGGCAAATACCGGAGGAAGATCCACTCTTGCCGCGGGAATATTCCTCCGCCTATCCGACGGCGCCAGGCTATCCGAATACCTACGGCGGCGCGCCGGCGGCGCGGCCGTATCCATCGACTCCGGGGGCTTATCCGACGGCACCGGCTTATCCGCAGACCGGGGGTACTCAGCAACCGCCATCTTATCCACCGGGTGCCGCCACGCCGTATCCGCCCGCGCCCCGACCCTATCCGGCTCCGCCGGCCGAGGGTTATGGCAGAACGACTCCCCCGACGGCGGCCTATCCGACGGCGCCTCGGGGCACCGGCGAACCCTACGGGGCCGCCCCGACGCCGGGTTCGCTGCCCGAACCTCAGCCGGTCGTGCCGCGGACGACTCGAACGGCGCCACCGTCGCGACCCTCGGATGCGCCGTCCTCTCCGGCGTCCGCGCCAGCGGAACCGGCGGTCGCCATGGCGACTCCGCCAACTGCTCCCCCCGAACCGGCGGCGCCCGCGGCGCCCGCGCCCGCACCCCGACCCGCTCAGCCCGCGCCGCCGCCACGGCCGCCGGCCGATCTGCCGCCGGCGGAGATCAACCGCGAGGGCAACCAGGCGGTGGCCGCATTGCTGGACAGCGCCGACAAGTATGTCAAGAGCAATCAGTTGGACAAGGCCGGCGCCGCGCTGGAGCGGGCCTTGCGGATCGAGCCGCGCAACGCCGGTATCTGGCACGATCTGGCCCAGATTCGCCTGCATCAGGGCCAGTATCAGCAGGCTGAATCGCTGGCCAGCAAGTCCAACAATCTGGCCAGCGGCAACCGGACGCTGCAAGCTCGCAACTGGAAGGTGATCGCCTCCGCCCGCAAGTCCTCCGGCAACATCGGGGGCGCCGAGGAGGCCGAGGCGCAGGCGGCGCAACTGTCGCACTGACGCAGCCTTTGAAGCGGATCGCTGCCATGGACGCGGTCGGACTGCTGGGGTCGGAGGGTCCGCTGGCCCGACAGGTTCCGGGATTCGCGCCGCGCCTCGAGCAGCAGGAGATGGCCGCGGCGGTCGAGGCCGTCCTGGACCAGGGGGGGACGCTGGTCGTCGAGGCTGGCACCGGGACCGGCAAGACCTACGCCTATCTGGTGCCTGCGCTGCTGTCCGGGGCTCGGGTCATGATCTCGACCGGAACCCGTCACTTGCAGGATCAGCTTTACCACCGCGATCTGCCGGTGGTGCGCCGGGCGCTGGAAATCCCGGCGCGAACCGCGCTGCTGAAGGGGCGAAGCAACTATCTCTGCCTCTACCGCTTGCGGGCCACCGAACAAGGCGGGCGGCTGAGTTCGCGCGAGCAGGTTGCCGAACTGCGCCGCGTCCGGGTCTGGGCGGGTCGCACTCGCCGCGGCGACGTCGCCGAAATCCCCGACGTGCCGGAAGCCTCGCCGATCTGGCCGCGGGTGACGTCCACCGCGGACAATTGCCTGGGGCAGGACTGCCCGAATCTTGATGACTGCTTTTTCGCCAAGGCACGGCGTGAGGCGCTGGCCGCGGACGTGCTGGTCATCAACCATCACCTGTTTTGCGCCGACATGGCGATGAAGGAGACCGGCTTCGCCGAGCTGCTGCCGGACGCGGAGGCGATCATCCTCGACGAGGCGCATCAGTTGCCGGAGGTGGCGAGCCACTTTTTGGGGCAGTCGCTGAGCGGCCGGCAACTGATCGAGCTGGCGCGGGACACGGTGGTGGAGCAGACGCGGGATGCGGCGGATTTCGCCGTGCTGCGGCAGCGGGCCGAGGCGTTGGAACCGGCGACATTGGCGTTGCGGGAAGTGCTGGGCCAGGCGGACCGCCGCGCGCCGTGGCGTGAAGCCGCCGCGCGACCGGCGGCGCGGGAGGCGGTCGAGCGGTTGAGCGGGGTGTTGGAACGACTGTGCGAGGCGCTGAAGGAAGCGGCCCAACGCGGTAAGGGATTGGAAAGTTGCCACCGGCGCGGCGAGGATCTGGCGCAGCGATTGATCCTGCTGGCGGGTGAGGAAAGCACCCCGGATCACGTGTGCTGGTTCGAGACCCGGGGGCGTGGTTTCACCCTGATGCGAACCCCGCTGGATATTGCCCCGACTTTTCGGGGGCGCATGGACGCGCGGAAGGTCGCCTGGATTTTTACCTCGGCGACGCTGGCGGTGGGGCGGGAGTTCGAGCACTTCGCGTTGCGGCTGGGCTTGCGGGATTACGCGGCGCTGCGGCTGGACAGCCCCTTCGATTTCGCCCGCAACACCCTACTCTATCACCCGCAACTGCCCGATCCGGCTTCGCCGCGTTATACGGCGGCACTGGTGGATGCGGCGCTGCCGGTGCTGGAGGCCAGCGGGGGGCGGGCGTTTCTGTTGTTCACCAGTTATCGGGCCCTGCGCGAGGCGGCGGAGTTGCTGGCGGGTCGGCTGGCGTATCCGCTGCTGGTGCAGGGCGAACGGCCGAAGGGGACCTTGTTGCGGCAGTTTCGAGATCTGGGCAACGCGGTGTTGCTGGGGACCGCCAGTTTCTGGGAAGGGGTGGACGTGCGCGGCGAGGCGCTGTCCTGCGTGATCATCGACCGGTTGCCGTTCGCGGCGCCCGGCGATCCGGTGTTGCAGGCGCGCATCGAATCCCTGCGCCAGCGCGGCGAGGATCCCTTCCTGCGCCATCAGTTGCCTCAGGCGGTCATCACCCTGAAGCAGGGCGCGGGCCGGCTGATCCGGGACGTGAACGACCGGGGTGTGTTGATGCTCTGCGATCCACGACTGCTGAGCAAGTTCTACGGGCGGGTGTTCCTGGACAGCCTGCCGCCGATGCCGAGAACGCGGGATTTGGAACGGGTGCGGGCGTTTTTCGCCGAGTAGGAGGAAACAACATGACCACGACATTTCACGCGGTTTATGAGAACAGCGTGTTTCGCCCCACTCGAAAGTAAGCGCGAAGGTCTGCTGCTGCGCTCGTCTCTGACTCATTCGCCGGCGTCTTGCGCGGGCGGTGCAATGCGACCGCGACGCAGAACAGCTTCCACCTCGTCGGCCGGCAGCGGGCGGCTGAACAGATAGCCTTGCAGCTTCGGGCACCGCGCACGCTGCAGGAAGTCGAGTTGTTCTCTGTTTTCAACACCTTCGGCAATGACCTCAAGATCGAGGCCACGGGCCATGGAGATAATCGCGGTGGTGATGCTCGCATCGTCCGCATTGTGCGGGAGGCCGTGGACGAAACTCTGATCGATCTTCAGCGTGCCAATCGGAAAGCGTTTGATGTACGACAGCGACGAGTAACCGGTACCGAAATCGTCGATCGAGAAGTGAACCCCCATAGCGCGCAGGCGAAACAATCCCTGGATTCGCTTGGCCTCCGGGTCCATCAGAATGCTTTCGGTCAACTCCAGTTCGAGCCGTTCGGCGCCAACACCCGATGCAGCGATGATCGCCGCAACGGTGTCGAGGAAATCCGGTGCGACAAGCTGGCGTGCCGAGACGTTCACCGCTACCCGCGGGACCGAAACGCCATCCTGCTGCCATTCCCGCACCTGGCGGCAGGCGGCATCGAGCACCCACTCGCCGATCGGAACGATCAGGCCGCTTTCCTCTGCAACGGGAATGAACAGTGCCGGCGATACCAGCCCTTGCTGCGGATGCTGCCAGCGGATCAGTGCTTCGACACCGATGATCGTACCATCGCTGGCGCGCACCTGCGGTTGGTAAAACAGACGAAACTCGCCTCGTTCGAGTCCCTTGCGAATATCGCCTTCAAGAGCCAGGCGTGCCGTCGTCCGGGTAGTCAGCGTTCGCTCGTACAACTGCCAGTTATTACGCCCTTGCTCCTTGGCGTAATACATCGCGGTATCCGCGTGCTTTAACAGCGTCGCGGCATCGTCGCCGTCGTCGGGAAAGAGCGCGATGCCGATGCTCGATGTGACCGCGATCTCCTGTTCACCGATCAGGACAGCCTGTCCTAGCAACTCCTGTATTCGCTGTGCGATCGCGCAGGCGGCCTCGGTGGTGTCGACATCGGGCAGAACGACGGTGAACTCGTCACCGCCAAGGCGTGCGAAGTGCAGGCCCGACTCGTCCAGCGCCGGCCGGGCAATGAAGGCACCTGCGCGCAGTCTTTCCCGCAGGCGGTCGGCGACGGTCTGCAGCAGGCAGTCGCCGGCACTGTGCCCAAGCGTGTCGTTGATCCGCTTGAAGCCGTCCAGATCGAGAAATAGCAGCGCTATCCGGCTTTTCGTCCGACGTGCCCGCGCCAATTCGCGGTCGAGACGTTCGAGAAAGCTCTGTCGGTTTGGCAAGCCGGTCAGCGTATCGAAATAGGCCAGGCGACGGATCTTCTCCTCGTTGCGCTTCTGGAACGTGATGTCGCGCACGACGACCACCACCTTGCTGGGTCCGTTTGGCGCGATACGCGCCTCGTAGTGATGAATGCTGCCGTCTACCGGCAGGTCGATGAACACCAATTGCAGTTCGCCTTGCTGCAGTACCTGCTCGATACCCTGCCGAATGGTGCTCGCCGTCTCGGTTGGCAGAACCCCTGACACGTTCTTGCCAAGCAGTTCGCCCTCGGCGACGAAAAATCTCGTCGCCTGGGGTTGTTTGTAGTCGAGGCAGATCCCTTGCTGATCGATGACCAGGATCAGGTCAGGCATCGCCCACATGATCGCCGCCTGTTGTCCTTCGAGTTCGTGCAACTCTCGCTGCTCGCTCCGTAGCCGGACAATTAGCGCTGCCAGCCAGAAAGCTGCCTGAAGCAGGGTGCCGATCGGAAATGCGAAAGCCGCCAGCCGACCAATCTCGACGCCGCTACCGACCATCGAAAAAGCCTGTACCCCCCCGCCGACCATGGTCGCGCCTAGCCCCAGCGAGAACAGCCGGAGCGAGGTATCGCCCTTGAACACGCCCCTGACGAGCAACACGATGGTCGCAACGGCCAGGACGGAGAGAACGGCCGACCCGGCACGGTAACCGGCGGTATGCCATGCCGAAGCGAGGAAGCAGAGCGCGCTGAGCAGGACGGAGCCACTGATCGCCGCGCGCACCTTGCCGCGCAGTTGCAGGAACTCGAGCACCGCGAAGCCAATCCCGAGCACCACGCCGGCTACCGAAATCGCCTGGAGGATCGGGAAGTATTCCGGACCGGGCCAGAACGGCGCAAAGGCGGAGCCGATGCCGAAATTCTGCACCAGCCAGACCTGCATCGCGACGCAGTAACAGGCGTAGGCCAATGCCACGCGGCTGCCTGCGAAAGCGTCGAAGCCGAGGGCGACGACAATCATCATCATCAGGATGCCGCTGTAGGCCCCCAGGCCGACCCATAGCATGGAGTTTTCGCGCGCGAAGCTGGTCTCGTCGGTGAGCATGATCCACGGACGAATGGCCTTGTAGTCCTGCACGATCGCCGTGATCGTCGTGTCGTTGGCCAACGCCGGCAGCCGTGCATTGGGGAACGGGCTGACGGTATCACGCTGGGCGAAGGGCAAGCCGCGACCGGAAATGGAATACCAAGGGCAACCATTGATATCGCTGGCGACGACAATGAAGAACTCGGCAATCGGTTCCTGCAGGAAGACGACTGGTGATCGGTCCCCGAACCGCTCGCGCTCGACCTTTATCTGGAAAGCGCGGGCTGGCTTGGTCGATGACAAGTCTGGCAGCAGCAGAGCCTCGCAACCCGCGCGTGGTAGTGACACTGAATCGCGGAGCTGGGTCAGCCAGTGGCTCGCATCGTCCGACCGACCGGGACCCTGCGGGGCGTCCCACAGCGTCGTCAATCCCGCCGAGAAGATATTGGTCTTCGGCGAGGCCCCCGGAAGCACAAGGGCTATCATCGCGAGTAGCACCAGACATTTACAGAACCGCTTGATCATCATCGCATTATCAGG
Organism: Candidatus Competibacter sp.; assembly: GCA_031732875.1. GTDB lineage: Bacteria > Pseudomonadota > Gammaproteobacteria > Competibacterales > Competibacteraceae > JAVMKJ01. Next base: position 13,863 of record JAVMKL010000074.1, on the reverse strand, counting down.
TGGGAATTGTCGCCGCCTGGCCCCTGGTCGGGGGGAGCAGGCTGGCTGCGTCGCCAATCAGATCATCGTGCAGTTTGCCATCGGGATCAGTGACGTATAGCGGCTCGAAATGCCCGCGGTAACGTTCGGGAATCTTGATCCGGGGACGGTACAGAGACCCAAGTGGTTCGGAGCTGGCATGATAGCTGCGGCAGCCGTCCCGGCCGGGGCGAATGCCGTCGCGACCGTTGCTGCCGAAACGCGGGTAGCTCATTGTCCAGGCATTTGCCAGGCCGCTCAACAGCCCCCAGTTGGATAGCGTAGAGCGATAGTGGCGAAAGAACCGCCAGGCATGCATCGCCAACCGGCGTTTTGAAATCAGACCCTTGTCCATGCGCGCAGCAAAAGCGATGGCCTTCTCGATAGGGTCGACGGGGTGACATACGAGTGATCGCCCATCCATGTCGCGCAGCCTGACGTTCGGCAGAAACAGGCCCGCGCGCAGGCGGCTGCCGAACAGCGGCGTCCCCAGCATCGGGATGGCAAAACTGAGGAAGCTCGGCAGGGTAATGCGCGGGTTGGCGACGATAAATTCGGTTTCAGCCAATAACTCGTCGATCCTTCGGTCAACCAGGTCAAAGATCAGACCGTAGTGGAAGATCAGACCGGCCTCCAGACATGATCGGATGGTTTCCTCCTGCGGCAGCACCAGATTCTGTTTCTTGTTGAAGGCAGTGACTTGTGCGCGGCTGAACGATTCGACGCCGCTAAAAAAACCGATGCAGCCGGATTCGCGTGCCAGCGAGACGTTGTCGGCGTCCGTGAAGAAATCGGCGGTCACCAGCGCCGCCCAACCACCGAACCGCCGTTGCTCGAACAACTCTTTCAGGAGCGCCATGCGCGCCTTGAAGTAGGCGCGCGGCCCAGCAAAAAAATTCTGGTCGAGGAATATGACACACTGACGGTAGCCAAGAGCCTCAATCTGCCGGCGCACATAGTCGAGGTCGTAGGCCATGAAATGCCGACCTTCGGCCGTCATGGCGCAAAAGCTGCAGCGGAAGTTGCAGTTGCGGGAGGCTTCCACGTAGCCGACGATGCGGTTCCCGGGCAACAGATCATGGCGCGGAATGGGCACGTCGGCTGCGTGCCCCGGCCCAAAGACCGCATCCACCACCGATACCATCTGCTCGACATCCCCTCTGCAGACGTAATCGAAATAGCGGCGGCTGAGATTCGGCAGCATCCGCGCCAACGGGCCGCCCATGGCGACGACTATGCCCGGATTGACCGTTCTGGCATGCGCCGTGACCTGCTTCATGCGGTCGAACGCCGGGTTGAGGCCGGTCAGTACCAACAGGTCCGCCCATCGCAGTGCGCCAAGATCCTCGAAAGGGCCGTTGCGAAACTCGCAGGCAAGGCGGATGTCGACGCGCGCGGGATCCAGCATGCCAGCCAGTACAGCCGGTGCTATCGACTGCGGCACGATCCAGGGGTTCCCCCGCGCGCTACGGTGGTTGTCGGAATAGCAGTTGAGAATCAGGATTCGTGGATGGGGCATGCCGGGCTCGGTTCGCCGCCGTTAGGCCGACAGCGCCATCCAGGCGGATCGTGCATCGCTATACCAGCGATGGCCAATTTCACACAGGCGATCCGTGTTCGCCAACGGCGAGTGCGGCGATGGCGACGCCCAGGTACCGCAACCCCGTACCGGCTGATTGTGCCAGCCATCGCGCAACCAGTCGTCGCACAGGCGCTTGATCAAGTCGACGTCGTTCTGCTCGCTGGCCGAGATATCCATCTCGGCAAGGCGGCGAAAGTCTTCGCTGCTCCAGCCGGATGGAACGCTCCACTCTCCTGTCGCTCGATCGATGACTGGCTGAATCACCGGATTCATGCGCACCACAGATGTATTGGTGTACGGGCAGCAGGACACGTCATGCGGCAGACCGCCGTCGAGCATCAGGTGAGCGATGAAAGTGTGCGCATCCGGCGGATCCGCGATGATCGTCTTGCCAACCTTGACCAATTCCGGCAGGAAGCCGGTCTTGGCGCGCGGTCGGCACAGCGCGCTGGGTATCCCCTGCGTGCCGTACTCGGGCAGAAAGACCGTGCTGGTGCCTAGCGACAAGACACCGATGTCGCGGCGCGGGACGCCCAGGGCGATCGCTTCGACGACTCCCGCCAGTACCGGATTGTTGTAGCCCGTCATGGCGCCATCCCAAAAGCGGCAACCGTCGAATTCGGCAGGCTTGTCGAACCAGTTGATCGGTGCCGTGCTTGACGCATGCACCGCTTCCGCCAGCGTCGCACGCTGCTGCCGATGCGGAAAGCTCGCGGCAGGACTGGCCACATTGCTGCGCATCATCCGGGCCCGGTCGCGGTCGAAGTCGTACGTGACGAAAAGAAAAGACGTCGGCCGGCCGGGTTCCGCTCGCTGCGCGCGCAGCGCAGCGAGGCTGTCGTTGACCATTCCGTGCAGGTCCTGCAGGGAAGTCCCGCCCATCTTGGGCAGTATGCGCTGCAAGAATTCAAGCTTGCCGTCGGTGGAAAAACGCTGGCCAACCGAGTTCGATGGTGAAAAAACCCCAGTAAGCAACTGCAAAAGACTCCGGTACCATGGCAAACGCCCGAAGAGTGCGTGGCGATTGTCCGGGTTGTCGAACAGGCCGAAGATTTCGCGTGGCGCGTAACCCTCGATCAACGCCGCTGCGACGATCGCCCCACCCGAACAGGCCGAAATCAGGTCAAAATGGCTGAGAACCCGATGTCCGTCTTCGCCCGGAAAGAGGTCGGCAAGCACCTTCGCCTGAATCAGAGCAAACGTGCCACCACCGTCGAGCGACAATATGCGGAAGGGCTTTCTTCCGAGCCTGGTTTCCATCGCGGCAAGGCTCCAAAAAAAGATGCCGAGGCTTCCCTTTCGTGCGTTCTCAAAAAATAATAATTATAGTCTATCCAATTATGATCTATACATTTCAAACAATTAAGTTTTTATAAATCATATACTTGAATTAAGTATGCGTATAGACTGAATTGAATGGACTATAATGCGGTAAATTCCGCCGAGTCGGTGATGTCGCGGCAGTTAATGAAAGCGCGCGAGTTGGCTCGCCGGACAGCTTCGCAAAGGCGGGAGTTGCGACCCTTTCGGCTTCGCATCAAAAGGGCGCCACAATCTTCGAGTTCGAGGTGACGGGCCTGATTGGAATCGGTGGTTTCGGGATCGTTTATCTCGCATATGATCACTCGCTGGGCTGTAGCGTCGCGCTCAAAGAGTACATGCCATCGTCACTGTTGTCTCGCTTCGATGTCAACGACATGCCGATCGAGGCGTTGTTGTTCCAAACCGGCTATCTCACCATCGATCACGCGGAGTGGACCGGCCACAAATACCTCTTTCACCTGCGCTACCCCAATCACGAAGTGTGTATGGGATTGATCGAGCAACTGCTGTTCGCCCTGAATCCCAACGACAGCCGCGCCAGCGCCAACCTGTACCGGCTGCACCAGTTGCTCTCCGCCAACGACCTGCCGGGCCTGAAAAACCTGTTTCACGCCTTCTTCGCTGGTATCCCGCACCACGGGTACGCCAACAACCCGATCGCCCGGTACGAGGGCTACTACGCCAGCGTGTTCTACAGCTACTTCGCCGCCCTGGGCCTGAACGTGATCCCGGAAGACGTGACCGATCACGGCCGCATCGACATGACGGTGAAGTTCGAAGGCCACATCTACCTGTTCGAGTTCAAGGTGGTAGAACTGACGCCCGAAGGTCGCGCCCTGCGACAGCTCAAGGACCGGGGCTACGCCGACAAATACCGGACCGAGGACCTGCCGATCACCTCATCGGCGTGGAGTTTTCGCGCGAACAGCGCAATGTGGTGAGCTTCGAGGTGGAATAGCCGCCTAAGCGCTTGTCACCTCGATCCGGCTCTGCCCGCCCGACTGGCGCCGCACCTGAATCTGAATCCCGATCCGTTCGGTCATCTCCTGCACGTGGGAGATGACCCCCACCTTGCGACCCTGGGCCTGCAAGTTGTCCAGGGCATCCATCGCCACCCGCAGGGTGTCGGTATCGAGGCTGCCGAAACCCTCGTCGATGAACAGCGACTCGACTTGAACCCGGTTGGAGGACAGCGAAGCGAGGCCGAGGGCCAGCGCCAGCGAGACCAGGAAGGATTCGCCGCCGGACAGGGAATGCACCGAGCGATTTTCATCGCCCATGTCCTGATCCACCACCATCAGCGCCAAGGTGTCCTTGACCCGTTCCAGCCGGTAGCGGCGGGATAGGTCGGCCAGATGGCGGTTGGCGTAGCCGAGCAGCACGTCGAGAGTGAACTGCTGGGCGTAGTTGCGGAATTTCTTGCCGTCGGCGGAGCCGATCAGGTCGTTCAACTGCCCCCAAATCTGGGCTTTCGCCTCCTGCTGGTCGATGTTTCCTTGCAGCTCCGCGGTCCTGACCTTGCGCTCGTCATCCTGCCGCAGGGCCAGTTCCGCCTCAATGGCGCGTTGTCGGGCCTGTTCCAGATCGGCGGCGGCTTGGGTCCACGCGGTCTGAACCGCGTCCGCCGGGTCTGGCGTGGCGCGGTGCCCTTCGTGCGTTTCCCGCCGCGACCGGCGTTCCTGGAGGATCATCTCGGCATGACCGACGTTGTCGGCGAGTTGCTGGAGCGCCTTGCGCTCGGCCGCGATCCAGTCGCCATCGCGGGCGAGCAGGGTGCGAAGCTGGGCGGAATCCAGCGGTTCTTCGGGATGCTTGGCGTCGAACGCAGCGATCCAGGCGTTCAGGGTCGCGTCGGCCTGCTTCGCCGCTTGCTGACCGGCGGTGAGGGTTTGCCGGGCTTGGCCGAGCACCGCCTCGGCGCTGGCCTGGGCTTGCGCCGCCTTCCGTGCTGCCTGGTCCTGTTGCTGGCGTCCGGCCTCGGCGTTCTTGACCGCCTGGGCGAGCGCCGCTTCCACTTCGGTGATCGGGCGCCCCGCGAACAGGGCTTGCCGTTGCCGGCGTTTGTCCCGGAGGTCGCGGTCGACCTTTTCAAAGCCCGCGGCGGCGTCCTGGAGCAGCGTGGTTTTTTCGGCGGCGGCCTGGGCGAGCGCCTGGCACTCGATGTCGATCTGGTCCAGACCGGTTTGCCGCTGGTTGACGGTTTCGGTCTGGGCGCTCCATTGCCTGGCCTGTTCCCGCCGGGCGCGATGAAAGGCGGCGGGATCGGCCTGCCAGTTCGGGCGCCAGTCCTCCCCGGTGAACGCGGTGTCCAGTGCGGTTAGCCGTTCGTTCAACAGGCGCGCGGCCTCCGCCCGCCGGTCGCTGGCGGTCTGTATCGCCTGAACCATCCGATCGAGCGCGGCCTGCGCGGCGTTCAGGGCGTCCCGCGCCGTTGCATGCTGGCCTTGGGCGGCATCGCGCGCCTGTTGCGCCTCATCCCGGGCCTTGCCGGCCTGCCGCAGGGCGTCTTCTTCCCTGGTGATGGCGGCCAGCCGTTCCTGCAATGACTGATTCTGCGCGGCGAACCAGGCCGGATGGTCGGCGGGCGCCACCGCAGCCAGTTCCGCCGCGACCGATTGGGCGCTCCAGGCGTCGGTATTGCGCTGGATGACGGCGGCCAACGGCTCCCGCTCCCCGGCGATGGCGACCAGCCGCTGGCGGCCGGTTTCCACGGCGGCCTGTTGGGCGGCTTCCTGCTGGACCAGGGCGTCCAGCGCCTGCCGACACTCGTTCACCCCGGCTTTGAGGCCGGCCAGCATGGCGCGGGAAGGGGCGTCGCCGGCGGCGTAGGGATGTTCCGTCGCCCCGCAGACCGGGCAGGGCGAGCCGGTTTCCAGGGCAGCGCGCAGGGTTTCGACGTTTTTGGCGCAGGCGACCTCGGCGGTTTTGAGCGATCGTTCCGCCTGTTCCAGCCGGGCCGCCGCCGTCGGTTTGCCGGCGAGAAGTTGCGTCAAGGCGGTTTCCGCCCGGACGATTTTTTCCTGAAGCGGGCCTGCTTCGGCGTCCAGTTCCCCTCGACGGGCGAGCGAACCGGCCAGCGCGGTCCACCGCCGTTCGGCGTTGGTCAATTGCTCGCGGCGGGTTTCGGCGGCTACGCGACCGGTCGCCAAACCCTCGGGATCGAAACCGGCCAGCGCCTGGATGGCGGCCTGGAGTCGGGTTTCCGCGGTTTGAAGCGCGGTTTCCGCTTGGGCGAGAGCGGCGGCGGACTGGTCCAGCGTCCGTCGTTGTTTCTGTTCGTCCCGCCGTTGAGCGGCGATGGCCCGATCGGCGTCGCGCAAGCCGATTTGCGCCTTGGCGGCCTCGTCGAACAGCAGGTCCCAGCGCGGCCAGTCCTCCGCCAGAATGCGCGAGGGTTCGTTCGCCGCCAGCCAGTCCCGGGCAACCTTCAGCTCCTGGCCGATCCGGTCACGTTCGGCCTGTTTGTCCGCCAGGTTCTTTTGCGCCCGCGCCTCGGCCTGGCGGGCGTCGGTCAAGTCCTTGGCGTCGTCGGCATGGCGGGGAGCCAGCAACTCGATGGCGGCGTCGAGCGCCTTGGCTCGGTCGAGATCGGCGCCGGCCGCGGTTTTAGCCTGCTCGGCAACGGCGACCGCTTGCGCGGCCTGCGTCAGGGCCTCATCCGTCTGTTGCCGAACGCGCCGGGCTTGAGCCAGATCGCCTTCGGCGGCGGCAACCGCGTGCGAGTGTTTCGCCACCTCCCCGGCGATGCGGTCCGCTTCCGCCACGCGGGGCCGGGCGTCCTGCACGGCTTCAACCCGAGCGAAGTAGACCTGTCGGGGGGTGGCGGTTTCGCGGGCGGCGAGGGCTTTTTGCACGTCATCCCGCGCCTGTTGCTCGGCCTGCTTCAGTTTTTCCCAGGCGTCGTGCCACTGTAGCCGTCGATCCAGTTCGGTCTTGCGTTGTTCCAGCGCCGCCGTTTCGGTCCGGGCGGCGGCGAGTGATCGTTCCAGTCCGACGCGGGCTTCGGCGTCCAGCGGCTGCTGGCCGGCGAGTTGGGCTTGCAGAGCTTCCAGCGCTTTCTGTTCGTTCCGGGCGCGCTCGAAGGCGCGGATGGAAATGCCGGTGTAGACATCCAGTCCGGTCAGGGTTTCCAGCAATTCCGCCCGTTCGTTGTCGTTGGCCTTGAGGAAGGTCGCGAACTCGTTCTGGGCCAGCAGCACGGCGCGGGTGAACTGTGGGAACGACAGCCCCAACCGTTCCCGGATCGCCTGCTGGACTTCGTTCTTCACTCCGCCGATGCGCTGACCGCCGTCCAGGGTTTCCAACAGCATCTCGGTGTTTTGCAGCTTGCCGTCCGCCTTGCCGCGGGCGCGGCGCACGCTCCAGCGGGCGCGGTATTGAATCCCGTCGTTGCCGACGAAATCCACCTCGGCGAAACCCTCGCCCGCCCGGCGGCGCAGCAGGTTGCGAGGATCCTGCGGCGTGATGGTTTCCTCACCGACGTCCGGCAGGCTGACTCCCTTGACGGTGGCGCGGGTCAGGCGCGGAGTTTCGTCGTAGAGGGCCAGGCACAGCGCGTCGAGCAAGGTGCTCTTGCCGGACCCGGTCGGACCGCAGATGGCGAACAGGCCGGTCGTGGCGAGCGGTCCCTGATGAAAGCGAAGCTCGAACTCCCCGGCCAGCGAGGCCAGGTTCTTGCCGCGAATGGCCAGGATTTTCATGGGGCGCTTTCCCCGCTGGATTCCAGCAGCAATTCGGCGAAGGCGGCCAACAGAGTGGGGGAGGGTTCCGTGCCGTATTTCCGCCAGTGGAGTTTTCTGAAGATCTCATCCGGTTGCAGCCGCCCCAGATCGTCCAGCGACCGTGGACCACGGTCGGCGCCATCGTCGGGACCGGTGTCGTAACGGGTCTCGATTTTGGCCAGCCGCACCGGCTTTCGATCCAGTACCGCGTCGACGCGAGCGCGCAATCCCGGTTCCGGAGCGTTCAACCGCACCCGCACTTCCAGATAGGGCTGCGCTTCCAGCGCCAGGTCGGGGGGATCGAGAGCCGCGAGGGCGTCCAGCGCTTCGTCGACCGGCGCCGGCTGCGCGGGGACCCGCAGCAGTTCGACCGGGCGCGGGATGCGAATCTCGGCGATTTCTCGAACCGTGCCGCCGTCGAGGTCGATGCGGACCACCTGATGGGGATAATGAATTTCCGCGAACGACATCGGCAGCGGACTGCCGGAATAGCGTACCCGCCCCTGCCCGCCCACGGTCTGGGCGCGGTGCAGATGGCCCAGCGCCGCATAGGCGATGGCCGGGTCGAAGATCTCCACCGGCAGCGCCTCGGCGCCGCCGACGATGATGCGCCGCTCGGAATCTTCCGAGATCTGCCCGCCGCTCATGTGGCAGTGGCCCAGCGCGACGATGGCCTGACCGTGCTCCCGGCGGCTCAGAGCCAGATCCAGCGCCTGCTGGTAGAGCAGGGCGACGCCTTCCAGGTAGGGATCGCCCGCCGTCTCCAGCCGGGGCATGTCGCCGGGCCGCAGGAAGGGCACCGCCAGACACCAGGCGGCGATGTCGCCGTCGCGGTTCCTGATGGGTACGAGCAAACGATCGAACTCGATTTCGCCCTGTTGGCGGGTGACGTGGCCGACCACGGTAGCGTCGAAGGCTTCGAACAGCGGCGCGGGTGCTTCCAGCCGCCCCGGCGAGTCGTGATTGCCGGCGATGATGACGATGTCGAGTTGGGGAACGCGGCGCTTGGCGGCGGTCAGGAAGCGGTAAAGCTGTCGCTGGGCGGCGGCGGATGGATTGGCGTTGTCGAAAATGTCGCCGGCGATCAGCAGGGCGTCGGCCTGCTCGGCTTCGACCGTGTCCGACAACCAGTCGAGGAAACGCTGGTGCTCGTAGCTCCGGTCGAAATTGTGCAAGGTCTGGCCGAGATGCCAGTCCGAGGTGTGCAGCAGGCGCACGGTGGGGTCCTCTCCGATTTTTCAGGTCATGGCGTCGGGAAACAAGGTTGCCATTAAGAGGCTTGGCGCCGCCGCTGTTCCAGATAGAACGTCAACCCCAGCGCGCCGCCGCCGGCGATCAGCAGGCTGAGCAGCAATCCCAAGTCTTCGGCCAAATGGGCGAAGAACAACGTGTAGATCTGAATCACCAGGAAGGTCGCGCCGTAGCCGGTCAGCATCCGCATCGCCCGCCGGGCCCCGAGCCAGACCAGCGCGACGTTCAGGCTCGCCCACAGCCCGTTAAACAGCACCAATTCGGCGGCTCCGGCCCGATACCATCCATCGCTGGCCAGATCGAAATTGCCGAACAGCGCCAGCAGCCACAGCGCCATTTCCGCGAAGAACAACCCACTCGACAGCCAGATCTTGCAGAAGCCCCGATACGGCGCCAGCGGTCCCGCTTCGCTCTGCTGGTGGATGATCGCCACGGCGATCATCACCGCCGCCGCCGCCAGGAATCGCAACGGGTAATTCATCCCGAACCAGTAGGCCCCCCAGCCGGAAGCGTAGCCGGTAAAACCACCGAACCAGCAGAAAAACACCACGGCGCTCAGCACCAGCAGCAGCGCGTTCCGCAGCGCGTAGCTCAGGCCGAGCAGCAGCAGTAAATCGATCAGCAGCAGGGCTGGCCAATTGCCGGAACCGGTGGAGAAAATCACGCCCAGAGTGAAGGTCAGGCCGATCAGCAGCAGACCGCCCAGCAGCTCCAGACTCAGCGAGGTCCAGACCAGCATGGGGCGGGCGCGCCTGAGCCATCGCGCGCCGCCGAAGCTGGCGAGAACCGCGATGCCCAGCAATACCGCCAGCTTGGTCAGGGTGAAGTCGAACAGCGTCCGGCCGAGAATCGCCAGACCGGCCATGACGCTGACCGCGCCGAAAATCAGGAACCAGCGCCCCAGCGAACGCCAGTCCCAGCCCTCAGTCGGATAGCGCTCGCGCAGTTGTCCATAAGTCGCTTCGTCCAGCAGACCTTCGCGCCGCAGTTCGTCCAGTTCCCGGCGGACGCGGCGATTGCGGGACAGGGGGTTCATGGGAGCCGCTCCGGCGAGCGGGCATGGCCCTGACGCTCGAAGGCGTAGCCGAGGATCATGGCCAGCGCGCCGCCGAGCAGGAAAAACGTACCGGCGGACAGCCGGTCCCAGAACTGTTCGAAAAAGCGGGTGTACAGATCGATCGCCAGAAACACGATGCCGAAACCGGTGAAACGGGCGTCGTGCAACCGGCCGCCGGCGACGATCTGACCGACGCCGGCGGCGGTGAACGCCAGCACCCAGCCCAGCGGCCCGCGGGGCAGGGTCAGGAACCATAGCGACAGGTTCAGATACAGCAGGCCGAAGATCAGATACAACCCTCCGAAGCCGAGGCAGCGCCGCAAGGGACCTGTTTCCAGCCGTCGCTCGTGCCAGACGCCCAATGCCATCGTGGCCAGAGCGATGACCGCCATCAGTTTCGGGTCCTGGATATCCGCGAAATAGGTTCCATGCCCGCCGTAAGCGTGCCAGGCGCCCAGACCGTGAAAGAACAGCAGCAGCCCCAGCAGCAGCGGCCAGCGCAGGTGGTAACAGTAGGCAGTCAGGGCGGCGAGTACGCCAGTGAGCAGCAGGATGAGCGGGGTGTTCCGTCCGGCGTCGTCACCGCCCAGCAGAGCGATCTGGAGCAGCAGGAAAACGCCGAATGCCGTCGCCAGACTGGCGGTCACCAGCACCGCGCCGGTGAAGGGATGCCGTCGCTGTGGATCGGTCGCCATCCGTACCCCGAAGTACCATAGTCCCGTGCCGACCGCCGCCAGCAGGACCGCCGCCACCAGGGCCGATTCCGAGGCCATGGCGATGAAAGCCAGGACCGCCAACCCCAGTTGGAAAATGGCGAACAGGCCGAGCCATTTCAGCAGCACGGCCAGAAACCGGCCGTGCGTCTCGTAACGCGGCAACAGAGTGTCCAGCAGGGGCCGGTCGATCAGGCCCTGCTGATGCCAGGCGGTGACTTCTTGAGTCAGTAGATTGCGGGTGGTGGGGCGCATGGCTTTCGAGGCGGTGGCCGTTCGTTTCGCTTATTATTACCACGAACGGTCATAACCGAGCGAAATGTTCTTTCCCGCGCGTTCCGGCCTTCCGGAAGGGCAGGCGGCCATGAATCAGATGTGGTTGAAGAAAATTCGGGTCGTGGTGGCGCTGACCTTTCTGGCGCTGACCGTGCTGTTGTTCGTGGATTTCGAATGGATTGGCGAGACGCCGGCCAGCACGGCGCTGCTGTATCCGCAATTCGTGCCCTCTCTGTTGAAGTTTGCCGGGACCGTGGCGTGGGGAGCCACCGGTTTTGCGGCGGTACTGGTCCTGACCCTCTTGTTCGGCCGGATCTATTGTTCGACGGTCTGCCCGCTCGGAACCCTGCAGGACATCGTGATTCGCATCGCCGACAAGCTGCGCCGGCCGCGCAAGGTCAAATTCCGGTACCAGAAGCCGAACGACGTGCTGCGTTACGGCATGCTGGCGCTGGCCGCCGGCCTGTTCCTGGGCGGCAGTGCGCTGGCGCTGAGCCTGCTGGACCCGTTCAGCAATTTCGGCCGGATCGCCGGCGACTTGCTGCGGCCGGTTTACGTCGCCACCCACAACGCCTTCGGGCAGGCGATGGAATTTTTCGGGCTGTACGGACCGTTTCCCTTGCAATGGAAGGCGCCATCGCCAGCGACGCTAGCCTTTCCGGCGCTGTTCCTGGGCGGGCTGATCTGGCTGAGCGCGACCCGGGGCCGGTTGTTCTGCAATCTTCTCTGTCCGGTGGGCGCGCTGCTGGGGTTGGTGGCGCGCTTCGCGCTGTTCAAGATTCGGATTCCCAAGGACGCCTGCATCGTCTGCGCCCAATGCTCCATCCACTGCAAGGCCGGTTGTATCCACCTGAAGACCAAGGAAGTCGATTTCAGCCGTTGCGTGGCCTGCTTCAATTGCATCACCGTCTGCGAGGCGCACGGTATCGGCTACGCGCGGCCGGAGCCGGTCGTGTTTCACCCCTCGCCCCCCGCCCCTTTCCCACAAGGGGAGAGGAGAGCCATGCGGTCGGATCTCCATCGGGGGAAGAAGGGAGTGGCGCGGCAGGCTCTCCCCGGGGGAGAGGAGAGGGGAGTGACGCGGCGGACGCTGTTGCGGGGGGCGGCGGTGACGTTGGCCGGGCTGGCCGGACTGTCCCGCTCTGGCGGGGGCGAGGCCAAGCCGCGCAATCGCGTTCCCACCGTGCTGGCGAACCGGCGGAACTGGCCGGTGGCGCCGCCCGGCGCCGGCGACATCGCCCGGTTCAACGACCGGTGCACGGCTTGCCATCTGTGCGTGAGCGCCTGTGCCTACGGAGTGTTGCAGCCGACTCTGCTGGATTACGGCCTATCCGGGTTGCTGCAGCCGCATCTGGACTACGCAGCCGGCTATTGCAGTTACGAATGCAACCGCTGTGGCCAGATCTGTCCGACCGGCGCGATCCTGCCGCTGGATCTGACCGTCAAGCAGACCACCCAGCTCGGCGTGGCCCACTTCGTTCGCGACAACTGCATCGTTTATACCGATCATACCGCCTGCGGTGCCTGCGACGAGTACTGTCCCACCAAGGCGGTGCACATGGTGCCATACCAGGATGGCCTGACCATTCCCGAGGTGCGGGAGGCGCTATGCATCGGCTGCGGCGCCTGCGAGAATGCCTGTCCGGCCCGGCCCTGGCGGGCGATCTACGTGGATGGCCATCCGGTCCATCAGTTGGCCCAGCGGCCGGTATCGCAACCGCTCGAGCACAAGGCGCAAGGTGAATTTCCCTTTTAACGGTTGCCTTCTCCTCATCCTTCACCCCTGACTCCTCACTCCCACGCGATGAGCATCCTCTACTACGATTGTTCCGCCGGCATCAGCGGCGACATGCATTTGGCGGCCCTGTTCGACCTGGGCGTGGATTACGACGAACTGGTCCTCGGTCTGAACGGACTGGGGCTGAACGGTTACGGCGTTCAGGCCAGTCGCGCCAGCCGCAAGGGCGTTACCGGTACCCAGGTACGGGTCGTGATCGATCCGAAACAGCCCGAGTACCGTAGCTTGCGCCAGATCGAAGCGATCATCGGCAGCAGCACGCTGCGGGAAACCATCCAGGCACGGGCTGTGGCGGTGTTCCGGCGACTGGCCGAAGCCGAGGCCCGCATCCACGACACCTCGCCCGATCGCATCCATTTCCACGAAATTGGGGCGCTGGATGCCATCGTCGACATCGTCGGTGGTTGCATCGCCCTGGACCGGCTGAACGTGGACCGGATCCTGTGCTCGCCGGTCGAACTGGGCAGCGGTCTGGCGTATTGCGCGCACGGCGTGCTGCCGGTGCCGGCCCCGGCGACCCTGGAATTGCTCAAGGGTGCGCCGGTCAAGCTCGGCGGGGTACCGTTCGAGGCCACCACGCCGACCGGTGCGGCATTGCTGGCGACGTTCGTGGACGAATTCGTGGCGCGCCCCGCCTTCACCGTCAACCGGATCGGCTACGGCATCGGCCACCACGACGGTCCGATTCCCAACGTGCTGCGGATCTGTCTGGGCGAAACGTCGGCGGTGGAAAGCGAGGAGGGCGAGTTGAGCGTGCTGGAATGCAACATCGACGACATGAATCCGGAGCGCTACGACTACGTGCTGGAACGGCTGTTCGCGGCCGGAGCCCACGATGTTTGGCTGACGTCGGTGCTGATGAAGAAGAACCGGCCGGGCACGCTGCTGAGCGTGCTGTGCGCGCCGGTGCTGGTTTCGGCGCTGACCGAGCTGCTGCTGACCGAGACCACCACCCTGGGCGTTCGCCAGCAGGCGGTATGGCGCACGGCGCTGGTCCGGGATACCGCGCGGATCGAGACCCGCTACGGCGTGGTTGCGATCAAGACGGCCTACCGCCACGGCCGGCCCCTGCGCAGCAAGCCGGAATACGAGGACTGCAAGCGGTTGGCGCTGGAGCACGGCGT
>JAVMKL010000073.1:0-6562 GCA_031732875.1 Candidatus Competibacter sp. | reverse complement strand
ACCGTTCCGCTACGAATGGGTGGATATCGCGAACGGTTATGGCCGGTTCGCGCTGGCCGTACGCAAGTCGTACCTGCCCAAGGTACCGGTCCATTTCCTGCTGATGCGCGGCCGTTTGGCCGATGCGGCGCCGGCTCCGACCGCGCCGTTCGATCTGGGCAAGCCGGCGACCCTGGCGGCGACCCGTTGGATCGCGGTCAGTCCCGTCAAGAACACGCTGACGGTCAAGCTGGACGCGCCGGCTCAGGCCCGGCCCGGCGACGACCTCGAGGTGCTGCTCAAACTGACCGACGACGAGGGCAAGCCGGTCGCGGGCGAGGCGACGTTCTGGATGGTGGATCAGGCCATCTTCGCTCTGGCCAAAGAACAGCCGCTGGATCCTTTGCCACACTTCATCGTTCCGCGCCGCAGCCGCCTGGTGGCGCACGACAGCCGCAATCTCGCCTTCGGCATCCTCCCGCTCCAGGAAACGCCGGGCGGCGATGGCGAGCAAGACACCGGGGACGATTGGGGGCTGGACAACGTGTCGGTGCGGAAGAATTTCACTCCGGTGCCGATCTTTCTGCCCAAGGTGCCCGTCGCCGCGGACGGGCTGGCCCGGATCAAGGTCAAGCTGCCCGACTCGCTGACCGTGTTCAAGCTGCGGGCCAAGGCGATCGGAGGTCCCGACCGCTTCGGTTACGCCATCGGCGAGATTCCGGTGCGGCAACCGATTCTGGCCCAGCCGGTCCTGCCGCGGTTCGTTCGGCCCGGCGACGCCTTCGTCGCCGGCCTGATCGGCCGGGTGGTGGAAGGGCCGGGCGGGGACGGCAAGGCCGGCGTGAAGCTCGACGGCCTGCGCCTGGACGGCGCGAGCGAACAACGTTTTTCCTGGACGGACAACAAGCCGCAAAATCTCGATTTTACGGTCGCCGTCCCCGATCCCGGTACGCGCGCCGACGGCCGGTTGCAACGCGAGCGGGTACGGGTCCTCTTCACCCTGGAACGGCTCGCCGATCGGTCCCGCGACGCGGTGGAGGTCAGTCTGCCGATCCAGCCGGACCGCAGCCCGATCCGGCGCGCGCAGTTGCGGGAGTTGGCGCCGGGGGCCACGCTGGACCTGCCACCCCCACCAGAGCCCGTCCGGTCCGGCACCTTCCGCCGAATGCTGACCGCCAGCACCGATCCCGGACTGACGCGACTCATCGCGGGTCTGGATACCCTGCTGGCCTTCCCCTACGGCTGCACCGAACAGCGTTTGAGCCAAGCCTGGGTGCTGCTGGCCTTGCGCGACTGGAGCGGGCTGTTGCCCGAGGGCGAAAGCGTGGCGCAACGGGCGAGCACGGCGGTGCGGGCCGTGGGCCAGCTCGTTGCGGAATCCATCGACGATCGGGGCCTGGTGGCATTTTGGCCCAAGGACCGGGGCTACGTCGCGCTCACCGCCTGGTCGCTGGAATTCCTGGCAGAAGCCAAAAAGCGGGGCGAGCCGGTGGACGACAAGCTGCTGGAGCGGTTGACGCGGGTACTGAAGCAGGCGCTACGTTCCGACTATCCTCGCCTGTTGAGCGGTTCGGAATATCTGGAACGGGCAACGGCCCTGGAAGCGTTGACCCTCGCCGGCGAGAGCGACGAAGCTTATCTGGCCGAACTGTCGCGGCAAGCCGGATTCCTGGCCCCGGAGGCGGCGGCGCGGGTAACCGTCGCCCTGGCCCAGGCCAAGCCGTCCGACCCACAAGCCCTGGCCCGGCTGACGGCCCAGCTCTGGGAAGCGGTGGAAACGCGCGGTTTCCAGGGCCGCGAGATGTATGCCGGGCTACGGGACGGGGCGAGCGGCAGCCCGCTGATTCTCCCTTCGGAAGCGCGCACTTTGGCGACGATCATCCACGCCATCGCCTTGGCCGACCCGAGCGAGCCGCGGCTGACGTTGCTCGCCAACGCTCTGATCGGGCTCGGCCAATCGGACGGCTGGGGTTCCACCCAAGCCGACCAGCAGGCGATCCGCGCGCTGTTCGCGTATCAGACGAATCCCGCTCCCGCGCGTGGGCGCTTCACCTGGCGCATCGGTCAGGATGGGAAGCCGGAGACGATCGAGGTGGATCGGTTCGTCCGCCGTGGTAGCGACCTGGCGGTACCCGGGGCCATCGTGGCCGACGCCGCGTCGGCGCCGTTGGTGGTGAACGATCTCGTGAGTTACGTGCCGGCGGCGGCGGGCAACCTGGCTCCGGCGACGGCGGCGGGCTTCGTGGTCGGCCGCGATGGTTTCCGCGTGCCGGCCCAGGCGGACCAGCCTCTGGAGCTACTCACGCCGAGTGGCTCCGAGCACGCCATCGCCTTGCGCGTGGGTCAGGTGGTCGAGGATCGCGTCGAGATCGTCAACCCCGAACTCCGCCATCACGCGATTGTGGAAGTGCCCCTGGCGGCGGGGATGGAACCGCTCGACGCCCGGCTCGCCAACGCGCCCGCCGAGGCGAGGCCCAGCCAGCCCGATACTGTGGCGGCCAGCTATCAGGCGCGGCTGGACGACCGCATGGTCTATGTCTTCGACGAACTGCCGGCGGGGAATTATCGCTTTTACTTCCGTAGCCGGGCGACGGTTCCGGGGAGTTTCACCCAACCTCCCAGCACCGCCGAGATGATGTACCGGCGCGCGGTCAACGGCGGCAGTGCCGGGGCGCGGATTGTTATCAGCCGTTAGGGGCGTTGGCCCGCGGTGGCTGGGACGAGCGGCCGGCGTCGTTCTGTTGGCGGCGCTGGCGCGGTACGGTCTGGCCGTTGCGGAACGGATCGAACTGGTGGCGCCGCCGCCCACGCCGATCCTGCTCGACCGCCAGGGCGATTTCCTGGCCCAGTTCGGCGCGGCGGTGACCGACCCCGACGGCGCTCGCCGGACCGAGTACGGTTACTGGCCGCTGGCGGCGCTGCCCGAACGGGTGGCGGCGGCCACGGTGGCGCTGGAAGACCGGCGCTTCTGGAATCACCCCGGCGTGGACGCGCTGGCGGTGCTGCGCGCCTCGTGGCAGGCGGCCAGCGACGGGCGGGTGCGCTCGGGCGCGTCCACCCTCGCCATGCAGGTGGCGCGGATGCAGCATCCCGCGCCGCGCACGCTGTGGAACAAGCTGGTCGAAGCCGGCGCCGCCTTTCTGATGACCCAGCGTTACGGCCGGGACGCCGTCTTGCGACATTATTTGCAAATCGTTCCCTACGGCAACGGCAGCCACGGGATCGCCCATGCCGCCCGCTGGTATTTCGACAAGCCGGTCCAGGATCTCGCCTGGGCCGAGATCGCCTTTCTCACCGCCATTCCCCAGGCGCCCGGTCGCATGAATCCCTATCGGCCCGAGGGACGCCGCGCCATCGTGCGGCGCGGCACACGCCTGCTGGGGCTCCTGGCGGAACGGGGGACGATCACCGCCGAGGAATACCACCTGGCGGAAACGCAAATCCAGTCGCTGCGGCCACGGGAACGCGGCCAGCGCCCGCCGGAGTTGCACGCCCTCCTCCACATCGACCGCCTGCTACAGCGGGACGGCCTGCCGCGCGGCCGGGAGCCTCTCCTGCGCGCCACGCTCGATCTGGGTTTGCAACGGGACATCGCCGCCCTGATCGAGGCCGCCTGGCCCGAATGGCGGGAACTCGGCGCCGAACAGGCGGCGGTGCTGGTGGTGGAGCGCGCCGGCTTCGCGGTGCGGGCCGCCCTGGGCTCGCGCGACTATTTTCATTCCCCCGCCGGGGCGGTGGATTTCCTGCACGTCCCGCGGTCGCCGGGCAGTACCCTGAAGCCGTTTCTGTACGCGCTGGCCCTGGACCGGGACCGGCTGACCCCGGCGAGCTGGCTGCCCGACCAGCCGGAAGGGGCGGCGGGCATCGGCAACGCCGACGGGCGGTTTCTCGGACCGTTGCGGCCCCGGCAGGCCCTGGCCAATTCCCGCAACGTGCCGGCCGTCCATCTGCTGCGCCGGGTCGGGCTGTCTTCGTTTTTCGCGTTGCTGAGGCAACTGGATCTGTCGGGCGGAACGCGCCATTCCGATCCCGACCGGTGGGGGCTGAGCCTGGCGCTGGGCGGCCTGCCGACCACGCTGGAGCGCCTGGTGCGGGCGTACGGGGCGCTGGCCGACGACGGTCGCCTGCCTTCGCTGCGGTGGTACGAGGGGCAACCGGCGCCGGCGCCGCGCCCGGTGCTGTCGCCCGCCGCGGCCCGGCAGGTGACGCTGTTCCTGGCCGATCCGCTGGCCCGCCTGCCCAGTTTCCCGCGCTACGGGCCCACCGACTATCCCTTTGCGGTCGCGCTCAAAACCGGTACCTCGCAGGGGTACCGGGATGCCTGGATCGTGGCGTATTCCGCCGAGTATCTGGTCGGCGTCTGGATCGGCCGCGGCGACGTCAATCCGATGCGACGGATGACGGGGGGCCGCGCTCCGGCCGCGCTGGCGCGGGCGATTCTGCTGCGCCTGCATCGGAGCTCGCCGGGCCAAATCGACGAGGCGGACTTTCCCCCGCCGGCCGGCTACCGACCCGCCGAGCTGTGCCTGCATCCCGTCCCGCCCGGAGAGCCCTGCGCCAGGATTCTGCGCGAATGGGTGCCGCCCGATCTCCTCGCCGCCGCCTCGCCCCTCGTTTCCTCCGGGCCAGCCGAGGTCGCCGAGCTTCGCCCGACGCCATCGGATTCACCCCAGGACGCGCCCGTCGAAGTCACGATCGTCGCCCCCGAAGCCAACGCCCGGCTCTGGCGGAATCCCGAAGCGCCGGCCGCCGCTAACCGCATCGCTTTGAAGGCGGTCGCCCAGGGACCGGTCGGGCAAATCGTCTGGTATGTCGACGACCAGCCGTACGGCATCGCGGCGGCTGGCCAACCGCTATACTGGCCCTTGCAAAAGGGGACCCACCACTTTCAGGTCCGCGTGCCCTATCGTGACGAGCGGTCGCGCCCGGTCCGGGTGGTGGTGGAGTGATACCGTTTCCCAATAGATTTTTTTCATCCATCGAACACTCACTCTGACGTGGAGGAGCTTCCCATGAAAACCCGTTTGCTAGGTTCCCAAGGACCTGCCGTATCGGCCATCGGCCTGGGCTGCATGGGCATGAGCGACTTCTACAGCGGTCGCGACGATGCCGAATCCCTGGCTACGCTGCACCGTGCCCTGGAGCTCGGCATGACCCTGCTCGACACCGCGGACATGTACGGTCCGCACACGAACGAGGAACTGGTCGGCCGGGCCATCCGGGGCCGGCGCGACCAGGTGTTTCTCGCCACCAAATTCGGCATCGTGCGCGATCCGCGCGATCCGGCCCGGCGCGGTCTCGACAGCCGTCCCGAGTATGTCCGCGCGGCCTGCGAAGGCAGCCTGCGGCGGCTGGGCGTGGAAACCATCGATCTGTATTACCAGCACCGGCTGGACCCGAACACCCCCATCGAGGATACCGTCGGGGCGATGGCGGATTTGGTGCGAGCCGGCAAGGTACGTTATCTGGGCCTGTCAGAGGTTTCCGCCGCCACCCTCGAACGGGCGTACGCCGTGCATCCGATCACTGCGGTACAATCCGAATATTCCCTGTGGACCCGGGACCCCGAAACCGACGGGGTGCTGGCCGCCTGTCGCCGGCTGGGGGTGGGCTTCGTGGCGTACAGTCCGCTCGGGCGCGGGTTTCTGACGGGGGCGATCCGCCGGCCGGAGGACTTCGCCGCCGACGATTACCGACGAACCAGCCCCCGCTTCCAAGGCGAGAACTTCGCTCGCAACCTGGCCCTGGTCGATCAAGTCGAGATACTGGCCCGACGGAAAGGCTGCACCCCTTCCCAGCTCGCTCTGGCCTGGGTCCTGGCGCAAGGCGAGGATATCGTCCCGATTCCCGGTACCAAGCGGCGACGTTATCTGGAGGAAAACGTCGGGGCGGTCGCCGTGACGCTCGCCCCGGCGGAGCACGCCGAACTGGATGCCGTCTTCCCGCCCGACATCGCCGTCGGCCGGCGTTATCCCGAGGAAATGATGCGGCTGGTCAATGCCTGAACCGGGCAGGCGCCGATGGCGGTGGGTGACCTCACCGCCGTCACGCCTATCCTGGCACCTTTCTGGTTATCGGTGCTGGACGCGGCGCAACCGATTATCGCCGAGCACCCGCCTCACCTTCGCCTCCGTCCTCTACCTGGGCCGGGCACCCCGTTCGACTACCGACCGGACGGGATCGGCTGAATGCTCGCGACTGGCACCAGCCTGCTTCCGGACATGGGTTTGCCGCCCGCCCAAAGATGAGGTGGATACCTGATACCAATTCCATATAGGTTTTATAGTAACCGTCTGGTTTGACCGGCTTGACAGATTCAAAGCGATGTCCAGAGGGTCAAGGCAGACGCTTACGGTAGAAGCGCACAGATACCGCAACACCGACCGTACCAATGGTCAGAGCGCTAATCGACCCTAGCCGTACCGCGATGTGCGCCGAATGATTAACCATCGCACCCATCGAGTCGCGCCCCCGAGACGATCACTTCTGCGCTTTCTCATGGCAACACCTCATCGGGAATTCTGACACTTAAGGTGATTTCCGAAAAACAATCTCCCCATTCAGATAGAATTTGCTCACTCCC
>JAVMKL010000072.1:0-6581 GCA_031732875.1 Candidatus Competibacter sp. | reverse complement strand
CTCGGCGCCGCCCGCTTTCAGGCAAGGGACCAACCGTCCCCAGACCCAATCCCCCTGACGGTGGCAATAGCTGACAAAGGTTTTGGTCATCTTCTTTCCTCTCCCGATACCCACTTGAAAATCAAGGATAGGTTGCGTCCGTCAAGGTGGTGTAAATTTTGGGAGTGAACTCCGGTTTGGCCGAGGGGTTTACGTTGCTGGCAATGCGGTCAGGGCCTCGGTCTCCAGGACGGTATCGGCCATGGTGTGCTGAGGCAGATAGCGCGGTTGCAACAGCCACTCTTCGTTTTGCTCCATGAGTACCGCGCCGATCGGCCGGCGGATGCTGGTCTCGTTGGGAAAGATGCCGACGACGTTGGCGCGGTGGTGCCCCCGGTCGGGCGGCTGGTGGTTCGAGGGTCGGGTCGTGGCGCCCGAGTGGGGATCGGCCGCAAGGAGGCCCCGCGCCCGAGGGTTCGTGGGCTGGACGCGCCGCGCTTCGCCCCGCGCCCATGAAGAACCGGGCGCGGAGTCGGGCTCTCATGCGCCGCCCCGTTCAATCCTCCTGGGGCAGGTAATCCTCCCGCACCGGCGCGAACACTTCGACCGCCACGGCGTCCTCCAGGGCGTGCGCGCCGTGCTCGACGTTCGCCGGTATGCACCACGCATCTCCCGCGCGAGCGTCGAACTCGCGGTCGCCGATTTGGAGTCGGAGCCGCCCCTGGATCAGGTAGCCGGTCTGTTCGTAGGGATGCGCGTGGACCGGCAGGGTGCCGCCCCGGTCGAGAACGAACTCCGCCAGCAGGGTTTTCTCGCCGTGGACCCGCGTTTTTTGCCGGATGCCCGGCAACAGTTCCCGGTAGCCGCTTGCTTGCCGCGTGTCGAACATGGTGATTTTGTCCTATGGATGTTAGCGAACGTTGGCCCGCGCCGGGTCCGGGATGGATTGGAGAACACTCGATCCCGGCAGGTCAATCCCCCCACAGGGAACGGTCCCGCCAGGTCAGCGCGGGGAACCACGGCAGGCCGCCGACGTCGAGCAACCCCGCCAGGCCGCCGATCAGGCCGACGGTCGGGCTGCCGAAGGCGATCAGACAACCGGCCACCAGGAACAGCGTGCCCACCAGCGGCAATCCCGAGACGAAGCGGTAGCCGGCCAGGGAGCCCCAGCGGCGTCGATACCGCCAGGGACGCCAATAGGCCAGGTAAACGTTCAGGCCCCCGATCAGGCCGGCGACGGTCGCCAGAACGCCACCCATGGCCGCGGTCGCCGGCGGAACCGTGCGGGGCCAGAGCGCGCAGGCCAGGGCCAGCGCCAGCGGCGAGCCGCAGAGGACCACGCCGATGACGCGGCGGATCGGTAGCGTTCCAAACGGAATTTGCATCATCGAGTCGCCTTACTGCTTACCCATCAGGGGACGTCTCGCCCCTTGTCCCGTCGTTATCACTCCATAGCACTCTATTTTCGAAAACGCCATTCCTAGTGATGCAAACCGTCGAGGTTAAACCAATGCTTGGCGACAACCGTCCCGCGCTATCGCTGTCCCCGAATCCGGCCCCACGGTTCGCTGCTCGTAGCAGGCACCCAAGCCGCCAAACCCGAGTCAGGGGCCTTCGCGCGGGGGGCGCTTTGTCGCGACGGGCGCTCTTCCGGATGGAGGAAGAAGGTATCATTATAAAGACGTAAATATCATAAAATATACAAATAAGGTAAAAAACTCAACAGGTCTTAAGGAGAGATTTAAAACGAAAAATGATCTCGAAGGGTCGTTATTGCATTTTCATGAGAAATCTGTTGTTGAAAAGGTAAAAAATCGGTGGAACAACCGATGGAATAAAACCAACGAATTACTTATGTTAATGAGGTCAATTTTTGTGTTGCACAGCAGCATAAAAAGGGGTGTGGCTACTGATTGCAGCTTGAGCGTATTAATAATGATTGGCTGGATCATTCTACATCCGCAATGAATTTACGGGCATCGTCGCTTTCTGGATCACTGCATTTTATCCATCGATATTTCGGGCGGCGTTGTTAGCAGTTTTATGAAATATTAGATTTAAAAATCAATGAATTATAAATTTTTTCAACATCAGGTGTTTGACCTGACATGGATTTGATTCCTTTTGTGAACCCCAACAATTTGATTCCAATAAAGCCAAAGTTATCCGAACTATTGATTCACGATGTTGAAAAATTGCATTTCTTAGTAATTTACTTGGTTGTAATCGATCATTCTCCTGATAAACCTACGATAGTGGCGTTCGACGAATCCAGATGAAATGTCGACGGGCATGGAATCGTAGCCAGCCAGTGCGAGCTGGACTCCTAATTTTTACGGAGCATAGGAGGAAAGGAAATGATCACGTATCGGAATCTCAACCGGCAGAGAGGTGCGAGCGTTCGTTTCGGGTCGACCAAAGAACTTCGCCCCTTCCTTCATTTCGCCGCCGCTTGGCGGGATTATCCTTGTCCGGTCGTCGGAAGTTTTCTGTTTGCCGCTTTTTGGATGGGGTTCGCCGGGAGTATCGAGGATTCGCGTGCCGCCGCCGATCTGGCGGGCACGGCGATCTTTGCCTTCACCGGTGGCCTCGTCAGCTTTCGTCAATTCAAGTCGGTCCATCCGGGGATCGCCTGGGTGGCCGGTGTGGTGGGGGGCTTTCTCACGGCGGTGGGTGGCGGAACTGTCCGTACTTTCTTGTTGGAGTTGGGACCGCATCATCTGTTCTGGATCGGCAACGGACTTTATTGGATTGCCATCGGACTGGGATTGCTGCTGGTTTTGCTGTGGGAACCCAAGATCTGCGCGCGCTGCGAAGCGCACTGGAATGCCGCGGATCGGCTGGCGCTGGCGGTGTTCGCGCCGCTCGGGGCCGAACAGGCGCTGCGGTGGGGGGCGCAGTCCACCCTCACCCTAGTCCTGATGGCCGCCTTCTTTGGGTTTCTGACCGGCGCGGGCGGCGGGGTACTCCGCGACCTCCTGAGGATGCGGTTACCCACGGCCTTGTTGACCACCTATGGCTGGATTGCGGCGCTGGGCGCCGCGTTTCACCTCTGCCTGTTCCAAGCGGGAGTGCCGATGGCGTGGGTCGTGTCGGCGGCGGTCATCTATCTGCTCGCCGAGTCCACTCACCCATGGATTTGGCGGGCGCGCGCGACCGGCGTTGCGGTAAATCGTTCGATCGACGGACCAACCGGGAGCGCAAGAGCGGAAGCAGGCGCTCGACACCGGTTGACTCCCAAGATCCCGACGGCGGAAGTACTCCTGCTGTTGGCGGCGGTAATTTGGGGCTTCAGCTATATTGCCCAGCGGGTCAGCACGGATCACGTTGGCCCGTTTACCTATAATGGTGTTCGCTTCGGGCTGGGCGCGCTGTCGCTGCTGCCGCTGCTGTGGTTGGGTCGGCGCTCCGCCGCGCCCGTCGATCCCGGTGGCTGGCGGTTGATCCTGGGCGGCGGGCTGCTGACCGGCCTGATGCTGTTCGCTGGCGTCTCGCTGCAACAGGTCGGCATCATCCACACCACCGCCGGCAAGGCTGGCTTCATCACCGGGTTATGCGTGGTCATCGTGCCGGCGCTCGGCCTGCTGTGGGGGCATCGTACTCCCTGGCGCACCTGGGCGGGCGCGGCGCTGGCGGTGGCCGGCCTGTACTTGCTGACTCTGACCGACGACCTGACCTTGGCCGAGGGCGACGGGCTGGTGTTGCTCGGCGCCTTTTTCTGGGCCGGCCACATGCTGGTAATCGGCTGGCTGTCGGGCCGGTATATCGAACCGGTGATGCTGGCCTGCCTGCAATTCATCGTTTGCGCCGTGCTGAGTCTGGCGGTGGCGGCGTTCCGCGAGCCGTTCACATTGGTCGGACTGTGGGGCGGGGCGTTGCCGATTCTCTACGGTGGCCTGCTGTCGGTCGGGGTGGCTCATACCCTGCAAGTAGTGGCGCAGCGCGCCGCGCCGCCGGCCCACGCCGCGATCCTTCTCAGCCTGGAAACCGTCTACGCGGCGCTGGGCGGTTGGTGGCTGCTGGACGAAACCCTGTCTGGCCATGGGATCGCCGGCTGCGCGTTGATGTTTGCCGGCATCGTGCTGTCGGGTACGTGGTCGGGTGGTGGTGACATCATCCCGCTACCCGACCAAGCAGTCATGATGGAGAGAACACGAAAGATGGCCCGACAGAGCTGGTGTTCGGCGGCCCGCTGGCAAGCCTGAGCGCGACACAACAGGCACGCGCCCAACAGGTCGTCGGCGCGCTCGATTCCGAAACCGCCCAAGCCGTGCTGGACGATTGGGGGACTTTCGGTCGCAGCGGCTCGGAGCCCGTTCGGTGTAGCTGCCGACCGCCATCGAGGCGAGCCGTCCTCAACTGTCTGGAATCCAATTGAGCCATCGGAAAAACCCAAGTGACAATGATCGGAAAACTCTTCGCGAAGCGGTTCGTTTGGCTCGCACTCGCTGGATTCATCTCATGCGGCGCTCTGGCCCGCGCTGACGTGCTACCCCCAGACGCCTGTTTGCACGACCAGAAAGCCGGAGCTGCCTGCGAAACCTTTAGAGGACAGAGCGGCGTCTGCCAGCCGGCCAAGTGCAATCGCATCAACTACACTGCTCAGGGTCCAAGCGGTGTTGTCGAGTACGACTGCCTTAAATGCGTTGAAACGAATGACGGCGGCGGAAGCGGCAGGAACGGCGGAAGCGGTGGGAGCGGGGCGACCGAGACCGGGTCGGTGGCACGCGCCGTTGGTCCGTGGTTCCTCGCCGGTCTGTTCTCGGTGCCGCTGTTTATCAAACGCCGTCGCCGGAACGAACGGGATTGACCGTGGCGACGGCTATCGACCGGACGTTTTTGGGCGCGCTCGCGCCGTTCGATGCGTTGCGCAACCGGTTTTTGCACCGTTTCGGTCGTTTGCTCGAGCCGTTGATCGCTCGACGCGAACCCCGAGTCGTCGCCCTCGGCGGGTTCGGTCTAGGCGTCGCGTTCGCGCGCGTCCTCACCGTACCGCTGTGGCTGTTGACGATAGGTCCGCTCGTGCTGGGAATTCCCCACTTGGTGGCTGATCTGCGCTATCTGGTGATGCGGCCCGGCTTGCATCGACGACCGGGTTTCCTGCTCTCGGTTGGCGCACCGCTCGTGGCGATGTTGCCCTCGTCGCCGATTGTGGCCGACCGCTGGTGCTCGTGGCATCGCTAGCAACCGTGGGCTTGGCCGCTTGGGCCTCGTTCGAGCCGGCCTTGGCGCGTAGCGCCTATTTGCGCTTGGCGCTGTTTCACGGTCCGGTGGAACTGGCGGTGGTGCTGCTGTGGTTGCTCGAAGGGCGGGCGGCGATTGCCGATGGAACGGCGGCATGAGCGTCTGGTTGCGCGCTTTCCTGTTTACGCAACTCGTCGAGGTGCCAATTTATGTACGGACTCTCGACTGTTCGATCCCCGTAGCCTTTGGTGCCAGCGCCATCACTCATCCTGTCGTCTGGTTCGGGTTTTTTGGCCCGTGGATCGATGCGGACTACTGGACGCGCGTGATCGCCGCCGAACTGTTCGCCTGGCTGGTGGAGGCGGCCTACTTCGCCTTTCTCTTCCGCAAGCACCGCGCACTGCTTTGGGCGTTCGTCGCCAACGGTGCCAGCGCGAGCGCGGGCTTTCTCGGTCGCGCACTCTTCGGTGTTCCCTGATCTCAACCCGAGGTCTCGTCGCCGAGAAGGGCGCTGACCTACGTGTCGCTCCGCCCCAATCCGGTTCGACACCTCGAATTCCATCAGTTGCTCCAACGCCCGCTCCGGCAACGCCTGCAGTAAATCCGAACCGCCGTGTTCTCCAGTCCCTCTGAAAAATGCCATTCTGTCGTCGATCATCGCTCGCTCATCACAGCGAAGTCGAACATTGCAATCTCAACACCGGAGTTCTCGATGCTCTCCCATCCCCTCAATTTACACCACCGCCGTGGACTCTACCTCAAGGATACCCCCACCCCTGCCAGCGCCGCCGCCGGTCGAGTCGTAGCAATCCATATTCCTCCGCCAGTCGCAGCGCTTGGTCGTATTCTTCCGGCGTGATGGAACGGTCGAGCGGCGGTTCCTCGAAGGTCTTGTAGCAGGGGTGGTACTGATCCATCAGGTTCAGATAGGTGTCGGTGGAAATCTCCCGCGCCAGGAACGCCAGCACGGTTGCGGTATTCGCCAGATCGCCCGGCAGCACCAGATGGCGCACCAGCAGCCCCCGCCGCGCCAGCCCGCGTCCGTCCAGCGTCAGATCGCCGACCTGATGGTGCATCTCCCGGACCATCGCCTGGTTAACTTCCCAGTAATTGCGCACGTGCGAATAGCGGCGGGCGGTGGCGGAATCGCCGTACTTCATGTCCGGCATGTAGATGTCCACCACCCCATCCAGCAGCGCCAGCGCTTCCGGACTGTCGTAACCGCCGGTGTTGTAGACCAGCGGCAATCGCAGGCCCTGCCGGGCGGCGAGGAGGGTGGCCCGCAGAATCTGCGGCACCACATGATTCGGGGTGACCAGATTGATGTTGTGACAGCCCTGGCGTTGCAGATCGAGCATCATCGCGGCCAGCGTCTCCGGGGCCACTTCCCGGCCCTCGCCCTTCTGGCTGATTTCCCA
>JAVMKL010000071.1:0-36936 GCA_031732875.1 Candidatus Competibacter sp. | reverse complement strand
CAATTGTTCCCCGGTTGGCCTGAGGTTCATCACGGAAACTGAGGGACACTACCCGCACTCCGGTCTACCGTTGTTTCAACAGGCGCTGCATCGCCTCCGCCCGATCCCAATCAATGCGGTTCGTATCCCTGAGAAAGCGAACCAGGCGCCGGAAACTGACCCAATTGGCGTTCTTGCCCTGCTGGCGCAGGTACTGTTGCAAGCCATCCGCGTCGAGTTCCAGCAACGGGCGGGGCTGTTTCGGCGTCGACCAATAGGTGTCAACGAACCCTGCGATATTACCGGTATGCTCTTCGACCATTTTGGGGCTCAAGCCAGAGGCCAGCAGCTCCTTGCGAAATGCGGCCAGGACTTTTTGATTGCCCCCGCCGATGGCGTGTTGGGTGGCCTCGGCGCCGAGGAGTTGCAGCGTGGTCGTCACCCCGCCCCGTTCCTGAACCCGGTGGTAAGCCTCGTTCAAACTCCGCCGGATGCCCGCGCCGAACATCACCCGGTAAGGCATCAGCAAGCTGTCGTAGATGATCCGGTCCTCGAACGGCAACAGCACCGCATCCACCAATACGGGTGGTGACATGGGGACAACTTCCTGGATCGGGCTGACCAAACCCAGGACGCCGTAGGCTTGTGGCGGTTCCCGCTCCGTCAGGAAAACGGCGTGCTTTTTCAGATACCGCAAAATGTAAAACCGGCCCGCGACCCGGTAATCCCAACTGGCGACCATCTCCAAATCGGTGTCGGACAAACCGGCGGGATTATCGGCGATGAACGCTTTCCGGAGCGCATCGTTTTCCCACAATGCCTGCCGCAGCCGACCAACATCCTGGGGGCTGATCGTCTCCGCTCCGAGCACGAGGGGGACATGCGCAACCAGTTGACGCTGCGCGTTGACGTAATGCAACAGCGGCAACCAGATTCCGTAGAAACGCTCGATTTCCCGCCTCGATAAGTTCATGTTCCAAAAACCTCCAGAATTTTTCCAGTCCGGCGAACGCAACGCCATGAATGCTACCATTTTTGATTGCATGGATTTTGCGAGTATCACCACGGATGGAACCGCTGACGGATTTCCAACTGCAATCCCGCGGAAGAGTCGAAACCGGGTTGCTGACCTGCCGGATGGAACAACCGTGACCGCCGCCACATCAATCTGGCCTTGCCCTGGCAGCGATTTCCCGCCTGGTTGCGGGAGCGATTGACGGTGCTGGATTAACGCTTGTCCCGCCCGGTACGATGCCGGAAAATCCACTGCCATCCGTAATCCAACGTGATACCCATGAAAGGGAGTATGAAAAAGTGAAACGGCAAGTACGCAAAGCGGTATTCCCGGTGGCCGGCCTCGGAACGCGCTTCCTGCCGGCGACCAAGGCCAGTCCGAAGGAAATGTTGCCCATCGTCGATAAGCCTCTGATCCAGTACGGGGTCGAGGAGGCGGTGGCGGCCGGCGTCGACACCCTGGTCTTCATCATCGGCCGCACCAAGAACGCCATCGCCGATCATTTCGACAAGGCCTACGAACTGGAAGTCGAACTGGAGACGCGCGGTAAGACCGATCTGCTCCAAGTGGTGCGCGGCATCGTCCCGTCCGGCGTGGAGTGCGTTTACGTGCGGCAGGCCGAAGCGCTCGGTTTGGGCCATGCCGTGCTGTGCGCCCGGCCGGTGGTCGGCAACGAACCGTTCGCCGTCATCCTGGCCGACGACCTGATCGAGGAAGACCCCAGGGAGGGCGGGGCGCTGAGCCAGATGGCCCGCCATTTCAACAAATACCAGTGCTCGATTCTGGGCGTGGAGCGGGTGCCCAAGGAGGAGACCAACAAGTACGGCATCGTTCATCCGCTGCCGTTCGCTACCCGGATCAGCAATGTCGACGGCATCGTCGAAAAGCCGAAACCGGAGCACGCCCCGTCCAATCTGGCGGTGGTGGGCCGCTACATCCTGACGCCGCGCATCTTCGACTTGCTGCAAAACATCCCGCGCGGCGCCGGCAACGAAATCCAGCTCACCGACGGCATTGCCGCGTTGCTGAACGAGGAGCAGGTGCTGGCCTACGAATTCTCCGGCCGGCGCCACGACTGCGGCAGCAAGCTGGGCTATCTGGTCGCGACCGTCGAATACGGCCTGCAACATACGGAATTGGGCGACCAGTTCCGCGACTACCTGCGGCAACTCGGCGGGCAACTCGGCGGTGCCGGCCCGTCCGAGGAAGCCTGATCGCGGCGTTCGCCCGACTAAAAACGCGGGTCGTTCGCGACCGCGGCAAGGCCATTGTATCCAACGGATAAGGGGGAAACTGAGATGTCCCGCGGCATTCTGGTTTTGAACGCCGGATCGTCCAGCATCAAGTTCTCGGTGTTCGCCCTGCCGGCGGACGGCGGCGAACTGGCGCTGGTCTGTCGCGGCTTGCAGGAAAACATCGGCGAGGACGATCCGCATTTCAAGGCGTTCGACCGCGCCGGGCGGGTGTTGATCGATATTCACCCGGCGCCGCCGTCCGGCAAATATCGGAAACAGGCGCCCACCCATCGCAGAAGGTCGACCGATACCGAGACGACTTCGGCGGCGGACGAGATCTACGATCATCAGGCGGCGCTACGCGACCTGCTGGCTTGGCTCGAAAAGACGCCCGACCTGCCCGATGTGATCGCGGCGGGCCACCGGGTGGTGCACGGCGGCAAGGAGTATAGCGACCCGCAATGGCTGACTCCGGACCTCGTGACGCGGCTGGCGGTTTTCGTGCCGCTGGCGCCGCTGCACCAGCCGCATAATCTGGCCGGCATCCGCGCCCTGACCGCGGTGCGGCCCGATCTGCCGCAGGTCGGCTGTTTCGACACGGCCTTCCACCACGGCCAACCCGAACTGGCGCGCTTGTTCGCGCTGCCGCTGATCTACCGCCAGGAAGGTGTCCAGCGTTACGGCTTCCACGGCCTGTCCTATGAGTATATCGCCGGCGTCCTGGCGGAAATCATGGGGACGCCGGCCACCGGCCGGGTGGTGGTCGCCCATCTCGGCAACGGCGCCAGCATGTGCGCTATGCGCGATGGCCAAAGCGTGGCCAGCACCATGGGCTTCACCGCGGTGGAAGGACTGCCGATGGGTACCCGCACCGGTTCGCTGGACCCCGGCGTGTTGCTTTATTTGATCGAGCGACATGGCATGGGCGCCAAGGATCTGACCAACCTGCTGTACAAGCAGTCCGGCCTGTTGGGACTCTCGGGGATCAGCAACGACATGCGCGAATTGCTGGCCAGCCCCGATCCCAACGCGAAACTGGCGGTGGACTATTTCTGCTATCGCATCGCCCGCGAACTCGGGTCGTTGGCGGCGGCGCTGGGCGGGTTGGATGCGCTAGTATTTACCGGGGGCATCGGCGAGCATGCGGCGGCGGTGCGCGAACGGGTCTGCGCCCGCTCGGCTTGGCTGGGCATCGGACTGGACGCCGCAGCCAACGCCGCCGATGGCCGCCGGATCGACCGGAGCGGGAGCGGGGTGGCGGTGTGGGTGCTGCCCACCAACGAGGAACTGGTCATCGCCCGACACACCCGGCGACTGGTGTTACAAGGTTAACGAGCAAGACGAAAGGTCGAGAATTGTCATGTGTGGAATC
The DNA here is from genome assembly GCA_031732875.1 of Candidatus Competibacter sp. Lineage (GTDB taxonomy): Bacteria > Pseudomonadota > Gammaproteobacteria > Competibacterales > Competibacteraceae > JAVMKJ01. The sequence goes on along the minus strand of JAVMKL010000071.1, from coordinate 33,335 downwards.
GTGGGCGTCATCGCCGAACGCAATGTCACTCCCATCCTGCTCGAGGGCCTGCGGCGGCTGGAATACCGGGGCTACGACTCGGCGGGCATCGCCACCCTGGACAGTCGGGACGGCCGGTTGCACCGGGTGCGCACGGTCGGCAAGGTCAAGGCGCTGGCGGATCGATTGCAACAGGAACCGATCCGCGGCTCGCTGGGCATCGCCCATACCCGCTGGGCTACTCACGGCGAACCTTCCGAGCGCAACGCCCATCCCCACGTCAGCAGCGATTCGGTGGCGGTGGTGCACAACGGCATCATCGAGAACTACCAGGAACTCAAGAACGCGCTGATCGCCGCCGGCTACCAATTCGAGTCCGACACCGATACCGAGGTGGTCGCTCACCTGATCGACCAGCACTTGCGGGAGAACGGCGGCGATCTGCTGGCGGCGGTGCAACGGACCGTAGCGCAACTGACCGGCGCCTACAGCCTGGGGGTGATCTGCCGCGAGGATCCGGAACGGCTGATCGCGGCCCGGGCCGGCAGCCCGCTGGTGCTGGGCATCGGCATCGAGGAGCACTTCATCGCCTCGGACGTGTTCGCGCTGGCGCCGGTGACCCAGACCTTCGTGTTCCTGGAAGAAGGCGATCTGGCCGAGGTGCGGCGGGAAGGCTTCACCCTCTACGACCGCGGCGGCCAAGTGGTGGAACGGCCGTTGTCCTATTCGGGCCAGATGGGCGCGGCGGCGGGCAAGGGCGGCTACCGCCATTTCATGCTCAAGGAAATCTTCGAGCAACCGGCCGTGGTCGCCGAGACTTTGGAAGGGCGCGTCCATCAGGGCCGGCTGCTGGAAGACAGCTTCGGGCCGGAAGCGGGCGCCCTGTTCGATCAGGTGCGGGGGGTCCACATCGTCGCCTGCGGCACCAGCTATCACGCCGGGCTGGTGGCTCGCTACTGGCTGGAAAATCTGGGCGTGAACTGCACGGTCGAAGTGGCCAGCGAGTATCGCTACCGTCGCGGAGTGACGCCGCCGGGCACGCTGTTCGTCAGCATTTCGCAGTCGGGGGAGACGGCCGATACGCTGGCGGCATTGCGCGCGGCCAAGACGCGCGGCTACCTGTCCTCGCTGGCCATCTGCAACGTGGCCGAAAGCTCGCTGGTGCGCGAGTCGGCCCTGACCGTGCTGACCCGGGCTGGCCGGGAGATCGGCGTCGCTTCCACCAAGGCGTTCACCACCCAGTTGGTGGCGTTGCGGTTGCTGGCGCTCCTGCTGGGCCGGCGGCAGGGTTTGAACGAGAAAGACGAGCAGGCGCTGGTCCGGGATCTGGAGTTGCTGCCGCGGGCATTGGAGGAGGCGCTGCTGCTGGACGGTGCTATCGAGCGCTTGGCCGAACATTTCGCCGAAAAAAACCACGCACTGTTTCTGGGACGCGGTCCCCAATACCCGATCGCCATGGAAGGAGCGCTCAAGCTCAAGGAAATCTCCTACATTCACGCCGAAGCCTATCCGGCTGGCGAACTCAAGCACGGGCCGCTGGCGCTGGTCGATGCCGACATGCCGGTGGTTTGCGTGTTGCCCAGGGACGGCTTGCTCGAAAAAGTACTATCCAACCTCCAGGAAGTGCGGGCGCGCGGCGGCGAGTTATTCCTGTTTGCCGACCGCGAGGTGGATACCCATCTCAGCGGCGTCAATACCCATGTCCTGTCGCTGGGCGCGGTACCGGAATCCATCGCGCCGATCGTGTTCACCGTGCCGCTGCAATTGCTGGCCTATCACGTCGCCATCCTCAAGGGCACCGACGTCGATCAGCCCCGCAACCTGGCGAAGTCGGTGACGGTGGAGTAGACCTCGACGCCTCCCCCTCTCCTCTCTCGGGGAAAGGGGGACGTTATGTCCGGTAAATCCCGCGAGCATAATCGCCCTAATCCTGTTAGACTGCGTCCACGCGGTATTTGCCCCAGTCTCCCACGCCGCGCCCCATCCCGGTTAACTCTCATCCATCCGCCGAAGACTGGCGCCGCAACCCGGCGACAGGCCGATGTCGTTTTTTCTGGAGTCTCATGTCGTTTGCTTCCCTTGGACTGTCCGATGCCCTCGTCCGCGCCGTCACCGAACGCGGCTATACTGTTCCCACTCCGATCCAGCGGCAGGCGATCCCCGCCGTGCTGTCGGGCGGCGACCTGCTTGCCGGCGCCCAGACCGGCACCGGCAAAACCGCCGGTTTCACCCTGCCGATCCTGCACCGCCTCGCCGCCGATAGCGGCAGGGGCTCGAATGCCGCCGGCGGGCGCGCGCCGATTCGTGCCCTGATGCTCGCGCCGACTCGCGAACTGGCCGCGCAGGTCGAGGAAAGCGTGCGCGAGTACGGGAAGTACCTTAAATTGAAATCGATGGTCGTGTTCGGTGGCGTCGGCATCCAGCCGCAGATCCAGCAATTGAGAAGCCGGGTCGATATCCTGGTCGCCACGCCGGGCCGTTTGCTGGATCACGTGGGTCAAAGGACGCTGGACCTGTCGCGGGTCGAGGTGTTGGTGCTGGACGAGGCCGACCGCATGTTGGATATGGGCTTCATCCACGACATCCGGAAAATCCTCGCCCTGCTGCCCCGGCAGCGGCAAAACCTGCTGTTTTCGGCCACCTTCTCCGACGAGATCCGCATGTTGGCCGACAGCTTGCTCGATCGGCCAGCGCTGATCGAAGTCGCGCGCCGCAACGCACCCGCCGAAGCCGTGACGCATCGCGTGCATCTGGTGGATCGCGAGCGGAAGCGCGAATTGCTCGCCCATCTGATTCGAGAACATGGCTGGCGGCAGGTACTGGTGTTTACCCGAACCAAGCACGGCGCCAACCGGCTGTCCGAGCAACTGACCAAGGGCGGCATTCCCTCGCTCGCCATTCATGGCAACAAGAGTCAGTCGGCCCGTACCCACGCCCTGGCGGAATTCAAGAGCGGCGCGCTGCCGGTGTTGGTGGCGACCGACATCGCCGCCCGCGGCATCGACATCATCGAATTGCCGCACGTGGTAAATTTTGAATTGCCTCATGTGCCGGAAGATTATGTCCACCGCATCGGTCGTACCGGTCGGGCCGGCGCGCGAGGCGAGGCGATCTCACTGGTTTGCGTTGACGAACATAAGCTACTGGCGGACATCGAGAAAGTGATGAAGTGCTCCCTGCCAAGGGAGGTAGTGCCCGGCTTCGAACCGGATCCGCGCATCAGGGCCGAGCCGATCCTGAACGGCCGCAACCGTGGTCCCACGCCCGGGCGCGCGCCGCGTTCCGCCAGTTCGGCGCCGATTCATTCCGAGCCAGTGCGGTCGGGTCATCCGCGTGGGTCGATATCGGGTCAGGGCCAGCCGTCGACTCGCTCCTCCGCCCGCTCCGCTCCTGGAGCATCGGCCAGACGCGGCAGCGGCGGCCATTCCGGCACGCGTTCCTCCGCGCCGTCACGGCGATCGGCCGGGCGACCTTATTGAAGGCGTGGCGGTGTTTTTTATAGACTCAACTCCATTCTGAGTTCGAGCAATCAGTAACATCGTCCCCGCAACAGACCTTCGATCCGTACCCAATGGCATATAAAGGCATCGTTCTCGCAGGCGGTTCCGGCACCCGGCTGCACCCGCTGACCATCTCGGTCAGCAAGCAACTCATGCCGGTCTACGACAAGCCGATGATCTATTATCCGGTTGCCACTCTGATGTTGGGGGGAATCCAGGATATTCTGATCATCACCACGCCGCGCGATCGGGAGGCTTATCAGACCTTGCTGGGCGATGGTGGCCAATGGGGTGTGAGGTTCCAGTATGCCGTGCAGCCGAGTCCGGACGGACTGGCCCAGGCATTTCTGATCGGCGAGGATTTTATCGGTGGCGATCCGGCCTGTCTGATTCTCGGCGATAACATCTATTATGGTCAGGGTCTGTCGACGGTGCTGCGCCGGGCTGCCGCCCGCGAGCGGGGCGCCACGGTGTTCGGTTACTACGTGCGGGATCCCGAGCGCTACGGTGTGGTGAGTTTCGACGCTGGCGGCCGGGCGGTGGATATCGAGGAAAAGCCGAAAAAGCCCAGATCCAACTATGCGGTGACCGGACTGTATTTTTACGATAACGAGGTGGTGAACGTCGCGAAAAATATCCGCCCCTCGGCGCGCGGCGAGTTGGAGATCACCGACCTTAACAAGGTCTATCTGGAACGCGGCCAGCTCAACGTCGAGTTGCTGGGACGCGGTTACGCCTGGCTGGATACCGGTACGCACGAATCGTTGTTGGCCGCCGCGCATTTCGTGCAAGTGGTGGAGCAGCGACAGGGTCTGAAAGTCGCCTGCCCCGAGGAAGTGGCCTGGCGGATGGGTTTTATCGGCGACGACGATCTGGCCCGGCTGGCGCAACCGCTGGCCAAAAGCGGCTACGGCGAGTATCTGATGGAATTGCTGGAACGGAGAATCGCTCGATGAAAATCGTCGCAACGGAACTGCCCGGCGTGCTCCTGCTGGAGCCGAACGTGTTCGGCGACGCGCGCGGCTTTTTCATGGAGACCTGGCAGGCGGCGCGCTACCGCGAGGCCGGCATGCCCGAGCGCTTCGTCCAGGACAACCACTCCCGGTCGCGGCGCGGGGTGCTGCGTGGCCTGCATTATCAACTGGTGCAGCCGCAGGGCAAGTTGGTATGGGTCACGCGCGGCGCGGTGTTCGATGTGGCGGTGGACATCCGGCGGGGTTCGCCGACTTTCGGCCGCTGGTACGGTTGCGTGCTGGACGACGTGGATCACCGGCAGTTGTATGTTCCGCCGGGTTTCGCCCACGGCTTCTGCGTGCTGTCGGACGAAGCGGATTTCTTCTACAAATGCACCGATTACTACCATCCGCCATCGGAGCGTGGGATTGCTTGGGACGACCCGCAAATCGGCATCGAATGGCCGTTGCGGGATGTGTCGCTGTCGGTCAAGGATCGGCAAAATCGATCGTTGGCCGCGCAACGTCCCGAGGATTTGCCGGCTTACGAGGGCTGAATCATGCGGATCATCGTTACCGGTGCCCAGGGTCAAGTCGGCTGGGAGCTGACGCGCCGCGCCCCGACGTTCGGCCATGAGGTGCTGGCTTGGGACGTGGCCGAGCTGGACATCACCGATGCCGCCGCCGTCGATCGCGCGCTGGCGGCCAGCGGTGCGGACGCGGTCATCAACGCGGCGGCCTACACCGCCGTGGACCGGGCCGAGCAGGAACCAACGCTGGCGTTCGCCGTCAACCGCGATGGCCCCGCCCATCTGGCCGCCGCCTGCGCCCGGTCCGGCATCCCGCTGCTGCATGTTTCCACCGATTACGTATTCGACGGAACCAAGACCGGTTCCTACAGCGAGGATGATCCGGCCGCCCCGCTGGGCGTGTACGGCCAGAGCAAATGGGAAGGCGATCGGGCGGTATGCCGGCTATTGCCCCGGCATCTGATCCTGCGAGTGAGTTGGGTGTTCGGCGTTCACGGCCACAACTTCGTCAAGACCATTCTGCGGCTGGCGCGGGAGCGCGATGAACTGCGGGTGGTGGCCGACCAGCACGGTTGTCCGACCTGGGCCGGCGACATCGCCGACACGCTGTTGGAACTGGTGGGACGCAGCGCCGAGATCGACGCCAATGCTGCTTGGGGCGTCTACCACTATTGCGGCGAGCCGGCCACCACTTGGCATGGTTTCGCCGGTGCGATTGTCGAAATGGCTCGCGCTGATGAATCGTTGCGGGTCCGGTCGGTGATCGCCATTCCCACCACTGATTATCCAACTCCGGCCACCCGGCCCACCAATTCAGTTCTGGATTGCACGAAACTGACCGCCCGGCTCGGCATCCGGCCGCGCCCGTGGCGGGCGGGTCTGGAAGTGGTGTTGGCGACCGACCGCCGACCGCCGACCGCCGACCACTAACCACTAACCACTAACCACTAACCACTAACCACTAACCACTAACCATGCCCGTTGATCTAGGCGAACTGCTGGTCGAGCACCAAAAGCTGGCTGATGCCGACTTGCAACGTGCCCGGCGCGTCCAGGACGGTACCGGCGAGGCGCTGGATACACTGCTGATCAAGCTGGGCCTGGTATCGGAACGCGACTTGGCCGAAGCCCTGGTCGCACGCCTGAACCTGCCGTTGGTCCGGCCCACCGATTATCCCGAAGTGCCGGTGGCTAACGGCGCCATCTCGCCGCGGTTTCTCAAGGAGGCACGGGCCATCCCGCTGTTCGAGGACGAACAGGGATTGACGGTGGTGCTGGCCAATCCCACCGACGACTACGTGTTGTCGGCGCTGCGGCTGGCCACCGGCAAGACCATCCTGCCGCGGGTGGGGATTCCATCGGAACTCGATGCGGCCTTCGAACGGATCTACGGCGGCGGCCGTTCGGCCATGGGCCAGATCGTCGATTCCATCGGCTTGGCCGAGGACCTCACCGACGAGGAGCAGATCCAGCATCTCAAGGATTTGGCCAGCGAAGCGCCGGTCATCCGCCTGGTCAATCTGATGATCGCCCGCGCGGTGGAATCGCGGGCTTCGGACATTCACATCGAGCCGTTCGAGAACCGGCTCAAGGTCCGCTACCGGGTGGATGGAGTGCTGCGCGAGGTGGAATCGCCGCCGTCCCGGCTGTCGGCGGCGGTCATCTCCCGCATCAAGATCATGGCCAAACTGAACATCGCCGAACGGCGGTTGCCCCAGGACGGGCGGATTCAGTTGCGGGCGCAGGGCAAGGAAATCGATTTGCGCGTATCCACCGTGCCGACTTTGTGGGGCGAAAGCGTGGTGATGCGTATCCTCGACAAGGCCAGCGTGGTGCTGGATTTCGACGTGCTGGGTTTCGGTCCACGCACCCTCAAGCGTTTCCGCGAGGTGCTGGAGTTGCCGAACGGCATCCTCCTGGTCACCGGCCCGACTGGTTCGGGCAAAACCACGACGCTCTATACCGCACTGCAAACGCTCAATACACCGGAACGAAAGATTCTCACCGTCGAGGACCCGGTGGAATACCAGTTGGAAGGCATCAACCAGATCCAGGTCAAGCCGCAGATCAACCTGACTTTCGCCAATGCCCTGCGTTCCATCGTCCGGCAGGACCCGGACGTGATCATGATCGGCGAGATGCGCGATCTGGAAACCGCCGGTATCGCCGTGCAGTCGGCGCTCACCGGTCACCTGGTGCTGTCTACCCTGCACACCAACGACGCCGCCGGCAGCATTACCCGGCTGCTCGACATGGGAGTCGAGGATTATCTGCTCACCTCGACCATCAACGGTATCTTGGCCCAGCGGCTGGTGCGGTTGCTCTGCATGCATTGTCGCCAGCCCTATCCGGCTTTGCCGGAGCTGGTCGAGGAAATGCGGTTACAGCGCTTCTGTGAGACTCCGGGCGTTACCTTGTACAAGCCCATCGGTTGCGAACAATGTGGCGGGACCGGCTATCGGGGGCGGGCGGCGATCATGGAATTCCTGGTGATGAGCGACCCACTGCGCCGCATGGTGCTCAAGCACGCCGATGCCACCGAGCTGCAGGCCGAGGCCCAGAAGGAGGGCATGGACACCATGTACGAGGATGGATTGCGCAAGGCGGTCGCCGGGCTGACCACCATCGAGGAAGTGCTGCGGGTAACCACCCAGCAGGAGCAGGAGGCGTAAATGCCCCGCTATCGCTACGAAGCGGTGGACGCCGCCGGGGAGACCGTCCGCGACGAACTGGAAGCACCTACTCCGGACGCGGCGGTCGAACGATTGCGCGATCAGGGTCTGCTGCCCCTATCGGTCGACGAATCGAGGGGGGGGTTGCTGCGCGGTGGCTTTCTCGGTCAGCCCCTGTTCAGCAAGCGCCGGACATTATCCCGCAAATCCGTTGCCCTTCTCACCCAACAGCTCGCCAGCCTGCTCAATGCCGGGATGCCGCTGGACCGGGCACTGACCATCCTGATCGGCGTCGCCGAAAATGGAGAGGCGAAAGCCCTGCTGGAACGGGTGCAGGAAAAGGTGCGCGGCGGTTCGACTCTGGCCGACGCCCTGGAGGCGCAGGGCACCTTCTCGCGTTTCTACCTGAACATGATCCGTGCTGGCGAGGCGGGCGGAGCGCTGGAGGCGGTGCTAAAGCGGCTGACCGAGTTCCTGGAGCGGTCGCAAGCCTTGCGGGAAACGGTGACCTCGGCGCTGATCTATCCCATCATCCTGCTGACGGTATCGGCTCTGTCGGTGATTATTTTGTTGACCTTCGTGGTACCGCAATTTCAGCGTTTGTTCGCCGATGCCGGCAAGGCCCTGCCGCTGGCGACGCAGATCGTGATCGCCGCCGGGGACGGATTTCGGTACTACTGGTGGGTGGGGGCCATCCTGATCGTTCTGCTGATGGTGGTGATGCGCCAGCAGCTGGGCCAACCGGCCAGCCGCATCCGCTGGGATCGCTGGTTCCTGCGCCTGCCGTTGTTGGGCGATCTGATCGCCAAGGTGGAAACCGCGCGACTGTCGCGGACCCTGGGAACCCTGCTCGGCAACGGCGTATCGCTGCTGAGCGCCCTGACCATCGTCCGGGAGACCCTGAGCAACCAGGTGCTGGCGGGGACATTGGGCGAAGTGGCCGAGCATGTCAAGACCGGCCGGGGGCTGGCCGATCCGCTGCTGGATGCCGGCGGTTTTCCCAAACTGGCGGTGCAGATGATTCGGGTCGGCGAGGAAACCGGCCAGTTGCAGGAGATGCTGCTCCAGGTGGCGGACACCTACGACGAGGAGGTACGGACCACCATCAAGCGGTTGCTGACCCTGCTGGAACCGGCCCTGATCCTGGGACTGGGCGTCATCATTGCCGGTATCATCATGTCCATCCTGGTGGCGATTCTGAGTCTCAACGAGTTGGCCTTCTGAGCGCTGTGGCCGCTCGTGCAACGTTTGAGTGTGCAAACGATGAAATGTCAAGACAACTTTCGCCGCGCGCGCGGCTTCACTCTGATCGAACTACTGGTGGTACTGGTTATTCTCGGCCTGCTGGCCGGACTGGTGGGGCCGCAGGTGATCAAATACCTGGGCGGCGCCAACACCAAGACCGCCAAGCTGCAGATCGAGGACTTCAGCACCGCGCTGGATGCCTTCCGGCTGGACATGGGTCGCTATCCCACTACCAGCGAGGGTTTGCAGGCGCTGGTTTCGCAACCGGCGGGCGCGACCCGCTGGAACGGTCCCTATCTGCGCAAGAACATCGTTCCCAAGGATCCCTGGGGCCACGATTACCAATATCGTGCTCCCGGCCAACAAGGATACTTCGATCTGTATTCGCTGGGCGCCGATAACGCCGAGGGTGGCGACGGTGAGAATCAGGATGTGGTGAGCTGGCAGTAGCGCAGGCAGGTTGATGGGTTCGGTGATGACGGCGCCAGACCTTACTCCCACCTTCGACCCCCCCTCTCCATTCGTGGAGAGAGGGCAGGGGGTGAGGTGGCAACATGGCTTTACCCTGCTGGAAATCCTGGTTGCGCTGGTGATCGGCGTGTTGCTGGTCGCGCTGGTGCCGCCGCTGCTGTCCGGGTTGAGCGGCGCCACCGAATTGCGCGCCGCGACCCGGCAACTGGCCGCTGGCCTGCGCGGCGCCCGCAACGAGGCTGTAACTCGTCAACAGGAGGCTGTGTTGACTCTCGACCTGACTGGCCACCGCTTCGGTGTGACCGGCGACCCACGCGAAATCGCGTTGCCGGACAGCGTGGCGCTCAAGCTCTACACCGCCCGGTCGGAACTGCTCGACAACACGACCGGCAGCATCCGCTTCTTTCCGGATGGCAGTTCCACCGGCGGTTCCATCATGATCGGCGGCCCGAAGCTGACTTACCGGATCAACGTGGATTGGCTGACCGGCGCCATCGCCATCGTCGAGCAAGAGACGCAGCCATGATGATGTTTCTAGCCTCCATACCGCGATCGTCATTCCCCTCCTCCTTGGTTAAAAAGGGGTGGCGCGCGGCGCCGGGGTGGTTCGAAGCCATGGCCGCCCGGAGATGGATCGACGAATGAACGGGCAGCGCGGTTTTTCCCTGCTCGAGGTGCTGGTGGCCTTCGCCATCCTCAGCGTCTCGCTGGGTGTGCTGCTGCAAGTATTCGCCACCGGGCTGCGCAACGCCGGCACGGCGGACGATTATACCCAGGCCACCCTGTACGCCGAATCGATCCTGGCCGCCATCGGTCGCGAAACCCCGTTTAACGAAGGGGTGCACGAGGGGCCGGTCAACGACCGCTTTTCCTGGCGCAGCACGGTGAATGCATTCTCCGAGGGCTTGCCGGATTCCGAGCAAACCCGACTTCGCGCCTACCGAGTCAGCGTTGAAGTGTTCTGGCCAGGGCTGTTGCACCCGCGCTCGGTGCTGCTGGAGACCCTGCGGTTGGCACCGCTCGAACCGCTGGACGGGCGGCGTTGATGGCGGCGGAACGGCGTGCCCCGGACCGGCGGCAGACGGGTTTCACCCTGCTGGAGTTGGTGGTTGCAATCACTCTCATGGGGTTGGTGCTGCTGGTGCTCTACAGCGGTCTGCGGCTGGGGCTGAACGGCTGGGATAGCGGCGAGCGGCGCGCCGAGGCCAGCAACCGGCTACGCTCGGTACAGGAATTCCTGCGCCGGCAACTGGCGCAATCCATGACCGTTTACCAGACCCAGGCCAACGAGAAGCGGAAGAAGATCGTCGTGTTCGCCGGCGAGGCGACCGCCGTCGAGTTCGTGGCGCCGATGCTGGTCCATCTCGGGCAGGGAGGCTTGTACCGGGTCCGGGTCGAGACGGCTGATAGCCAAATGCGGGTCCGCTGGCGGCCGTATCTGCCCGGTGACTCGACCGCCGGCGAGGAACGGGAAACCGTCCTGCTGGAAGGCGTTTCCGATGTCGAATGGGCCTATTTCGGCTCGGAACGGGACGACGATCAAGATCCGCCGCGCTGGCGTTCCGAATGGGCGAACCAGGAACGGCGACCGCTGCTGGTGCGTCTCAATCTCATCCTGCAGGGCGAAAGCTGGCCGGATCTGGTGGTCGCCCTGGCCGAGGGGCCATCTGGATGAGCGTTGTTTCCGGTTGCTCCCGTCACCAGATCGACCAACGGGGCATGGTGCTGGTCATCGTGCTGTGGATTGTGACCCTGCTGGCGGTGATGGCCGGCACCTTCGCCTACTCCATGCGGGTCGAGACCCGGCTGGCGGCCAGCACGGTCGAACGGGCGCAAGCCCGGGCTTTGGCCGAGGCGGGGGTGGCGTACGCCGTCGCCTGGCAGCTGAACGCGTCGGCGGGCGCAAACCGGGAAACCCGCTCTCGATGGCCGCCGAACGGCGATCCCCACGACTGGCAGTTCGGTGAAGGAAGGCTGCGCATTGAGGTGGTGGACGCCGGCGGTCTGGTGAACTTGAACGCGGCCGGCCCCGAGCTTCTTGGGGCGTTGTTGAAAGCGGCGGGCGTGGCTCGCGGGGACGAGGGTGCGCTGGCGGCCGCCATCCAGGACTGGCGCGACCCGGATGACCAGCCACTACCGGGCGGTGCCGAAAGCGCTGCGTATCGCGCCGTTGGCTTGCCTGGACCCAAGAATGACTCGTTCGAAAGCGTCGAGGAGTTGCAGCAAGTATTGGGCATGACCCGGGAACTTCAGGAGAATCTGGCCGGGGAGGTCACCGTGTTTGCTCGGCACGCTGGTGTCAATCCGGAACTGGCACCCTCTCGAGTCTTGTTGGCGCTGGGGTTGGACGAGCGGAACGTGGCCGATTACCTGTCCGCGCGCGCCCGGGCCGCGGTCGATGGGGTACCACCGCCACCCTTGCGGTCGAGCGGTGGCGTATCCTTTTTTTCCCAAGACCGCACAAATGTTTATCATATTGCCGTCGTGGCGGAGACGGCGACTGGAACAGCCGCTCGCGTGGAAGTCGTCATCGACTTGCAAAGTATGTTGGCGGGCCGGGGACCGCGGTTGCTGGCGTGGCGTGAGGGAGGTTAGGGGAACCATCATGATCGGGAATACGGGGCAGTCGATCGCGGAGTTTGTCGGGGCGTGTCATCGCGTTTGCTGAGTCTGAAAATCAATTCCCACTTGGAGTGGAGCGCCGCCTGGCGTTGGTGGCGGGATGGCCTGCTGGCCTGGTTGCCGGCTGGCGCCCGTCGCTGGCTGGCTGGCTCGTCGCGGCGGCTGGTGCTGGCGATGGAAGACGGCGCCGGCGTGCTGGTGCGCGAGGAAGCCGACCAGATTCAGGAACTGGAGCGGTTGAGCTTGGCGTCGCCGGACTGGAACGCGGTCGCCGGCTGGTTCAGGACCGAGAAACCCCGGCAATGGGTGCTGCGGTTTCCAGCCAGCCAAGCACTGATTCGAACGCTGTCGTTGCCCTTGGCCGCCGAAAAGAACCCACGCCAGGTGGCGGGATTCGAGATGGACCGACTGACGCCGTTCCCCGCCGCTCAAGTCTATTACGACGTGATCGTGCTGGGGCGCCAGCCCGAGCAACGCCGGCTGCGAGTGGAACTGATCGCCCTGCCTCGGGTTGGGGTGGACCCGGTGCTGGATCAATTGCGGCAGCGGGGTTTACCACCGGACGTGCTGGACGTGGTGGATGGTCGCGCCGGCATCAACCTGCTGCCGCCGGAACAGCGCGCGCGTCGCGGCCTTCGGGATAAACGGTTGCGGACGGTTGTGGTGGTCGCCAGCCTGTTGCTGGCCGCGGTAGCCACGGTCTTGCCGATCTGGCAGCAGCGCCAACTCGTGATCGAAATGATGGCCAAGGTCGGCCAGGCCCAGAAGATGGCGAATCAGTCCCTGGTCTTGCGCGACCGGCTCGACCGGACCTTGGAGACTTCCCAAATGCTGGCGCAGAAGAAACAGACCGTGCCGCCCCAAGTGGATTTGTTGCGGGAGTTGACCGCGATCATTCCGAACGATACCTGGGTGGAACGATTGCAGATCAAGGGCGACGCCCTGCAACTGGTCGGTCAGTCCGCCAAGTCTTCGGCGCTGGTCGGCATCGTCGAATCCTCCAACCTGTTCGGTGGCGTGGCATTCCAGTCGCCGGTCACCACCGATCCAAGAACCGGCAAGGAGCGTTTCGTGCTGGGCGCCCGGGTCGGCAGGGAGCCGTGATGGCCGCCTCGACCGCGCCCGGCTGGAGCCAGCGCCTGGCAGCGCTGATGTTGCTGGCGCTGGTCGTGGGCGGTACGTTCCACCTGCTGGTGGACCGGGGGTTGCTCGGCAGTTACCGCTACTACCAGACCCAAATGGAGCAACTGCAGGGACGACTGGAACAGTTGGAGCGGATGGCCGCAAGCCGCGAACCGATCGAGGAATTGATCGCCAGGATCGAGCAGGACCGCGGCGTTGCCGCTCAGTACCTGCCACAATCGGTGCCGGCGCTGGCGGCGGCCGATCTGCAGCAGCGGGTCAAGGCGGTGGTCGAGGCGGCGGGCGGAACCCTGCGGAGTACCCAGGCGTTGCCGCCGGTCGAGGAGGGGAGCACCGTAAAGGTAACGGTCAGCGCGGCCATGACAGGCGATACCGACAGCTTGCGCAAGGTCCTGTACGATCTTGAGTCGCAGACTCCGCTGTTGTTCGTGGATAATCTGGAGGTCGCGGCGCGGGAGACTCGGCCACGGTTGTCGGGCGGCAGGCTGGCCAGTTACACCCGGGTACAGTTGAACGCGCAGTTTGAAGTCTCCGGCTATCTCCACAAGGAGGGCGGCTAAGTGTCGGCCAGAACCGCAGGGTGGTTGCTGTGGCTGCTGACCGGAGGACTGGCGGTTGCGGCCGTAATCTGGCAACTGGCGCACCCGCCGCAGCTGGCGGTGACGGTCGATGCGGCTCGGCGACCACCCGAATTGCCGGCGGTGGCGCCGGTCCAGCGGTTTAAGTTGCCGGCGCTGGACCAATACGGGGAAATCGCCGCCCATCCGCTGTTTGTCGCCGCCCGACAGCCCGAACCGCTTCCTCCCGAGGAGGCGGTGCCGGAAAAACCGTTGGTCGGCACGGAGAAGAAACCGATGCTGGTCGGGGTGATGATTGCCCCGGAATCGACCGTGGCTTTATTGCGGCCGGAAGAGCCGAACGCCAAGGTCTTGCGCGTCAAACCGGGCGAGTCGGTGGGCGATTGGCGGTTGGAAGCGATTCTTCCCAACCGGGTCGTTTTGCGCAAGGGTCAGACAATCCAGGAATTGGCGCTGGAACGCCCGAGGAAGCCGGTCAAGCCGAAGGTGCCGGCCCGGTTTCCGGTTCCGGTCCGGCCAGCGGGGGATGCGGTGGCGCCGACCAACGCGCCGGCGCCACCGCCACCCGAGGCACCACCGCCGGCGATTCCCGCGCCGCCGCAATAACGCTCGACGATGGAAAAGACCGACAAGCTCATGATCAAGATTGCGTTCCGGCCAGCAACGGTCGTGCTGTTGGCCTTGCTGCTGGGGGGATGCGCGACGGCGCCATCCAACGAAAGCGCCCAGACGGTGCCTGGCGGCCCGTCCGTCGGCGAAACGCCACGGTTGACCGCAAGGTCGCTGTCTCCTGCGGAGTCGGCCAAGACCGACCCAGACATCGTCGCGACGCCCAAGGCTGCCATGATTCTGCCGGGAACGGGCAATTTCATCGACCGACGGCTCGCGACCCGGCCGGCGCCCCCGGCCCAGGCCGCGCCCGGCGAGGTGACCCTGAATTTCGAGGGTGCCGACGTCCGCGATGTGGTTAAGGTGATTTTTGACACCCTCAAGGAGAACTACACGGTCGATCCGCAGGTGCAGGGCGAGGTGACGGTCCAAACCAGCCGGCCTCTGGCGCGGGATCAGTTGTTGCCGACCCTGGAGACGCTGCTGCGGATGAGCGGCGCGGTCATGGTTCGCGATGGCGCCGTGTACCGGATCCTCCCGGCGGCCGGCGCGATCAAGCAGGGCAACCTGGTTCCCCGTCTGGGGCGTTCCGGCGTGGGCTACGGCGTGAGAATCGTGCCGTTGCGCTACGTCAGCGCCGCCGAGATGCAGGCGATCATCACCCCATTTCTGCCCGAGGGGGGAATTCTGCGGGCCGATACCATCCGTAACCTGCTCATCTTGGCGGGCACGCCGCAGGAACTGGCCAACGTCCAGAGCACCATCGATACCTTCGATGTGAATTGGCTCAAGGGCATGTCGATCGGCATGTTCCGGCTGCGCAACGTGGACAGCCAGGCCGTGGCCAGCGAGTTGAACCAGTTTCTGGGCGAAGGGTCCGGCACCCCCATCGCCGGATTGCTCAAGTTCGTGCCGCTCAGCAAGCTGAACGCCGTGCTGGTGATCACGCCGCAGGTGGAATACCTCAAGGAGGTGGCGACCTGGATCGAGCGGCTGGACGGCATCGGCGGCGAGCGGCTGCACGTCTATGCGGTGCAGCATAGCCGCGCCGACTACATCGCCGAACTGCTCAACGGCCTGTTCAACCTGGGCGGCGGCGCAGCGGGTCGCGGCGGCGAGTTGGCGCCGGGCCTGAAGCCGGCGCAATTGTCCGGCGGCGCGGGAACCACCAGCGGATTGTCGGGCAGCGCGAGTTCGGGGTTGAGCGGCAGCACGGGATCGTCCTCGCTGTCAGGAGGATCGTCCTCGCTGTTGGGGGGAGCGTCCTCGTCGTCGGGAAGTTCGACTAAATCGGGGCTGGGGTCTTCTGGCGGGATGCTTTCCGGCGGAGGATCTGCATCATCCACCGGCGGTCGCATGGGCGGACGTTCCGCCGGTACCGGTGGGGGTGGCAGCTTGGGTTCCGGCGGACCCAGCGCGGGCATGGAGGAGGTCCGCATCGTGGCCGACACCGAAAACAATTCGCTGTTGATCTGGGCCACCAGCCAGAACTACGAGCGAATTATCAGCGCGCTGGAAAAGATGGATGTCAGCCCCCGTCAGGTGCTGATCGAGGCGACCATCGCCGAAGTGACCCTGACCGGCGAGTTGAAATATGGGTTGCAGTGGTTTTTCAATAATGACGTCGGCGGCCGTCACACCGGTTACGGTTCGCTGGGTCTCCCCAACGACGTGACGCTGACCGACGCGCTCGCCGAAATCCCGTCCGGCCAGTTCTCCTACGCGATCACCGACAGCGCGGGCGTGGTGAAGACGCTGCTCACGGCGCTGGCCAGCGATTCCAAGGTCAAGGTGCTATCCTCGCCGCAGGTGATGGTGTTGGACAACCAGCAGGCGTCGATTCGGGTGGGCACCCAGACACCGGTTCCGGCTCCCCAAAGTATCGTGAACAGCAGCATCGTCACCACGGGCGGAGTCGATTATAAGGATACCGGCGTATTGCTGGAGGTGTTGCCCCGGGTCAACGCCGGCGGTATGGTCAACATGGAAATCAAGCAGGAAGTGGTCGAGCCGGGTCAGTTGGTGGACGTCAGCCAAGCGGGTTCGGTGAGCACCAAACAGCGCGCGTTCCTGCAGCGCAGCGTGACCAGCAAGGTCACGGTCAAGAACGGCCAGACCTTGGTATTGGGTGGCCTGATCCGCGACAACCGCACCGAGGGGCAGAGCGGCTTTCCGATTCTCTACAAAATTCCGGTGCTGGGCGCGCTGTTCGGCAACACCAGCGAGGCGGTGGACCGTACCGAGCTGATCGTGCTGATCACCCCGCGGGTGGTGCAGGACAGCCAGGAAGCCAGTCAGCTGACCGACGAGATCAAGCGCAAGATGCGGGAGATCGCGCCGATAGTGGTGCCGGCGGGTTGAAGAACGGGCACTGGGAGGATTGCGATGCAACCGCAAGCACAAGCCGCGCTGCGCCGCGTGTGGCTCAAGCAGGAGCAAGCCCGCTACCGGCAGCGCAGCCAGACCCAGGCTGACGATGTCGATGTTTGGCGGCAATTGGGGCGCATTTGCTGGGAATTGGGAGAACTCGAGCCGGCATTGAACGCGCTCGACCAAGCCCTGGCGTTGCGACCGGATGACGGTGAGTGCCTCCTGGGCCGAATCGTGGCCTGCATGGCGCTCGACCGCGCCGAGGAGGCGCTTGCGGCATCGGCTCGGATGTTGGCATCGTTTCCCAACCATCCCGATGCGTTGTTGCACCAGGTCGAGGCGCTCCGCCGGCTGGGGCGGCCGGCGGAGGCGCTGGCCGTCTGCGATCGTCTGCTGTCGCTGTCCGATCTGGGCCCAACCGGTCGCGTGGCGGCTCTGTCGGCCAAAGTGGTGCTGTTGGGCGGCGGCGGCCGGCTCGAAGAGGCGTTGAAGGCCGTTGCGCTGGCGCTGGCGCTGGCGCCGGCCGATCCGACCCTGGGTTTGCATCGCGCCACCTTGCGAGTGCGCCTGGGGCGCTTTGCCGAGGCATTGGAGGGAATCGAGGGGCCGCTCGCCGCGCCGGAAACCCGGTTCGGAGCACTCTGCGTCAAGGCCCGGGCGCTGGCCGCGCTGTGGCGATTCGAGGAGGCCGATGCGATCCTCCAGGATTTGTGGAAGCATTATCCGCACCGGCACCTGGAAGCCATGTTCGAGCCTTGGCGGTTGCCCGGCGAGACCCAGCCGGATGGCTTGGCCAAGCGCTATACGGCGCGGGGATTGTATCTGATCGGGTTTTTCGATGCCCAGTCCCACTGCGATTGGACCGATCGCGCAGTGGTGTTGGCGAGGATTGAGGACTTCGCAGCCGATGCCTTGCGGTATGGTTTCGTCGCTGGCATCGAACCGTTTCGTTTGCTGACGCTGCCCGTTACGCCTGCCCTGCAAATGGCGGTGGCGCGCGCGCAGGCGGCCGCGGTGGCGGCGCACATGGCCCCGGTCCGGGGGAGGCTGCGGATCGAATGGCCGTCCGCCCCCGACGAGGGCCGGCTGCGGATTGGTTACGTATCCGGCGATTTTCGGAATCACGCGACCGCGCATCTGGCGCGCAAGCTGTTCCGGGTTCACGACCGGACGCGGTTCGAGATCGTCGGGTTTGGCCTGCGTCCCGATGATGGCAGCGAGTACCGGCGGGATATCGTCGACGGGTGTGATCGGTTCGTGGACCTGACCGAATTGAGCCATGCCGATGCCGCGTTGCGGGTCGCCCAAGAAAGGATTCACATCCTGGTGGACATGCATGGTTACACCCGGTTCGCGCGGCCGGAACTGTTCGCGTTGCGGCCGGCGCCAGTCCAGGTGAGCTTTCTCGGTTATCCCGGTACGCTGGGCGCGGAGTACGTTCCTTATCTCATCGCGGACCAGATCGTGTTGCCGGAGGAGTCGCGGCCCTGGTTCAGCGAGTGTCCGGTTTATCTGCCCTGCTATCAGGTGAACAACGACGAGCAACCCATCGCGGCGACGGGCATGACCCGGACCGATGCGGGTCTGCCCGAGGACGCCTTCGTCTACTGTTGTTTCAACCATCCCGGCAAGATCGAGCCGGAAACCTTCGGGGCGTGGATGCGAATTCTGATGCGAGTACCGGGCAGTGTGCTATGGTTATTGACCGACGACGGCGCCGACCGGTTGCGTCAAGCCGCGGCGGACCGCGGCGTGGATCCGGCGCGGCTGGTGTTCGCGCCTCGCTTGCCCAAGGCCGAGCATCTCGAGCGGCACCGATTGGCCGACCTGTTTCTCGATACATTCATCTATAATGCTCATACGACGGCCAGCGACGCCCTGTGGGCGGGATTACCGATCCTTACCTTGCGGGGGAGCCGTTTTCAATCCCGCGTTTGCACAAGTCTCCTAACCGCGCTAGGATTGCTCGAATTGATTGCGGAAGATGTGGAAGCGTTTGAGGCATTGGCGGTTTCGCTGGCGCGGAAACCGGAGCGGTTGGAGGAACTGCGGACGTGCCTGCAAGAGCGTCGTCTGGCGGGGCCGCCATTCGATACGGGTCGTTTCGTTCGAGACCTCGAACGGTCGTTTTGGGCGATGTGGGCGCTTCATGCGGCGGGCGAGATGCCAAAAGCGATTTATATTCAAAGCGATAGCTTCATCGAAGCCATCGTTTGACGATGATGGCGGCCGCAGTGGCGATTTTGACGGGCTTGTTGTGTTTTGGCAACAGCCATACCGTGGCCCGATATGGCGAACCGGATGACAAATATAATGCTAACTTTCGGAATTGCCGTGATTTATCACGCTTGACCCTTAGGGTGGGTCCCAATTTTATCCTGAAAAAGAAGTTGATTTGTTGGGTTGCTGTATTGACAGCAACACTTTGTTGTGTAAAATCCACAGGCAGTGAGGCGTGTCTACCATAACCGTACAGACAAGCGTGTGCGTAACCGCTGAACTGTTTTTGGAATGGTCCGGAACCTTCTTGCAGGTTTGTCTTGTGCCAACGCTTAGGAGCTGACGCTATGAAGTTTAAGGTGAATAAAATTGCAGCCGCCGTGGCCGTGAGTTTGGGGACCGCGGTGGTCGGTATGAACGCCGCGCAGGCTGACGAAGTTCTCTTCCCGTACGTTGTGGCTTCCGATACGGTAACCACCATCCTGACGGCCGTCAACGACGATGATTTTTCAGTCCCGGATCTTCACTACCGGTACTATTACAAGAAGGGCGCCGACAGCGCCAGCACGAGTTGCGTGGAGGCCAACTACTCGCAACCCACCAGCCCGAATGACGTCGTGACGTTTGACGTCAGCGGTCAGTTCGGCGATGCGAAAGCCGTGCTGTTCGAGCCCGCGTCGACCAAGGCCGTATACGACAAGAGCTTCGCGATCTTCCGTACCGTGAAGCCGATCCGCGCCTTCGCGATGATCGACAATAATGATCGGTTCTTTGCCGGCCAGGATGTTCATGGCGAGGCGTTCATCATTCAATTCACGGAAGGTGCGGTTTGGGGTTATGGCGCCTATAACGCGGCCGATATCGTGGCTTGGGATCCGGCCACGCAGGCTATTGCGGCCGGGAATCCCTATGACTTCTCCGACCGGGTGGAGAACGCCGGCGAGGTGCTGGTTCCGGTTCCCGCCAACGCCGATCCGGACAATTACTGGGTTCCGATCGGGGTCATGCCGTTCGCGGAAGTCACGACCTCGCTGTTCGTGACGCCGATCGGGACGGTCGCTCCCTTCCAGTTGTCGGGCACCATCGCCGCGACCGTCGGTTTGCAGGTGAACTCTCCGGATAACCCTGCGCCCGATGTCATGTATGATCGCGACGAGAATCCGTTCTCCGGCCAGATTGCTGTGCCCGTGGTGTGCGTGGCCAAGGTGGATGTTCCCACGATGATCAGCGAAGCCACCCGGCAGTTCCTGGCCGACTCCGGCGGGTGGACCAACGTCGCCGTCAGATCCGGTCAGGCCGTCGTGCTGAAGTTGGAGTATAACGACAAGCCGCCGGCCACGCTGGATGGCCAGGACGCCGGTGGCGGCACCTATAACAACGGCTTCTGGCTGCGGAAGGGGATCCGCGAGTCGCAGGCGCGCGTACTTTACCCCGGCGTGCCGACCTTCCCGCTGCTCCCGGTGTTCCAGATCACCAAGGACCAGACGCTCAACTCGCCGTTCCCGCTGGTCGATTTGGGCAGGTTGGCGGCGTTCAACGCGGCGAATCCGGCGGGTGCGTTGCCTTGGCCCCCGGCTCAGACCAACACCGCCCTTCAATACATCCAGGCCGATGTGCTGAGCACCAATCAGTAACCCCTTCGCCGCGGCTTGGACCGCGGCAACAGGAGGGCCACTTCGGGTGGCCCTTTTTGTTTCCTTTCCGATTGGCATGAAGTGTGGCTTCCATCAACGGCGGTCTCGCGGCACGTTTTCGAAGGTAGGTCATGATGAAACTGATGATGGCTCTGATGGGGGCATTGCTGGTCGCGGCGTCCGCGGTGGCCGACTCCCTCAATCCCATGGTGTTGAACGGGAAACTCCCGGATCAGTACGCTGGTTGGGATCTCGCGCTCTCCGGGAAGGAAAGCCCCTGGTTCGCGTATTACGGGGCGGACAACACCTTGTACGTGCGGCGACCCGATGGCGCCGAGTTGGGATTGGGGGCCGCCGATCAGCCGCGCCAGCAATCCGGCCTGGCCATGACGCCGGTCGATGATGGGCTGGCCCTGTTGTGGCGAGACAAGCTGCCACGCAAGCATCTGTACCTGATCTCCAAGCTCGACCCTACCGGCATCGCGCCGCCGCCGGTCGTGGTGGCCGGCGAGGAATCGGAACCGCTGACTCGACTCAAGCTGGCGCGCGACGGAGATGTGGAATATCTGCTCTGGCTGGGTGAAAAAGGCGATCCGGACAGCAAGGAGAAATACCACCTCTACTTCCGTACGGTCGAGCAGGGCGGCAAGGCGCTGTCGCCGGTGGAACGGGTCATGCCGGGTCGTTATCCCGCCTGGATCGTCGACCGGGATGTCATCCCGGTATTTTCCTGGATGACGCACGAAGGCCAGCTGGCGATGACCCAGCGCGTGTTCGACCGTGCCAAAAAAAATTTTGGCCCCGTGACGAAAATCACCGACGCGCCGCCGATCGCCCCGGTTTTTGAAGCCTTCAAGTCGGGGGAGCGCTGGTTCCTGGTCTGGTTGGGACAGTACGGCGAGGGTGCCGACCCGTTGCTGGAAGGGGTCTACTCCGACGACAAGGGCCAAACCTGGAAGCGGTTCGCCATTGAAGACCTGCGTGGATTGGATGTCGGTGGCCTCAGCGTTGCCGCCGACGACAAAGGGCATCTCCTGATCGCGCTGGATGGTAACCGGCGACTGCGCGATCCCGACAGCAAAAACAACGTCTACGTGGTGCGCTCCACGGATAACGGTTCGACCTGGCAAAAGCCGCAGACCGTGCGTCCCGACGACCTCCGACTGACTCGGGCGCAGTATCCAGTTCTGGCCCTGGGCGCGGAGCCGGGTACCGTCCTGTTGGCGTGGGAGGATTGGCGCGGTATCCGTCCCAACGTCTATGTCAGTTATTCCCGGGACTACGGCGCGACCTGGGAGCCGGCGGTGCCGCTGGCCAGGCCGGGTGTCTGGAATTTGGGCCTGGATCCGCAGCCCCGCGTGCTGCTCAAGCGGGGAGACCGTTTCTTCCTGGTCGCCGAGCAGTACAGAGACGATTCCCTGCTGAAACAAAAGGACATGGACTACGTCCTGTACGCCTTCACGTGGGACGAGGCGCGGCGCGGCGCCGAGGAATTCAAAATGGCGGAAACGCAGTCCCGCGCGACCGAAGCCAAGTTGCGCGAACGGGCGACCACCTACTGGCAAGCCATGCAGGACGGTCAATACGAAACGACTTACGCTCTCATGGATCCTTTCTACCGCAACAAGCGCGATTTCAGGGCCTATCTCTCCAACAAGGGCGCGGTCAAGTATCATCGCTATCAGATTGGTCAGATCACCCAGAAGGGCAATATCGCCAGGGTGCAAGTCGAAATCGATGTATCGGTTCCCGAGTTTAAGAGCTCGTCCGGCAAGACCATCAGCCAACCGCTTAAGACGATCTCGTTTGCGGAAACCTGGGTATTCGTGAATAACGACTGGTATCGGGAGTATTACGATGAGGTGGCTGAAAAAACCTTCACCCGTTACTGAGCGTGGTAGCGGGCATCGCGGCGGATGAAACTGATCCGGCGGTTGCCCGGCGCGCTGCGGATGTTCCCGCCCTTTGTCGGGCGGGAACTGCACGAGCAATACGCGGGTTCTCTCTTGGGCGTATTATGGAGCATCGTGCAGCCGATCCTGTTCATCCTGCTGTACTGGTGGGTGTTCGCCACGGTCATGCGTACCCGGTTTCCAGAGGGCTCGGTGCTGGCGGACACGCCGTTCATCGCCTTCCTGTTGTCGACGCTGTTGCCGTGGTTCGCCTTTCAGGATGGATTGAACCGCGCCGCCAGCGCCATCATCGGCCGCCGCGATGTCGTCCGCAAGGTCCACTTTCCGGTACAAGTATTCCCACTGGCCGCCACCGCCGCCGCATTTCTGGTGCATGGACTCAGCTATCTCTTGTTCCTGGCCGTGTTCGCCGTATGGCGGGGCGGGTTGCCGGCGAGTGCGTGGTTGACGGTGCTGCTGCTGCTGAGCCTCCAGTTCGCGGTGACCGCCGGCTTGGGGTTGCTGTTGGCTTCCTTCACCGTTTACTTGCGCGATACCACCCAGGTGCTGGGGCTATTGCTGGCGATCATTTTCTACACCGCGCCGGTGCTCTACCCCCTATCGCTGGTGCCGGAGGAGTTTCGTGGCTTGATCCATCTCAATCCATTTACCGCCTTCGCCGAGGCTTATCACGGCGCGGTATTGGCCGGAGTCTGGCCGGAACCCGCCGTGTTGATCGGGTTGATTCTGTTCGCCGCGGGCGCGCTGGCCGTGGGAATACAAATCTTTCGCCGGCTGGAGCCGGGTTTCGCCGATGTATTGTAGGAGGCGATCATCCACCTGCTGATTCTGCATATCGCCTATGTGTTCGGTGGTGCCGAGCGAACTACCGCCAATCTTCTGCAATATCTGGATCGCCGGTTGTTTGATCGCGTGACCCTGGCCGCGCCGGCGGTCCTCCGTCCTCTGCTACCGCCTCAGTACGATGACTTTCAAGATACATCCGTCTATGGGTTGGCTGGCGGTTTCGAGGATGGCCGCAAGTTGCTGGCCGATGGCCGACGCGCGGCGGAGTTGTTGCGAGACGTTCGACCGGATTTGGCGCTTGGCATGATGCATTACCCCTCGGCACTGGTGGCGCTGGGCCGACGTTTGGGCGGCGGTCGGATGAAGGTGATAGCCAGTTTCCGCGGGCCTTTTTTCGAATACATGCGTTACCACGAACCCCGTTTCCAGCGGTGGTTGTTCCTGTGGGCGGCGGTGTTTGGCACCGCGCTGCTGGCCGACCGGGTGATTGTCCCCTCGCAAGGCACGGCCGATGAGTTGCATCGGCGATTTTTCACTCCCGCTGGCCGGATCGCGGTTATTCCCAATGGTATTGATTTGGCCGCCGCGCATGCCGTGCGGGCTGAAATTCCGGAACTTGCCGATCTGGACGGGGACGAAACCCCCATGCTCTGCGCCATTGCCCGGTTGGCTCCGGAAAAGAATCTTGGTCTGTTGCTGGAAGCATTCCGACGGATTCACGCCGCGCGGGCGGCGATTCTGCTGATTCTGGGCGACGGTCCGGAACGGGCGGCATTGGAGACGCAAGTCGCTGCTTGGGGGTTGTCCGGCGCGGTACGATTTTTGGGTCATCGCGATCCTGTTTATCCCTACCTGCGGCGTGCCGATGTGTTCATCCACACCTGCCAGTTCGAGGGTTTCGGCTACACCCTGTTGGAAGCCTTGGCCTGCGGCACGACGGTGGTTGCCACCGATTGTCCCTACGGCCCCCGCGAGATACTCGGAGGTGGAGAATACGGGGTGCTAACGCCGCCGGACGACCCGGACGCGCTGGCGGCGGCGGTACTGAGGCTGCTGGCTGAGCCAGCCAACCGGCAGGTACTGGCGGCGCGCGGATTGGATAGAGCAAAACAGTTGTCTATTCAGCGAATGGTGGGGGCTTATGAGACCGAGTTTTTAACGATGATCGGGCGGTAAACGTTCGTCTCCTTCCCTCTACGAGTACCCTCGCTGCCAAGCAAGGATCGAATATGCTGAAAAAATTGACTCAAAAATTTAAAGATTTATTCATGCTCTTTTACTATCGAAAATATTTTGAATGGGGTTTGCCGACCAGACAGTTTCTTCAGGTCAATATTGAAACCAACACTATCTGTAATCGAACCTGTCACTTCTGCCTGTATGGAATCCGAAATGATGTGCCAGCAAATCCGATGTCCGCCAGCTTGTTTTTCAGAATCATGGATCAGTTGGCGGAGATGAATTTTGCAGGTCGCCTATCCTTGTTTAGTACCAATGAACCGTTAACGGACAAACGTATTTATGAATTTATCCGTTACGCCAATCTGATGTTGCCCGATTGCCTTCATACCTTGGTGAGCAACGGTGACCTTCTCAACCGCGAACGTCTCGACAGACTTTTTGAGAGCGGCCTCGATCTCTTATTGCTCAACTCCTACGATGAAGAAGCGTTGCAGAACAATCGGGATCTTTATGAGTACGCGCATTCTCGATATTCAGGCAAAATTTTACATACCGACCGGACTATTTACATGGGTTGGGTCGGGCGTGCAGGACATATTACCCAGTATGCCAAATCACCCGTCAAGGGCTATTGCGATCTCCCAAATTATGCGCTCTATATTAATCCAATGGGTAAAGTGCTGTCCTGTTGCCACGATTTCGACGAGCAGAATCTCGTTGGCGATTTAACCCAACAAACCGTCGAGCAAGTCTGGCATGGTGTGGAATTTAAGACATTTCGGCGGCGACTCAATCAAGGTGACAGGAGTTATTCCGAGTTGTGTAATCGTTGCGACCACGAGCCAGATCTGAATTACTTCAGATGGAATGACTTGCAGCCAAAGCTGAGCGGCAAGGGCGCGCGCTGGTTTCCTCGAAAGCCGGATGCCTTGAAATTAGCCGAAGCTCAGGCGATCAAGGCAAAATATCTCGAACGTGAGAGCAGGCCGCGTCCTGTTCGGATGACAAGTATGCGTAAAACCGCTCTTCAAACGGCTGAAAATCATTTAACCAGTTAAATACAATGCTGTGCATATCCAATTTAACCAAGGTTTATCGAATTTACAACCGCCCCACTGATCGGTTGATTGAATTACTGGCGCATAGAAAGCGGCATCGAGATTTTTTTGCCCTGAAGGAGGTGAGCTTCGCGCTGGAGCAAGGAAAAAGCCTGGGTATCGTCGGCGAGAACGGTTCTGGAAAAAGTACTTTATTGCAACTGATCGCGGGTGTACTGACGCCGACTAGCGGAAATGTCCAATATCGTGGTAGCGTGTTGGGATTGCTCGAACTTGGTATTGGATTTCATGCCGAATTTACCGGCAAACAGAATATTTTTTTATACAGCGACGTCTTAAGTCTGCCTCGTTCCCTCATTAAATCAAAGCTGGATGAAATCATCGCTTTTTCCGAATTGGGAGAATTTATTGATCGTCCATTGAAGACCTATTCAACCGGAATGAGAATGCGCCTAGCTTTCTCTTTGGTGGCAACTCTCGATCCTGATATTCTGATCGTCGACGAGGCGCTGACCGTGGGAGATAACTACTTTCAGAAGAAATGCATCGATCACATCATGAAAATCAAGGAGGCGGGGCGAACGATCATATTCTGTTCCCACAGTACTTATCAGATTGGCATGTTTTGCGAGGAAACCCTGTGGCTAAAAAGAGGTGCCATGGAGAAACATGGCGATACGATGCATGTCCTAGCTGCTTATGAGGCTTATCAACTTCGAAAGAGCGAGCAAGCCGACGGTGAAGTAAGTGCACGATATACCAACGCGCCTGTTCGAATTACATCGATTGAGATATTGAACGATCTACCGATTTCACGTGGAGAGGATTTACGGTTGCGGATTCATACCGAGGCTGTATCCGATGATTTACCCTTTCACCTCATGATATCGCTCAAATTCGGTGCTGACTTCGGAGTATATGCAACTGGAACGCATCTTTCCGGAAAACCGCCTATCCGGGGCCGACGACGCGAGATTACTGTTACTTATCCTAAAATTCCTCTTTTAGGAGGGTATTACTGGTTTCATGTACGTGCTTTCGACGATCAGGGATTAGTTATCTACCACGAGAAAATTCTTTTAGATCCAGAGTTGGAGGTACGCAAGGAGAACAACGAACGCGGGTTTTGTTATCTGGATAATCAATGGGAAATAAAATAGCAATTCCCGGTTGCAGGAGGTCGTTCAGATCGCTAGCGTGAAAAAATTCTACCCAGCCGCTTTTTGAATGATTGGAGCCTGCTGGAAAGGCTAAGGCGGTCGAACATGATGTGTTGGTTGAGCAAGGATGTATCCATACTGTTTTTGATCTGAGCGACAACCCGATGGACCATGTTCATGTCTTCCTCAAAGTGGGTAATAACGGCATGAATTTGATCGAGTTGGATATCGACTCGATCAAGCCGGTCGAATAGCTTGTTGGTTGTCCCACTTTCAGGGGGGGCAGTTTCAATCGAGCAAGCGTGGGTCGAGATATTGTAAACCGCCAGCCATGCGCCCCAATGAGGCAGGAATCGGGTGAATCCTACATCCCGGAGATCCTGTTCGGTCCAGTGCGAGCGGTGTGTTTCCAGCGGATAGCCGTTAATTTCCTGCTCCTGCCAGTTTTTTGGAACCGAAAGGATAATGGCCCGACCGATTCGTTTGAGCTGAGTAATGAGCTGTATTCCCTGCTCGCGAGTAAGGTGCTCGATCATCGCCAGGATCAGAATGAGATCGTACTGACCATCCGCGATGGTGGGTACAATATCCAGGGTGTTGCCCACATAAATGTTGTCGTAAGCCCATTTGGGAATGAAGGGTGTGTAAGTTTCGCAGCCCTCGATACCGTCAATTCGAGTGTGCCAAGAACTGGAACCATCCAGTTTTCGATAAAATTCGGTATCATGATATAAATCGAGATGAATTCGGCACAGCATTCCATACAGGCCGAGTCCGCAACCGACATCGAGAATCGAACGCGGGTTCAGGTGAGTGATTTCAGCCAGGATGGGCGATATTTGTTCGGCATTGCTGAAGGGCATCGAGTTCGCTCGCTTGTTGGGATTGCGTTCTTAAAAGATATCCAAATCGCCCATGGTGTAATAAAGATCGGTACGGACTTCCTGGGTCGGAATCGACAGCCGCCAAACCATGTTGGCGACGATGATCCCGGTCGATACCGATTGGTTGCCGACCCTTTCGCGCCAGCCGTCCGGCAGCCAGATTTCAAGCTCGGCCAGACCGGCGACCGTTGCCGCGTGCTCCAGCGTGGCCAACGCTGGTTTGAGCCAGCGGCGCGATACCAGCAGGTCGATCGCCCGCAGTCGGTTATCATCCCGACATACCACCGCCCAGCCCAGCAACCGGCCGGCCAAATAGAATCCAAGCAGTTCGTAGGCGTGGAACGGGTTGGTGGCGTAGCGCCAGCGCAGGTAGGCTCCGTCGCGAATCAGCGCCAAGGCGAAACCGGACGCCAGCCGATTCCACAGCACGTCCAGTCGGGGATCGTCCCAAGCCAAGGGTCGAGCATACAACAGCAAAACCCGTCTCCGCCGGGCGGGTAGCCGGATGGCTGAAGCTCGTTCCACTTGATCGTAAACCCGGGCGTATTGTCCGAGCCGGAACGGTCGCTGCCCGGGAAAGCCATAAGCGAAAGCGTTTGGCCAGCGTTGCGCGAGGTCGCTCAGCAGTTCCCGGGCCAGCCGGGTAAAGAGATTGCGCCCGCCCAACTGCCCGCGAGCGGCGGGATGCACCATCACATCGCAGATTTGAAAGCAGGGCAGTGACCGGTTTTGTCGCCAGCCCCGCAGCAGGATCGCGCCGGCATGACCTACCAGGCGGCCCGCCGGGTCGAAGGCCAGTTTCGCCGGCGGCGCCGAACGGCAGGCCCCGGTGTATTTCCAGCCCCACTGGCTTTCCGTCAACGGCTGGCCGAACACGAGGCCGAATAACTCGGTGATGGCGATTTCGTCGCCCGGCCGGTAATCGCGGCTATGGTAAACTTCGCGTTCGTTCAAGGGCGTGGCCAGGCAGTCGGCTGTGAAATGGCTTCGCGGATCGGATTTTGGAGTCGAACGGCGGGCGCGGATGAACAGAGAAAACAAGCCGATAATAACCTATCGCGCGGGGCAGGGCCGGATCCGGTCCTCGTATTGGCGCCGCGGCCGGACGATGGAGTTGTTCGCTTGCGCCGATGCCATCCTGCCGTCGCGATGGGTGACTCCGTCAGCGTGATTATCCCGACCGATGGCAGTGGATTGCAAGGCAATGACGCGGAATGGGGGGGTGCGCGGCGCGGCGGCATGACCCGGCTCGTCATTTCCATCGTTACCTACTCTCCGAACCTGACGCTGCTGGCGCGGGTACTGGATCACCTCAAACGGGCGCTGCGCCGCGCCGCCCAATGTGGGTTGTTGACCGAAACACACCTGGTACTGGTGGACAATGGCCCCGGTCTCGGCTGGCGCGAGCCGTTGCAACGGGTATTGAATGGTGCCGCGTTGCCCGCCACCATCGAACTGCTCGGCGGCCACGGTAACATAGGTTATGGCGCTGGCCACAATCGGGCGCTTGAAGCCTCCAGTGGCGATGTTCATCTGATTCTCAACCCCGACGTGTTGCAGGAAGAGGATGCGCTCAGCGAGGGTTTGGCGTTCTTGGCCAGTCATCCCGAAGCCGGGTTGGTGACGCCGGCGGCCTGGGGTGGTGACGGCCAGCGGCAATATTTATGCAAGCGTTATCCGACCCTGCTGGATCTGGCGCTGCGCGGCTTCGCGCCCGGATGGCTGCGGGGTTGGTTTCGGGCCCGGCTCGATCGATACGAACTGCGCGACCGAACCGGCGACGCGGTATTGTGGGATCCGCCCATCGCCAGTGGCTGTTTCATGCTCTGCCGGCGGGCGGCGCTGGACCGGGTGGGGGGATTCCGCCCGGAGTATTTTCTGTATTTCGAGGATTTCGATCTGAGCCTGCGGTTGGCGGCGGTAGCACGGCTGGCCTACGTTCCGGCGGTACGGATCGTCCATCTGGGCGGTCATGCCGCCCGCAAGGGCGTTCGCCACATTGGGTTGTTTCTGCGGGCAGCGGTAGTGTTTTTCAACCGGTATGGGTGGCGGGGGTGGTAGCACCGGATTTTTTTCGGGATCGGACGGTGCTGGTGACTGGCGGGACCGGTTTTATCGGTCGCGGGCTAGTGGCGGCGTTGCGGGAGTGGAATGCGCGGGTACGGGTGTTGGTTCGCCCAAGCGGAACGATACCACCGGATTGGGACGGCGTGGAAACCATCTCGGGCGATCTGGCGGATGTCGACAGCCTGACCCACGCCTGCGCTGGGATGAGCGTCGCGATCCACGCTGCCGGTTTCGCCCATGCCGATGCGGCGGATACGCCGGATTTCGCCGCACGGCATTGGACGGTCAACGCCGAGGGGACTTTCCGGTTGCTCGATGCGGCGGTGACGGCCGAGGTGGAACGTTTCGTTTATCTCAGCAGCGTCAAGGCGGTCGGCGACCCGGGATCGCGCTGCGCGGACGAGAGTTGGGACGCACCGCCGGAGACGTCCTACGGACGAGCCAAGCGCGCCGCCGAGCGACGAGTGCTGGCGGTAGGCCACGAGACCGGGTTGCACGCCGTCAATCTGCGACCGGCGCTGGTCTACGGATCGGGAATGAAGGCGAATTTGCCGCGATTGATCGATGCCGTGCGGCGCGGTTGGTGTCCGCCGCTGCCGGAAACCGGTAATCGCCGCTCGCTGGTTCACGTGGACGATGTGGCGCGGGCTGCGTTGCTGGCCGCCGCGCACCCAGCCGCTCGCGGCCAAACCTACCTGGTGACCGATAATCGGCCCTATTCGGGACGAGAACTGTACCTCATCATCCGCCAGGCGCTGGGATTGTCCGCGCCGCGCTGGGCGCCGCCGGCCGGTATGCTCCGTGGAGCGGCCGCGCTGGTGGATGGCGGGTTGTGGCTGGCTGGACGCCGGGATTGCGGAGCCCGCGCCGCGTTGGACAGACTGTTGAGTTGGGCTTGTTACGATTCCGCGCGAATCGGGCGAGAACTGGGTTACCGACCGTACTGGACGTTTCAGCGGTATTGTGAAATGGGATTGTGAAAATGACGCGAATGATGGAGGCGCGGATATTTTTCCACCAGACGCGGCCGCTTTGGCTCTGGATGGTGGCAGCGACGGGCGGCGCCCTGCTGGCGGTATGCACGCTGCTGCTGTTTTACCTGAGCGGTGGCTTGGCGGTAGTGGCGCCGCCCGTGGTGTTGCAAGGTGCCAAGCTGCAATTGGTCGGCGGCCAAGGCGGTCAAACGCCCGCCGGACTGGAAATCCGCCAGACCGGCCCGCAAGGATTGGCGGTCGTGCAAGGGTCGGTCCGGGTGGCCCAAGCGGCGCTGTATCGCCAGTTGTCGTGGGAGGTGGAGGGTCTCCAACCCGGCAGTGAAGTACGGCTGATCTGGGCGACGCTGGATGATCCTCGAACCTTGCAAGAGTTGGTGCTGCCGCCCGATCACCCCGACGGTGATGTGCTGGATTTGGGCACGGAGCCGCGTTGGCGGGGTCGGATTGTCGCCATCGGTCTGGCGATGCGCGGGCCACTCTCGCAACCGCTGGTCGTCCGCCGCCTGGAACTGCGGCCAGCCCCGCCGACGGTTGGCGCGTTGCTGCGGGAGTTGGTTGCGGATTGGACTACCTTCGAGGACTGGAGTCAACGCTCGATCAATTACACCTCGGGCGCGCCCCTGAGCGCGCTGTTTCCGCCGGTGCTGATGGTGGCGTTGTGGGTTGGTTTCGGTGCCGTGCTGCATGCGTTATTCAGTCCACCGCGCCGCGTCCCTGGAGCGTTGCTGCCCTACGCTGCGCTGTTCCTGCTCGGCTGGTTGGTGTTAGACCTGCGCTGGCAGTGGGATTTGGAGCGGCGGCTGGAGCGGACCGTGGAACGCTTCGCCGGCAAGGATGAGACCGCGCGGCGGCTGGCAGCGCTGGATGGGGACCTGTATCGGTTCCTGCTCGAAATCCGCCAACGCTTGCCGGACAAACCGGCGCGGCTGTTCATCGTCAGTGCCGACCCGGCCAATAGCACCACTTATCAGGCCGGACGCGCCCGCTATCATTTGCTGCCGCACAACGGCTACGCTGGCCTGTCACGGCCGCCCGGTCCCGGCGTGGCACGCGACGGCGATTATGTCCTGATTCTGTCGCCGCTGGTCGGGGTCCGCTACGACCGCGCCGGGCAGTCGCTGGAGTGGGATAACCAGCGACTGCCGGCGGAGATGCTGTATGCGGCGTCGGTCGGCGCGCTGTTTCGGGTACGAGGAGGCTGATCGACCGTGGAGTGGTGGCGGGTTGGGTTGGCGCTGGGCTTGCCGTGGTTGGCCGGCGCGCTCTGGGTGCGCGGCGTCTGGCGCGACGCGCCGGCTGGGGTCTGGCCGCTGGCGCTGGGGTATGGCTACGTGCTGGGGATGCTGGTGGTTACTCTACCGTTACGCCTGCAGGCGTCGGCCGGGTTGCCGCTCGGTTTCATTGGTCCTGCGGTCGTGCTGGCCGTGCTGGCCGTGCCGGGTGGTTGGCTGGCGTGGCGGCGAACCTCACCCCAGATCCCCCTCTTCATTCATGGAGAGGGGGCCCCGAAGGCGGGGGTGATGTGGCCGCAAATCCTGTTCGTCCTGCTGCTGGGCTGGCTGGGCTGGCGTTTTGTCCTGTTGACGCAGGAGATCTGGCTGCGTCCTCTGTATCCTTGGGATGCTTGGACCACTTGGGCGGTTCGGCCGAGGGTATGGTCGGAGTTGCGCCAACTGGCGCTTTTCGTGGATCCTCAGCGCTGGCTGGCCGATACCACTGGATCGGTTTACACCATTGAGGCCTGGACTTATCCGTACACGGTCCCGCTACTGGCACTGTGGCCGACCTTGGCCTACGGTGCCTGGAACGAAACCGCCGCCAACCTGCCGTGGCTGGGCTGCGCGCTGGCGTTGGGGCTGGGGTTTTACGGGCAGTCGCGGCTGTGGGGCGCATCGCCCCTGACCGCCCTGGTTTTCACTTGGCTGCTGTTGTCGCTGCCGCTGCTGAACACCCATGTCGCCCTGGCCGGTTATGCCGACCTCTGGCTGGCGGCGGTGTTTGGGCTGTCCGCGATCGCGTTTTTCCAATGGGCGCGGAGTGGCGACCACCGGCAGGGAGCGCTGGCGTTGTTGCTGGCGCTGGCCTGTCCGCTGGTCAAGCTGGAGGGCGCGGTCTGGCTGCTGTTGTTCTTGCCGGCGTTGCTGGCCGCTCGCCTGCGGGGAAGATTGCTGCTGGCGGTGGCGGCGGCGGCGCTGGGTGTGGGTTGGTGGCTGGCCGGCGGTGTGGAATTTACCGTTCCTGGGCTGGGCGGGTTTCGGCTGATGCCAGAATTGATTCAGGTACCTTATCTGGGCCGGTTTGCGTTGAGTTACCGGGGCGGCTGGGATCCGGTGGTGAAGAATTTTTTCGTTCTGGCGAACTGGCACCTGTTCGGATACCTGGCGCTGTTGGCGGCTGGAACGGCGGTAGCCGCAGCGCTCGGGCGCGGCGCGGCGCGCTGGCAACGGGTGGAACTGGTTTTTGTCGTCGCCAGCCTGCTGGCATTGTTCGTGTTGTTTTTCATGACCGATGCCCAGCGCTGGGCCGAGCAATACACCAGCATCAACCGGGTGTTTCTGGATTTCGTCCCGGCGTTGCTATTTTGGGTACTGACGGTATTCGTGGCGCCGAAGGAAGAAAGTATCCGGCCGTAGCGTGCGCTACGCAATCCGTCGGCATAGCTCCGCCACGGCCGCGGCCACCGGCTCGATGCCGAACCGTTCTCGTAGTGCCGCGGCGCCCGCCCGACCCAAGGCCAGCCGACGCTTGGAATCGTGCTGGAGTT
>JAVMKL010000070.1:0-6624 GCA_031732875.1 Candidatus Competibacter sp. | reverse complement strand
CCTCGACCTTCTCGCCCTCCTCGACCAAGGCGTCGAACAGCTTGCCACCTTCTCCGCTAACCTTGGCGAACGCGCCCAGCCCGGCCAGCCAGATCAGGTGGGCGGACTCCCGGACGGACTGGGACAGTTGGCTGTCGGCGTTGCCTTTGACTTTCTTGACCATGACGGTGCTCCTCAGGGGTTCCCCACCGGTTCGTTGCCTCCTCCCGGCTCGTTGGAATTCATATTTATCATAGGGACGAAAATTAGAATAAACACCCTATTGGCCATCCGGTCCGGCCAGCGCCCCGAGGGACCGCTCGACCTGCCGCGCATCGAGATCCCGCTCCCAGGGACTCATTAGGGTAACGAACAGCAGTTTCTCGAATTGGCCAGGGAAACGGTCGATGATCGCCTCCGGATCGCCGACCAGCTTGCGGTCGACCACCAGGCCGAAATGAACGCGGTCGTTGTAGCTGAGGATGCTGACGCCCATGCCGATCTGACCGGATTGCGGCACCCAGAACATCATCTCGGAAATGCGGGCTCCCCCCAGATAAATCGCCTCGCGCGGGCCGGGCACGTTGGTCATCACCGCCGAGGCTTTCTTGCTCAGTATCTCCAGCAGCGACTGCTGCAACAGATTCGGCCCCAGTCCGGCAACGCCGAGCAGACCCAGGGCCAGGATCGGCTGGAAGGACTCCTTCAGCTCGTTCATCCGCCGCCGTACCTCGTACAGCCGCTCCAGCGGATTGGCGATACCCACCGGCAGGGCCAGAAACACCAGCCCGAAAAAATTGCCCAGTTGGGAAGCTTTCTCCAGCGGCCGCAGGTTGACGGGTATGACGGCCCGCACCTGCAAGTCCTCGGGAACCGGAGCGCCCCGCTCGACCAGATAATCGCGCAACGCCCCCGCCACCGAGGCCAGCAGGACATCGTTGACCGAGCCGCCGAGCGCCCTGCCGACCGTCTTGACCTCGCGCAGGTCCAGCGGCTCGGCCCAGGCGACCCGCTTCGACACGCCCAGATCACCTTTGAAGGGGGTTTGAGAATCGTCGCTCATCAAGGCGAGCCGGGCAATTTCGGCGGTCAGCCGGACGCCGCTACGGGCGTAGTCGAGGATGTGGCCGGGGTGCATCAGGATGTCGGCACCTTCGTCGACCAGTCCTCGGCTCAACTTGAGGGTGGTATGCACGACCTTGTCCACTGGATCGAAAAAGCGCCGGAAGATTCCCGCATCCTCGGCATGCTCCGCTTCGTCGGCCAGGGCCGGTGCCGCCCGCGCATCGGGATCGGTCATCGACAGGAGTACCTGGATCAAGGCGATGCCGTCGGCATAGCAGTGATGAATTCGCAGGATGAGGGCGCTACCCCCCTGATAGTCCTCGACCAGATGGTACTGCCACAGCGGCTTGGAGAAATCCAGGGGAGTGCTGATCAGATCGCTGGCCAAATGCTGCAATTCGGCCTTGTCGGCCCGGCCCGGCAGCGCGGTGCGCAGGACATGCCGGCCGATATCGAAATGAGGATCGGTTTCCCAGAAGGCTCCGGAAGTTTTCTGGACCGCTCGCTGGGTGAAACGCCGGTATTTCAAGAAACGGGTTTCGATGACTTCCCGCAGCCGCTCGTACTCCAGCCGCTCGGAGAAGATCATGACCCCCGCGATCATCATCAGATTGGTGGGACGCTCCATGCGCAACCAGGCGGTATCGATCCCCGATATGCGCTCGCTGTCATTTTTCTTTGGCATGAAGAAATCCAGAATCATTATGGCACCGCGGATCGGAAATCGGCCCAAGGTATTGCAAGCGCCCCCGGCCGCTTTACGCCAACACATTCTAGGGAGGCGAATTGTCTGGCTGCTTTGACGAACTGGCCGCTTGGCGACAGCTTGCTCGAATCGCCGATTTCCCGGTCCCACCCTTTCGATATAACCACTACATGCAATGAATCGTTCGGCCGGTCTGGTTATATTGAATTAAGTTCGGCAATACTCAAACGCATTGCAACGCAAAACGCCCCACAGACGCCCGATCAGGAGAATCAGCCATGCCCGACCTCGCGAACCGTTTCCAGACTGCCCAGGATGACAGCAAGAAGCTTGCCCGGCGTCCCGACAACGACACCCTGCTGAAACTGTACGCCTTGTTCAAGCAGGGAGCGAACGGCGACGTCGAAGGCAAACGGCCCGGTTTCACCGATTTGGTGGGCCGCGCCAAGTACGACGCCTGGGCTAAACTCAAAGGCACGATCAGGGAAGAGGCCATGCAGCAAT
Organism: Candidatus Competibacter sp.; assembly: GCA_031732875.1. Classification (GTDB taxonomy): domain Bacteria; phylum Pseudomonadota; class Gammaproteobacteria; order Competibacterales; family Competibacteraceae; genus JAVMKJ01. The sequence continues at coordinate 4,370 of JAVMKL010000070.1, read as the reverse complement.
ACATCGATCTCGTCGAATCGCTCAAGAACGCCTAGAACAAGCCTAGATCAGTTTTCCCGCCAAGCCAATTCAACCTCCAGCGTCTCAAAAGGGAGAAGTTCGGGAAGCTGGAGGTCAGAGATTGGATTCGTCGCGGTCGTCCGGACGCGTCGCCCGCAGTAGGTTCAACCCGCTCTCCACCAGCGACGAACCGGTACGAACGACTTTCCTGGCGGTTCGGTCGAGCAACTCGCCCGCATTCAATGCGCCGATGGCGTCGGTGAATCCTTTACGTACCTCTTCGCGGAACGCCGGCAGGCTTTCCGCCGCAGCTTCCCGGAAGCCCGTCACCAAATCGGCCCGAACTCCCGGCAATAGCGCAGTCGCCGCATCCTCCACGCCCCCCCGAACCTGCGCCCGCAGCGGTTCCAGCAGTTCCCGACCAGCCGCGCCCGCGCCCGCCTTGACCCGCGCCTCAAGCAAAGCGGCCAACGCCTCCAATCGGACCTCCAGCCCGGGCCGAAGCCACTTTTGGAACGCCACCCAGCCCAGCGCCAGCGTCGACAGACTCGACACCAGTGCCGTAACGACAATCAGCATCAACAATTCCAGGTTACTCATCCGTTATCCTCCTTTAGACACATTCACCGCAGCCGGTACCGACGCTCCCAGCGCGCGATTCCGGCCTCCAAGGATTTTCGGAGCTTGCCATCTATAATGAAGTCATGCCACCTGAAGTCAGGAGTTAAAACAACATGAATTATTTCGTTACCGGCGCGTCCGGCTTCATCGGCCGGCGTCTCGTCGAAAAGCTGTTGCGGCGGGAAGGTAGCACGGTCTATTACCTGATGCTGGAGCGCGAACTGCCGATGGTGGAGCAACTGCGCCAGCGTTGGGGCGCCGCCGCCCACCGCACGGTACCCATCATCGGCGACCTGACCCAGCCGCGGCTAGGCGTATCGGACGCCGACGTTGCCCGTCTCAAGGGCGGCATCCACCACTTGTTCCATCTCGCGGCGATCTACGACCTCAAGGCCAGCGCCGAAATCCAGGAGAAGGTCAACATCGATGGCACCCGTAACGTGGTCGCCTTCGCCGAAGCCATCGAGGCCGGTTGCTTCCACCTGACCAGTTCCATCGCCGCCGCCGGCCTGTACGAGGGCGTGTTCCGCGAGGACATGTTCGAGGAAGCCGAGGAACTCGACAATCCCTACTACCGGACCAAGCACGAATCGGAAGGCATCGTCCGCCGCGAGTGCTCGCGTCCCTGGCGGGTCTACCGGCCCGGCGCGGTGGTCGGCGACTCGCGCACCGGCGAGATGGACAAGATCGACGGTCCCTACTATTTCTTCAAGCTGATCCAGAAACTGCGCAAGCTGTTGCCACCCTGGATGCCGATGATCGGCATCGAAGGCGGCCGGCTGAACCTGGTGCCGGTCAACTTCATCGTCGACGCCATGGACCACATCGCCCATCTGGACGGGCTCGATGGCCAATGTTTCCACTTGGTGGACCCCAACCCGCACCGGGTGGGCGATATCCTCAACCTGTTCGCCCGCGCCGCCCACGCCCCGGAAATGACCCTGCGGATCAACGCCCTGATGTTTGCCTTCGTGCCGCAACTGATCAAGACCGCCCTGGCGCAGATGAAACCGATGCGGCGGATCAAGGACCAGATCCTCAAAGATCTCGGCATTCCACCCGACGTGATGGGCCTGATCAACTACCCCACCCGCTTCGACTGCCGCGAGACGCTCAAGGCCCTGAAAGGCACCGATATCGCCGTACCGCCGCTGGAAACCTACGCCTGGAAGCTGTGGGACTATTGGGAGCGCCATCTCGATCCCGACCTGTTCGTCGACCGCAGCCTGAGCGGAGCCGTCAAGGGCAAGGTGGTGCTGATCACCGGCGCCTCGGCGGGTATCGGCAAGGCCGCCGCGATCAAAATCGCCGAAGCCGGCGCCAAGACGATCATCGTCGCCCGCACCGAGGACAAACTGCTGGAGACCCAGCAGGAAATCCAGGCGCTGGGCGGCCAGGCCTTCATCTACACCGCCGATATCGCCGATATCGCCTCCTGCGACGCGCTGATCCGGCGGGTGCTGGACGAGCACGGCGGGGCGGACATCCTGGTCAACAACGCCGGCCGCTCCATCCGCCGCGCCATCGAGAACTCGCTGGAGCGCTTCCACGACTACGAACGCACCATGCAGCTCAACTACTTCGGCGCGCTGCGGCTGATCATGGGCTTCATCCCCGGCATGCTGCAGAAAAAGCGCGGCCACATCATCAACATCTCCTCGATCGGCGTGCTCAGCAATGCCCCGCGCTTCTCGGCCTACGTCGCTTCCAAGGCGGCGCTCGACGCCTTCTCGCGCTGCGCTGCCGCCGAGTTCTCCGACAGCGGCATCGAATTTACCACCATCAACATGCCACTGGTGCGCACCGAGATGATCGCGCCGACCAAAATCTACCAGCACGTACCCACGCTCAGCCCCGAGGAAGCGGCCGACCTGATCGTGCAGGCGATCATCTATCGGCCGGAGCGCATCGCCACCCGAGTCGGGATTTTCGCCCAAGTGCTGCACGCGGTGGCGCCCAAAGTGTACGCCGTGATCATGAACACGGCGTTCCGGCTGTTCCCCGAGTCGTCCGCGGCCAAGGGGCAGCAACCCGATGTTCAGGAGCCCTCGCTGGAACAGATTTCCTTCGCTCAGTTCACGCGGGGCATTTACTGGTAGGGTCATGCAAACGGATCGGTCCCGACATGGTCTGAGTGCCTTGCCATACGCGCGTCGTGGTACCCCAGCGCATCAAAGCCCCGGACGAAACCGACGGACCGACTCCGATCAACCCGTTTCAACCCAACCCGCGAGAGTAAAACAATGAAATTGAAAATCGGCGACCCCGCCCCCATGTTCACCGCCACTGCCACCGATGGAAGCATCGTCAAACTGTCCGATTACCTGGGCACGAAGTTGGTGCTGTATTTCTACCCGATGGACGACACTCCAGGCTGTACCAAGCAGGCGTGTTCCCTACGCGATCACAATCAGGAGATCCGGAACAAAGGCGCGGCCATCCTTGGGGTTTCGACCCAGGATGCCGCCTCTCACCAGCGATTCACCGAAAAGTACGGCCTGAATTTCCCCTTGGTGGCCGACACCGACGGTGCTGTCGCCCGAGCCTACGGCGCCGTGGGCGGCGGCGGACTGATGGGGACGGCGATGAGCTTGTTGGGAGTGGCTAACCGCGTCACCTTCATCATCGACGAGAGCGGCCATATTGCTCACATCCTCGATAGTCCCGACTGCACCCATCACGCCGAGGAAGTTCTCAGGCTGCTGTAATCCACCACTCGTCGCCATTCATGATTCAATCCCCGGCCGGAAGGGTGGTCGCGTTCGAATTTTGCATTGCTTGTCCCCAATCGGCGTTAAAATAAAATATGGCCGTTGTCATCCTCAACCAGAGTGTTGCCGAGGAGATTCGCATGCCCGGGCGATATGCTCGCAACGTCGATCGTTCCACCGGCCGGGTTCCCATCCGGACCCTGCGTTTGCTGGCCATCCACCCTATTTCCTGCCCCCCCACGGCGTTCGCTGGCTCCGCGACCGCCAAGCCGATGGAGAACCAGATGTGACCCTCCGCGAAAAGGGTAATCCCCCCCAGTGGGATCAGGGAGCCGCCAGTCAGGTGGGCGGACGTCACGAACAGCAGGATCGCTGGGGCATTTTCCAGCCCCCCGACCAAAAAGGGCTGCTGGCCATCGTGGCTGATGGCATGGGCGGTCATCTCGATGGCGCCTTGGGCGCCCAAATCGTCATCGATGCGGCTCGCAACTTCGTGCAGAATGCCGGTGTTCAACTCCATGCCGATCCGTCGACCGCTCTCAATCAATTGTGCCGGCAGATGCACGACGCCATCAACAGCCAGTCGGAAACCGCCCGCAGCACCGTCGTAATGGTCTGGCTCGACCACGATCGGGCCCACTGGCTCAACATCGGCGACAGCCGGCTGTACCACTTCCGCCGCGGCCGCCGGCTGATGCGCACCCGCGATCATTCGGCCGTGCAGTTGTTGATGGATCTGGGTGAAATCGACGAATCCCAGATGGCGTCCCATCCGGCGCAGAACCGGCTCTACCGCTGCCTGGGCGGCGAGGATCAACCCAAACCGGACATGGGCGATTTCGCCATCCAGCTCGACGATCTGCTCGCATTGTGCTCCGATGGCATCTGGGAGTACGTAACCGAACCCGAGATCTGGACCACTACCCTCGCCAACGGCCCAGCGATCGCCGCCCGGATGCTGACCGAACAAGCCGCGCGGCTCGGCGGCTCGGCCGCCGATAACGCCACCCTGGTCTTGCTTCGCCCCAAGGCGAACGC
>JAVMKL010000069.1:0-6641 GCA_031732875.1 Candidatus Competibacter sp. | reverse complement strand
ATTTCCGAAGCCAAGAAGTTCTGCCAGGTCAACGTGGTCGCCAGTTCCGAGGCGGTCAACTTCACCACCGTGCCGGCGCGCGACGCCTGGAAGCACGATCCCGAAGCCGCCTACCTGCACTACACGCCGAACGAAACCATCAACGGCGTCGAGATGCACCAGATTCCCGAGGTCGGCGTGCCGCTGGCGGCCGACATGTCGTCCACCCTCTTGTCCCGTCCGCTGGACGTGAGCAAATTCGGCGTGATCTACGCCGGCGCCCAGAAAAACATCGGACCCGCCGGCCTCACCATCGTCATCGTCCGCGAGGACCTGATGGGCCAGACCGTGGCCGGCACGCCGACCATGCTCGACTACGCCGCCATGGCCAAGGAAGGGTCGATGTACAACACTCCACCGACCTATGCCTGGTACATCGCCGGGTTGGTGTTCCAGTGGTTGAAGGCGCAGGGTGGACTGGCGGGGATAGCCGCGCGCAATCAAGCCAAGGCCGAGCTGCTGTACAAGGCCATCGACGAGTCCGGTTTCTACAGGAATCCGGTCGATCCAGCCTATCGTTCCTGGATGAACGTGCCCTTCACGCTGCCCGACGAAGCGCTGGACAAGCCGTTCCTGGCCGAGGCCAAGAGCGCCGGCCTGCTGACGCTGGCCGGCCATCGCTCGGTCGGCGGGATGCGCGCCAGCATTTACAACGCCGTGCCGCTGGAAGGCGTCAAGGCGCTGGTGGATTTCATGGCCGATTTCCAGAAGCGCCGCGGCTAAACGATTTTTATTGTTAACCAGCCCCGGGCGTCCGCGTCCGGGGTGTTCTTTTTTTCAGGCGAATGGTTGACCCATCCATGTACAAGATCCTGACCCTCAACAACATCAGCGTTTCCGGCCTGGAACGCCTTCCCCGCGACCGCTACGAGATCGCTTCCGAAATCCAGAATCCCGACGCCGTGTTGCTGCGTTCCTTCAACATGCACGACTGGCCGGTTCCCGCCAGCCTCAAGGCGGTGGGCCGCGCCGGAGCCGGCGTCAACAACATCCCCGTGGCGCAAATGACCGCCCGCGGCATCTGCGTGTTCAACGCCCCCGGCGCCAACGCCAACGCCGTCAAGGAACTGGTCATCGCCGGAATGCTGCTGGCCGCCCGCAACATCTGCACCGCATGGGACTACGCCCGCAAGCTGCAAGGCACCGACGCCGAACTGTCCAAGCAGGTGGAGTCCGGCAAGAAACAGTTCGTCGGCATCGAGCTGCCCAACCGCACCCTGGGCGTGATCGGCCTGGGCGCGATCGGCGTCAAGGTGGCCAACGCCGCCCGCGCGCTCGGCATGAGGGTGATCGGCTACGACCCGCACATCACCGTCAGCAACGCCTGGCAACTCTCCTCGCAGGTCGAGCAGGTCCTGAGCGTCAACGAAATGGCCGCGCAGGCCGACTTCATCACCCTGCACGTGCCGTTGAACAACGATACCCGCCATTTGATCAGCGCCCAGTTCCTGAAGAACTGCCGGCCGGGATTGACTCTGCTCAACTTCTCCCGGGAGGGCGTGGTGGACGAGGAAGCGCTGTTCGAGGGGCTGCAGGCCAGCAAGCTTAAATCCTACGTCTGCGATTTTCCCACCAGCCGGCTGAAGGATCATCCGCGCGTCATCATGCTGCCGCATTTGGGCGCGTCCACTGGGGAGGCCGAGGAAAACTGCGCGATCATGGTGGCCGATCAGGTGCGCGATTATCTGGAAAGCGGCACGGTCCACAATTCCGTCAATTTTCCGGAAATGGTCATGCCGCGCAACGGTGGCCCGCGTCTGGTCATCGTCAACGCCAACGTCCCGCACATGATCGAGCGCATCTCCAAGGCGATCTCCGGAGCCGGCATCAACATCCTGGACATGCTCAATAAATCGCGCGGCGAAATCGCCTGCACCCTGGTGGATACCGCCGCGCAGGTTCCGGCCGAGGTGGTGGCGCAGATCGCCGACGTACAGGGCGTGCTGAGCGTTCGGATGCTGTAAGAGGCGACAGGGGTCAGGCGACAGGTTATGCCCCTTGACTCCCGACCCTTGTGACCCCCGGCCTCTATCCTCCTTCGCGATTCGCGCCCTCGAGCGAGATATCCAGATACGCCAGCCAGTAGCGGGATAATTCGCTCATGCACTCGACTCGGGTGACGAGCGTGGCCAATTCGGCCTTGAGGCGCTCGGCTTCCGGCAACTGAACGCCAAGCTCGGCATCGAGTTCGTTCAGTTGCCTGCTGCGATTCGAGGCAATGCTGGCGATCCGGGTCGTCAGCAGGCGAATTCGCAGATACAGCAGATCGCTGGGGACGGTGGTATGGCGCTTGTAGTGCATCTCGAAGGCTTGTGGCGGCACGTCCTTCTTGCCCAACAGATACGCCTCCAGTCCCTCCACCCGGGCCAGCATCATATTGATATGGTTCTGGGTGGACGTTCGATGCGCCAGCGATTCCAGTTGGGTGAATTTTTCCCCCAGCCAGCGTCGCCGTTCCCGAATGCGTGCCCGCATACGATCAATTTCGCAGTCCGTCTCGACCAGATGCAGGTTCAGTCCCTGAAGCTCCATGTTGAGGTCATCGATAAACTCGCGGAGTTGCTCGGACAGAATCCGCTCCAGCGTCAGAGTGACGAACCGCTCCCAGATCGTGTCGGTTTGGGCGCGCAACCTCTCGATGCGTTGGCGCAGACTGCCAAACTGGCTGGCGATTTCCCGCACGCCCCGCTCGTGCTCGACGCGATCCTGCATCTTCCAAGCCTGCGCCAGCAGGGCTTCTTCCTTTAACACATACGGCATGCCGACCGCCGCGCCCTCATCGATTTCAGCGGTATGGCTTTCCACGCGGTAACTCTCCTGAGTTGGAAAACAGCGGCTTCGGGATTCAGTCCAGGTAGGTCCAACCATCGGGATAGTCGTGGTTCAATTCGTGCACGTCGTACACGCACAAATCCTGATCGGGTAGATTCGGAAACAGTTGCTGGGCCTTAATCTCCGCCTCCTGTTCGTTTTCGGCCTGGATCAGCGCGATGTTCAGCAGTTTGTCGGAACTGGGATCTTCCACGACGACAAGGTAGGGTTTCATGAGCGCTCCTCAAATTTTTCCGGTTAGTAGTAGCGATGGATCCGGAAGCGGTTGTCGGGCTCGCGGATGATATCGCCGACATGCAGGCCAAACGCGCCGGTCCGGCGTTCGTCGAAGTACTGGCGCAGGGTTTCCTGGACCACGGTAAAAGCCAGTTGCTCCCAAGGAATCTCGTCCTCGGCGTACAACCGAACCTCCAGGCTCTCCTCGCCTGGGCTGGCGTGTCCATCCCTTAGCTGGCCGCGGAACATCAGGTAGACCTGACTGACATGGATTAATGAGTATAGGCCGTACAGAGTCAGATTTTCGACCATGGCGTTGGCTTCTTCCAGCGCCTCGCGCGCCGCGGCGGCGACCGCCGATTCGCCGTTCTCCATGAAGCCCGCCGGGAGGGTCCACAGGCCGTAACGTGGTTCGATGGCCCGCCGGCACAGCAGGATCCGGCCCCGCCATTCGGGAATGCAGCCGGCAACGATCTTCGGATTCTGGTAATAAACGGTGTCACAGGTGTCGCAGACATGCCGGGGCAGGTTGTCGCCCGAGGGAACGCGCAACGTGACGGGGGCGCCGCACTGGCTGCAGAATTTCATGGGCCGGGATCCTTGGGATGCTGGTTATGGATATTGGAGTTGGCGACGCCAAACCGGCAACAACGGGCGGAAGCCATCGACCGCGCCGAATAGTTCTTCTAAGCTCATAATAAGAAATTTCTGGAGTGGGAGTAACGCCTGAGAAGTTTGGCAGGCTCTGCTCCAAGGGTTCTCGACAATTTCGGTGCCCACGCTCGATACGACGCCAACCGGTCAGATCGCGAAAACCAGCGCCTACAATTCGTTCGAGATCGTTTGGGATATCATCCGACTTTCCCCGAAATCGGCAAATCAGCGAGGACATCCGCATGGCTATCAGTTTGCAAAAAGGACAACGCATCAGCTTGGAAAAAGAGGCGGGACGCGGTCTGAGCCGGGTCATCATGGGTCTTGGCTGGGGCATGAAACAGGTCCAGACCCGCGGTTTTCTCGGCTTCGGTGCCGGTACCCGCCAGGAGGCGGTGGACCTGGACGCATCCTGCCTGTTGTTCGATGCCGGTGGCAATCTGGTCGATACGGTATGGTTTCGACAACTGGAAAGCCGCTGTGGCTCCGTCCGGCACAGCGGCGACGACCGCTCCGGCGGCGGCGAGGCCGGCGCCGAGAACGAGCGGATCACCATCGATCTGAACCAGGTGCCTGCGGCGGTGCAGGTACTGATCTTCACCGTCAACAGCTTCAGCGGCGAAGGCTTCGCCGGGATTCCCAGCGCCTTCTGCCGGATCGTGGACGACGCCAACGGCGGCGAGATCGCCCGCTTCGACCTGTCATTGGAAGGCGGCAATTTTACCGGCCTGATCATGACCAAGCTGTACCGCCACAACAACGAGTGGAAGCTGCAAGCCATTGGGGAACACGCCAGCGGCCGCACCTTCCATGACCTGCTGCCGACGCTTCGACCTTATCTGTAACCCGACGGAGGATTTCGCCTTGGACCTGCAAGCCGGCCAGAATTTTTCCATCACCAAGCATAGTCCCGCGCCGACGTCGGTCGAAATCCTGTTGGGCTGGGAACCGGCCAATACCCCGCTGACGCTCGACTCCAGCGCCTTCGCCCTGGCCGCTCAAGGCAAGGTGCGCGGCGATGACGACTTCGTCTTCTACAACCAGCCGGCGCTGCCCGGTGGCGGCATCCAGCGCGCCGGCGACGGCCGTGCTTTTACCGTCACCTTTGCCCAATTACCCGCCGCCATCGAACGGATCGTCATCGCGCTGACCATCGACCAGGGCCAGCGGCGCGGACAATCGTTCGGTCAGTTGAGCCAGATGCGGGCGGAAATCCGCGATGCGCAAAGCAAGCTGCCGCTGGCAACATTCCCGCTGGCAACGAAGATGATGGCGGAAACCGCGCTGATCGTCGGCGAACTGTACCAGCGCAACGGCGAATGGAAGTTCCGCGCCGTCGGCCAGGGTTTCGTCGGCGGGCTGGGACCGCTGGCCCGGCAATACGGCGTGGACGTGGGCGACGATCCCGACGTCGCCGCTCCGCCCGCGCCACCCGCCGCGCCGCCGCGTCCCGCCGCTCCGGCCGCCGCGCCCCCAGCGCCGCCCAAACCCATCCGGCTGGAAAAAATCACGCTGGATAAGAAAACCCCCAGTATTTCGCTGGAGAAAAAGGCGCAGGGCTTCGGCGAAATCGTGGTCAATCTCAACTGGAACCAGGGCGGAGGCGGCGGCAAGGGATTCTTCGGTCGGCTGACCGGCGGGCGCAAGATCGATCTCGACCTGGGCTGCCTGTTCAAGCTGCGGGATGGGCGCGGCGGAGCGGTGCAGGCGCTGGGCGACACTTTCGGCAGCCTGCAACAGCCCCCCTACATCCAGCTCATGGGCGACGACCGCAGCGGCGCCAGCGCCGAAGGCGAGTTCCTGCACATCAACGGCCAGCAATGGAACGAGCTGGATCGGGTCCTGCTGTTCGCCATGATTTACCAGGGCGCGCCCAACTGGGCGGAGACCGACGCCGTGGTTACCCTCAAGGCCCCCGATCAGCCGACGCTGGAAATCCAGCTCGACAGTCACCGCAACGACCAGCGCATGTGCGCCCTGGCGATGCTGGAGAACCAGGGCGGTAACCTCAAGGTCACAAAACTGGTCGAATATTTCTTGGATCACCGCTACATGGATCAGGCCTACGGTTTCGGCCTGCGCTGGGTTGCCGGGTCCAAGGATTAACTTTTCCGCGATTTTGACAACTGTGAGGAACGAACCTATGGCTCTCGAATGGTTGAAACAGCGTTACAACGAAGTCTCCGCGACCCTGAAAAGCGAAGTCACCAAGGTCCGCAACAAAAGTTTTCTGGAAGCAGTGGTAGCCGGCTGTACGCTGGTAGCCTATGCCGACGGTGTGGTCCGACCCGAGGAAAAGCAGAAGATGATGGGCTTTCTGCGCAACTCGGAGGTACTGTCGGTATTCAGCGTGGATGAAGTTATCGCGATTTTTGACAAGTATGGCAAGCAGTTCGAGTTCGACCACCAAATCGGCCAAGCCAGCGCGCTGCAAGCGGTCGCCAAGGTCAAGGCCAACGAGGCCGAGGCGCGGCTGATGGTGCGGGTCTGCTGCGCCGTCGGCGCCGCCGACGGTAACTTCGATGATAACGAGAAAGCGGTGGTGCGCAAAATCTGCGCCGAGCTGGGTTTGAATCCCAAAGACTTCGACCTGGCCTGAGAGCGCGCGGCATCATGGAACATCATTTCGGTTTTCCGCTGGAGACCATCGCCATCTTCGTGGTGGTGGTCATCTTCTCGGTGTGGCTGGATCTGCGGCTGCACAAGGACAGCGAGGACATCAGCATCCCCAACGCCGTGGCCTGGTCGCTGTTCTGGATCTTTCTGTCCATCGCCTTCTTCTTCTACCTCAAGGTCCGGTTCGGCGACGAGTACGCCGATCTGTTCCTGGCCGGCTACATTCTGGAAAAATCGCTGTCGGTGGACAACCTGATGGTGTTCGTCGCCATCTTCGCCTCGTT
>JAVMKL010000068.1:0-6657 GCA_031732875.1 Candidatus Competibacter sp. | reverse complement strand
TGCCACGGATAGCCCTTGGCCGCCATGTCGTACCCTACGGCGAAGAGTTTGCGCATGAACTCGGTGTCGAAATCTTCGGTGTGCGGCGCGTTGAAACTGTCCGGGATATACGCCAGGTTGAAATCGACGCCGTCGCGTTGGGCGGTCAGATAAATCCGATAGAGATCGCCGATACCCTGAGTATGGATCAGCGAGGAGATCGCCCGCCCCGCAATGGTCATGGTGCTCCGTTCCACCTGCGCCCACTCGGGGTCCAGCCGGCTGTTGCGGATCACATACACCCGCCGCTCGCGCTGCTGGAGTCCGAGCTGGCGCGTCTTGTCCCGGAGGTCGAGTGAAGGCGGATAGACGAACACCTGCGCCGTGGCGCCGCCGTCCACATGCATCTCCTGATACGGCTGGCCGCTCACCTCAACATCGATCATGGTCGGGGGAAACGCGCCGGGAATCGCGGCGGAGGCTACCATCAGGGTTCGGAACAGCTCCAGCGCCCTGGAATCGCGGCTGGCCGCGATCTTGGTCAGATTCCAGATGATGCCCCGGCGCGCATCGAGGTCGGTGGTTCCCACCAGGAGCAGGCGCCCCTTGGCGTATTCGGCGGCGATCACATCCAGCAGTGCCTGATCCACATACTTTGCGACCAGTTTCCACAAAGGATGATTGTCGGCCATGGCATCACTGGTCAGTGCGGCCAGCAGGCTGCGCGACTCTAAAATGTCCTTGGCGGAAATGGTGGTGTAAACCTCCTTTAGCTTGGCATCGTAGGCCGGCCCGGCAAAGGCGAACGGCGCGGTCAGCGCCCCGGTGCTGACGCCGGTCACCAGTTTGAAGGTCGGCCGGGTGCCGGCGGCGGTCCAGCCGTTCAGCAGCCCGGCGCCGAACGCACCGTTGTCGCCGCCGCCGGAAATGGCGAGAAAGATCGCCGGGGGGAGTGGCCCCGAGTGGCCACTGGCCGTTAGGTAGGCTTGCTCGCGCCGGATGGATTCGATTCCTTCGCGTTGCATTTCGGCGAGATCATCGGGGTTGCCGATGCGGTACCGGACCTTTTCCAAACCCGGAATTTGTGCTTGGTTCTGCAACTTTTCGGGTACCGCCGGTTGGCGCGGCGGCGTGGCGCAACCCGGCGCGAGCAACAGGGCAACCAGCCCGATCAGGAGGGTGATGGTCGCGCGTGCATCCGGTGCTATCAGTCTCATGGTTTTCCCCTTTAAGATGCGTGGTGTTTATCGATCACCATAGCCCGCCTCGCGTGCTCGCGCCACCCATCGGGGAAGTTCCAACCGGTGGCGCGTCCACCGCAATGTCGTTCCAGTTCGATCGGTCGCTATTTGGGAAACATCAACTGCACCTGCGCGCGAATCTGCCAGTCGGCGCCGTCGTCGGGCGTGACCACGTTGTAGTAGGCCGACAACTGCGCGTTCACCGGCAGCTTGCCGAAGTGGAAGATCTTGCCCACGCCGCCGCCCAGGGGCACGGTCCACTGCTGGCCGCTGTCGGCCTTCCAGTCGACGGTCAGAATGGGCGCGCTGGTGAGATAGAAGCCGCCCTCGAAGTTGTAGTTGACGAAGGGCTGGATCAGGCCGTTGTTGTACGAGCCGCCGCGCCGGTCGCTGGTGAGCGACCAGATGTTGTTGACCAGCACGCCGTACACCCACGGATCGCCTTTGTCGAGGTGCAACACCACGAAGGACGGACCCAGGCCCCAGTTCTTGTTGCCGAGTTCCGCATCGCTGTTGGTCGGCAACTGGACGACCGGCCCCGCGCCCCAAATCCAGTGACCGGGCTTGGCCGGCGACAGGAACGCCGTGAAGACCGTGTCGCCGATGCCGTTGGTGCGGTCGTCGCCCGGGTAAAGCGACGGCATGGAGATCACTGGCACGATGGTGCGGGTGATGATGTTCCAGTCGTCGTTCACCGAGATCGGGATCACCGGCTGGATGTTGAGCACGTTCTGCGTCCCCTTCTCCGGCCCGAAGTTGAGATTGGTGTTGTTCTGGAACGGCAGGCTGATCAGGTTGCCCACCGGATTCTGCGCCAGCTTCGCCAGTTCCTCGGCACTCATTTCGGCGTGCGCGGAGGCGCCCGCCAGCAGCGCGGCCACGAACGCGGCGCTTTGCATGGCTCGTCTGTCGAGATTCATCTTCATCGATCGATTTCCTTGGAAGAGGCTCACGGACCGCCGAAAGCGATCCGAAGGCAATACTTCTACAGCGCCCGCACCGGCCCGATCTGCGGCGCGTGCACCGGCTTGGCCATCCCGTAGAAAATCGTCACGCCCTGCCCGCCGCAGCGCGTCGACAGCGCTTCCTCAGGATCGCCGTAGCAGCTATTAATGTCCTGCCAATTATCCATCACCCAGACATCCCCCGCCGGACTGATCGCGAGATCGGTCTGCATCTGCAGGCCTCCACCCACGTAGCCGCCCGGCGGTGAGATCTGATCGCCGGTCTTGAAGCCGGGCGGGCAGTTCTCCGTCCTCGCGCCGCACAGATGCGCGATCCGCCCCACCGCACCGGCGAAGTTGGAGACCCACACCGTGTCGTCACCGGCGATGGTCGCCGCCCATGGTCCGGGTAGGCTTCCGCCCGTGAAGGGCGAGCCGGGAAACTGCGTGCCGTCGGGTCGAAAGAGAGAGACGCTGCCGCCATCCGGGCCACCCTTCTGCTCGAACATAGAGTAGGCGAGGGTCCGGTCGACGTTGCCGCCCATCATCAGGACGAGGCCCACCTTCGCCATCCTCTCCAGGCCGTGAATCCCGTTGCCGAAGCGGTTGGTCACCCAAACATTGCCCTGGCTGTCGATGCCCAGGCCGCTGCCGCTGTAGCCCGACTTGAACCGCTCGACCTTGCTCGGATCACTGGCCGGAAAGCGAACGACTTCGTCGCTGGCCCCGTTGGTGACCCAGATCCTGTTCTGCTGGTCTATCCCCAGGTGGAACGGCATTTTGAACGACGCACAGGGCTCGGCGCTTTTGCCTTCGCAAACGATGCGGCCTTGGCCCAGGTCACCCTTCGGGAAGAAGACGAGTTGGTTCTTCTCGACGCCCACCACCCAGACATCGCCGCTCGGGGTGACGATCACGCCCTGCATCAGGCCAAGCTTGCCGCCGAAGTTGATGCCCTCGGGCGGGGTCAGCGGCTTGCCGTTCTTGTCGAATACGGTGATCGTCTTGCCGCCGTAGCTGGTAAGCCAAGCGTTATCCTTAGCGTCGATGGCCGCGCCGAAGGTCCCGCCCTGCATGCCGCCGCCCGCAAAGCCGGTGGTCATGGGCGACAGCGGCTTGCCGTTGGGGTCGAACTTGGTGGCGTTACCCTGCCATAGCATGTCCTGCCCCTGCCAGCCGACTGTAAAGTTGTCGCCCACCCAGAGGTTGCCCTCGCTGTCGAACATGGCTTTGCCGCCCGCGCGGTACCCGCCGCCCGTCACCTTCAGGGGCAGGACCCAGGCGCTGGGCGCCCATTGCAGATACGGCATGTACGGCACGGCGCGCATCGTCTTGCCCTGCGGGATCGGATAGAAGGCTTCGAGCAAGGCGAAGATCCGTTCCGGTTTGTACCAAGGGGTCCGGGCGATGGCTTCGGCCGCCGTCAGCGTATCGGCCGGAGCTTTGCCGTCCGGCCCGGTCGCAGCGGCAAAGAGCGCGGCGCATGCATCCGCCTTGACCGGCGTCACGCACCCGGCCAGCGCGTCGGCCAGGCTAGCGAAGTTGGCCATGGTGGGCGTCTGGCTGCTGTTGAGCGGGTCCTGGATGGTCGCGCCCCAGCCACCGGTCGCGAGATCGACGAAGCTGGGCACGTTGCCCGCCGCGATCTTCAGTTGCAGCGGCTGGCCCTTGATCGCCGTGCCCTCGATGAACTGGTTGTGCGTCCATACCGAGGCGATGGTCGTCATCTCGTTGATCGTGATCTTCGCCGGCGGCTTGCTGCCCAGCACCGTCATCAATGCGATAGCGGGGTTGGCCCCGCCCGCCTTGTTCGCCGTGGGCGTGCCGCCCTGGGCGATCAGGTAGAGGTGAGTCTCCCCCCCATGGGGGCGGGCAATGCTCAGCTCGAACCGACCTTCGGTGTTGGTCCGCGTCCGCGCCAATTCCTTCGGTGCCTCCAGGCCCGCCGCCCACAGGGTCACGGTGGAATCGGCGATGGGGGCGCCCCCACCGAGCACTTCCCCTTTGAGTTCCTCGACCGCGAGAGCCGGCCCTCCCAGCAGGAGGCTGGAGACGGCGAACGCCGTCAATACCGATGATTTGTGCATGGTCACTCTCCGAAGTGAAACGAACTCGTTTGTGAGGTGCCCAGTTAAGAATCAGTTGTGCGGTGACGGGAGACTTTCCAATTCCTTCAGGCGTTTCATGGCCTGCATCGCCTGGAGGGAGTTGTAGTTGATGCCGGCGGCGTTCAGGCTGCTACCCTGCTGGAACGGATAGTCCGGCAGCGTGGTGAGAAACGCCTTGAGCTTTTGCTGCACCGGGATGAACAGCCAGATGTTGTCGGCATACCAGCGGATGTACATTCCCGATTGGCTCGCGGCCCGCTCGTAGGGATCGGCCCGGAGGTTGGTGATCACCGGCCAGCCGGGCACGTTGCGCACGGCGGTGGCGATGTTGCCGTCCTCGACGGCGAAGGAAACCTTCCAGTCGTTCCAGCGCACGGCGTTGAGGTCGCCACCCTGACCGAAGTAGAAGATTTCCTCGCGCGGGCCTTTCTTGACCTCGCCCTTGAAGAACGGCAGGAAATTGTAGCCGTCGAGGTGAGCTTTCCAGGTCTTGCCGTTGGCTTCGTAGCCCTGCTTCACTTTCTCGACGATGGCCGGCTCGCCCGCCGCCGCCAGCAGCGTCGGCAACCAGTCTTCCTGCGAGAAGATCTCGTTGATGATCGTGCCCGGCTTGATCACGCCCGGCCAACGGACGAGCATCGGCACCCGGAAGCCGCCCTCCCAAGTGGTGCCTTTCTCGCCCTTGAACGGCATCGTGCCGCCGTCCGGCCAAGTCGCTTCCTCCGCCCCGTTGTCGGTGCCGTAGACGACGATGGTGTTGCCGGCGACGCCGAGTTCGTCGAGCCGTTTGAGCAGCGCACCCACCATGTCGTCGTGTTCCACCATGCCGTCGGGATAGAGGCCGATGCCGGTCCGTCCCTGCGCCGATGGCTTGAGATGGGTCCAGACGTGCATCCGCGTGGTGTTGAACCAGACGAAGAACGGCTTTTTCTCCTTCACTTGGGCGTCGATGAACTTGTTCGCGGCGTCGTAGATTTCGAGGTCCACGGTGGGCATCCGCGCGCGGGTCAGCGGGCCGGTGTCCTCGATCTTCTGGCCGCCCCTGCCGTCCGACCACGCATGGAGCACGCCGCGCGGACCGTAGTTCTTCCTGAACTCGGGGTCCTTCGGATAGTAGTAGGTCTCCGGCTCTTCCTCGGCGTTCAGGTGGTAGAGGTTGCCGAGGAACTCGTCGAAGCCATGCACGGTCGGCAAGTGCGAGTCGCGGTCGCCCAGGTGGTTCTTGCCGAACTGGCCGGTGGCGTAGCCTTGCTGCTTCAGCAGGTCCGCGATGGTGGGCGCCCACTCGGGAATGCCTTGCGGCGAGCCCGGCATGCCGATGGTCAGCAAGCCGGTGCGGAAGGGATGCTGGCCGAGAATGAACGACGCGCGGCCCGCCGTGCAACTTTGCTGCGCGTAGGAGTCGGTGAACAGCGCCCCTTCCTTGGCGATGCGGTCGATGTTCGGCGTCTGGTAGCCCATGATGCCGAGGCTGTAGGCGCTGATGTTGTCCCGGCCGATGTCATCGCCCCAGATCACGAGGATGTTGGGTTTCGGGTCCGCCGCTTGCGCCGGAACGACGACGCCCAGCAGCGCCGTAGCGGTGGCGAACACGGCCAGACCGTAACTGAGGAGTTTGTTTCGTAGCATGGTGTTTCACCTCTCGTTGATGCGCTTGGCGGGCCGGCCCGCGTCGTCTCGAAGGGGTCGAACCCGCCGGTTCCGTTCGGTTGCGCGGGTTCAGTTCGCCAGTTGGATCAGGACCTCATCGCGTCCGAGCGAGAGCACGACGCCCTCGCTGGTGCCGGTCAGGTGCATGATCACGCCCGCCTGGTTCCGCATCCACAATTCCGCCTTACCCGACGTGGCGAGTCCGGCCTGCCCCGTTCCCTCCGAATAAGTCCCCTCGAAGTCGGACAGACGGTTCAGCCGGTAGACCTCGCCGACGGCCTGGATCCGCGAAGCGCCACCGGGTCCGACCACCGTGCCGACGACCCTGAACGGATAGGTGCGCCCCTGGAACGTCAGCGAACCGGTTCCCCCCGTCATGCCTGCCGCGACGGTCTCGGTCAGGGTCACGGTGCCCGAGGGCGTCAGGCCGGCAATGCTCTGGGCGGTGGGGGGCGGTTGCAGGGTACCGCAGGCGGAAAGGCCCAGAAGGCCCACTCCCACTAGCCACATGCGCACCCCGCGCGGACGATTGAAACGGGCATTGGTCATGATGGTGTCACTCCTCTTGAAAATGGCGGCTGGAAAGCGGCGTTCCAGCGGTAGGGATAAAAAATTGAACCACCCATCGCTCCGACGTATTGGGAGCGGCTGGCGACCGGGTTCCAGGTCGGTTCGGTCCATTCGATACTGGGTCCGACCGGCCCGTCCGGGCGTCCAACCCGAATTCGTTGCCAC
>JAVMKL010000067.1:0-6678 GCA_031732875.1 Candidatus Competibacter sp. | reverse complement strand
TGTTGATCATGCCCAACGCCGATGCCGCCAACATCTCCCACAACCTGTTGAAGCAAGTCACCAACGGCGTGTCGGTGGGACCGATCACGCTCGGTCTGGCCAAGCCGGCTCATATCTTGACCCGCTCGGCCTCGGCGCGACGGATCATCAACATGACCGCCATCGCCGCCGTCGACGCGCAGGAATTCGCGTTTCGCAAACGCACCGGACGCAGTTGACCTCCGGCTCGGCTACAGGCGCGAGCTTGTCCGCGCCTGTAGCCGAGCCCTCCGCCCCATTTCGGCGCACCGGGCGCCAGCCTCGCGCGCTTTTGGAGCAGCTCGGGCCTGGTTTGCCCGCTTTACCGCCGCCCGCCCTGTTGGCCACCGGCTCGCCTCGTGCTGGACCACGCTCGATCTGTTCGCCATGATCCTGAAATCACTGTGCTTTTGGAACTCGGGTGCCGTCCCGACCTCAAAATTGGCGTCGACCGTGCCGGATCGGCGACAAGCGGTATGTAATTTGTCTGTGCCCTTCCCGTGTTTTTCCCGCGAGTGAATCGAACCATGCAGCAGACGCCCAATCCCGCCGGGCTGTACCGGCCAGAATTCGAAAGAGATAGCTGCGGCTTTGGCCTGATCGCCCAGATGGACAACCGGCCCAGTCACTGGCTGGTCCAAACTTCGATCAACGCCCTGGCCCGCCTGACCCACCGCGGTGCGGTGGCTGCCGACGGCAAATCCGGCGACGGATGCGGTCTGCTGATGCGTAAGCCGGAAGTATTCCTGCGCCAGGTCGCCGCCGAAGCCGGCATTAATCTAGGCGAGCATTACGGCGTGGGCATGGTGTTCCTCAATCGCGATCCTGCCTTGGCCGAGGCTGCCCGGACCGAGTTGGGGGTCGAGCTGGCCAAGGAAGGACTGCGGATCGCCGGCTGGCGCGTGGTGCCGATCAATCCCGAAGCCTGCGGCGCCGAAGCGCTCAAAACTCTGCCCCATATCGAGCAGGTCTTCGTCACACCGCCGGCGAACATGCTGCCGGAGGTGATGGAACGTCATCTATTCGTGGCCCGCCGCCGCGCCAACCTGCGCATCCGTACCCGCGATCCGGTGTATTACGTGCTGTCGCTGTCCGGCCGGGTCATCGGCTTCAAGGGGCTGGTGATGCCGGCCAACCTGCCAGTGTTCTACCCCGATCTCCACGACGCGCGGCTGGAATCCTCGATCTGTCTGTTTCATCAGCGGTTCTCCACCAACACCCTGCCGCAGTGGTGGCTGGCGCAGCCGTTCCGCTATCTGGCCCACAACGGTGAGATCAACACCATTCGCGGCAATCGCAATTGGGCCGAGGCGCGCAGTTACACCTTCTCCAGCCCACTGCTGCCCGACATGGCTGAAATCCGGCCGCTGGTCAACATGCACGGTTCCGATTCCAGCAGCCTCGACAACATGCTGGAAGTGCTGGTCATGGGCGGCATGGACATCTTCCGCGCCATGCGCCTGCTGATTCCGCCCGCCTGGCAGAACGTCGAGCACATGGACCCAGACCTGCGGTCTTTCTACGAGTACAACTCGATGCACATGGAGCCGTGGGACGGACCGGCCGGCATCGTGCTGACCGATGGTCGTTACGCCGGTTGCGTGCTGGACCGCAACGGCCTGCGCCCGGCTCGCTACGTCATCACCGAGGACCGTCACCTTACCGTCGCCTCGGAAATCGGCGTGTACGATTACACCCCAGAACAGGTGGTCGCCAAGGGTCGGATGAAGCCGGGTGAGATGCTGGCGATCGATGTCGAAACCGGCCAGTTGTTGACGCCGACGGATATCGATAACGACCTTAAGAGCCGTCATCCCTACCGGCGCTGGTTGCGTGGTCACGTCCAGCGACTCCGTTCCCTGTACAAGGATGAGCCCGAACCGGCGCTGCTGGCCCCGGAGGTATTAAATACCTGTCAAAAACTGTTCGGCGTGACTTTCGAGGAACGCGATCAGGTGCTCCGGGTATTGGGCGAGGCGGGCCAGGAAGCAATCGGTTCGATGGGCGACGACACCCCGTTCGCGGTGCTGTCCGAGCGGCCCCGCTCCCTGTATGACTACTTTCGTCAACACTTCGCCCAGGTGACCAATCCGCCGATTGACCCGTTGCGCGAGGCGGTGGTGATGTCGTTGGAAACCTGTCTGGGCGCCGAATGCAATATGTTCGAGGAAAGCCCGGCCCATGCGCCTCGGCTGACCGCCAACTCGCCGGTACTGACCGAGGGCCGGCTCCAGGTGTTGCTGGATAATCCCGACGGTCGTTATCCGCACCAGCGCATCGATCTGCGCTACCCGGTCGGCGAGGGTCTGCGGATCGCTATCGAACGGGTGTGCGACGAAGCGGCGGCGGCGGTACGTGGCGGCGCGACGCTGCTGCTGCTGTCCGACCGCGCCATTACGCCCGATTCCTTGCCCATCCACGCCTTGCTGGCAACCGGCGCAATCCATCATCGGCTGGTGCGGGATGGCTTGCGCTGCAACGCGAATCTGATCGTCGAGACCGCCACCGCCCGCGATCCCCATCATTTCGCGGTACTGCTCGGCTACGGCGCGACCCTGATTCATCCCTGGCTGGCCTACGACGTGCTGCGCGATCTGGTTCGCAGCGGCGAAATCGCCAACGGCGACTTTGCCAAACTGATGGAAAACTACCGCAAGGGCATCGACAAGGGTCTGTACAAGATCATCTCCAAGATGGGGATTTCCACCATCAACAGCTACCGCGGCGCGCAGTTGTTCGAGATCGTCGGCTTGCACGAGGAGGTGGTGGATCTCTGCTTCAAGGACACCGTCAGCCGCGTCCAGGGCGCGCGCTTCGCCGACCTGGAAGCCGAGCAGATCCGATTGGCGGAGGGGGCCTGGAAACGCCGCCAGCCGATCCAGACCGGAGGTCTGCTGAAGTACATCCACGGCGGCGAGTACCACGCCTATAACCCGGACGTGGTGGGAGCATTGCAACGGGCGGTCGGCAGCGGTGATTACGCCGACTACCAAGACTACGCCCGGCTGGTCAACGAACGGCCGGTCGCTACCCTGCGCGACTTGTTCCAACTGAAGCCGGCCGCCGCGCCGATTCCGCTGGACGAAGTGGAACCGATTGAGGCCATCCTGCCACGCTTCGATTCCGCCGGGATGTCGCTGGGCGCGCTGTCGCCAGAGGCGCACGAGGCGCTGGCCACGGCGATGAATCGCTTGGGCGGGCGTTCCAACTCCGGTGAGGGCGGTGAGGATCCAGCCCGTTACGGCACCGAGAAAAGCTCCAAGATCAAGCAGGTGGCCTCCGGTCGCTTCGGCGTGACGCCGGCCTATCTGGTCAACGCTGAGGTGTTGCAGATCAAGGTCGCTCAGGGCGCCAAGCCCGGCGAGGGCGGGCAATTACCCGGCGACAAGGTCAACGCCACGATTGCCCGGCTACGCTTCTCCAAACCTGGCGTGGCGCTGATTTCGCCGCCGCCGCACCACGACATCTATTCCATCGAGGACTTGGCGCAGCTCATTTTCGACCTCAAGCAGATCAATCCCCAGGCGCTGGTATCGGTCAAGCTGGTGGCCGAGGCCGGGGTCGGTACCATCGCCGCCGGGGTGGCCAAGGCCTACGCCGACCTGATCACCATCGCCGGTTACGATGGCGGCACCGGCGCCAGCCCGCTGACCAGCGTCAAGTACGCCGGCAGTCCGTGGGAGCTGGGCCTGAGCGAAACCCATCAAACCTTGCGCATCAATCACCTGCGGGACAAGGTGCGGTTGCAGACCGACGGTGGATTGAAAACCGGGCTGGACGTGGTCAAGGCGGCGATCCTGGGAGCGGAGAGCTTCGGCTTCGGCACCGCGCCGATGGTGGCGCTGGGCTGCAAGTACCTGCGGATTTGCCATCTCAACAACTGCGCCACCGGCGTCGCCACCCAGAACAACGTGCTGCGGCTGAACCATTTCAAGGGTACCGCCGAGAAGGTCATGAACTACTTCCGCTTCGTCGCCCGGGAAACCCGCGAGATTATGGCCAGTCTCGGCGTGCGCAAGTTCGAGGACTTGATCGGCCGCACCGACCTGCTGGAAACTTTGCCGGGCGCGACCGGCAAGCAGGGTCATCTGGACCTGTCGCCGATTTTGTCCGACGCCGGCCTGCTGTTGGAGCACCCACAGTTTTGCATCGAGCCGCGTAACGAACCGTTCGACAAGGGCGAACTGGCCGAACGGATGGCGCGCGACACCTTGCCGGCGATTGCGGCGAAAACGGGCGGTGAGTTTCATTACGCACTCCAAAACGTCCACCGCTCCATCGGCGCGCGGCTGTCGGGCGAAATCGCCCGCCGTCATGGCGATCTCGGCATGGAGGAGGCGCCGATCAAATTGCGGTTGACCGGCACCGCCGGCCAGAGCTTCGGTGTGTGGAACGCCGGGGGCTTGCATCTCTATCTGGAAGGCGACGCCAACGACTACGTCGGCAAGGGCATGGCCGGCGGCAAGCTGGTAATCTATCCGCCGAAAAACAGCCGCTTCGCCAGTCATCGCACGCCGATCATCGGCAACACCTGCCTGTATGGCGCGACTGGTGGCACGCTGTACGCGGCGGGAACCGCCGGCGAACGCTTCGCGGTACGCAACTCCGGGACGTTGGCCATCGTCGAGGGCGTCGGCGATCACGGCTGCGAGTACATGACCGGCGGCGTGGTGGTGGTGCTGGGCGAGACCGGAGTCAATTTCGGCGCCGGCATGACCGGCGGTTTCGCCTTCGTGCTGGACGAACGCAACGCCTTCGTGGACTGCTACAACCACGAACTGATCGATATCCATCGCATCGCCACCGAGAACATGGAGTTACAGCGCAACTATCTGCTGGAGCTGATCGAGGACTACGTGGCCGAAACGGGCAGCGAGTGGGGCCAGGCCATCCTGGACGACTTCCGCTACTACGCCAGCCGGATGTGGCTGGTCAAGCCCAAGGCCGCCGATCTCAAGTCACTGATCGGCGCGCTGCGCGAAGCCGCCTGAGTCATTTCATTACCGCTTGCCGCTGGATACGTTCATGTCGAAAGCCAAACCGTTGCTGTTCATCGAAACCCCGCGCCAGGACCCCGTCAAGACACCGGCCCGCGAACGGATCCTGCAATTCAGGGAAATCTACGGCCAGTTCGACGCCGCGTCGTCCGCCGTGCAGGCCGGCCGCTGCCTGCATTGCGGCAATCCCTATTGCGAGTGGAAATGCCCGGTCCACAACTACATTCCCAACTGGTTGCAACTGATCAACGAAGGTAATCTGTTCGAGGCCGCCGAACTGTCGCACCGAACCAATTCGCTGCCAGAAGTCTGCGGCCGGGTTTGCCCGCAGGATCGGCTGTGCGAAGGCGACTGCACCCTGAACGACGGTTTCGGCGCGGTCACCATCGGCGCGATCGAAAAATACATCACCGACGAGGCATTGAAAGCCGGCTGGCGACCGGATTTGTCCAACGTAGCTCCCACCGGCAAGCGGGTCGCCATCGTCGGCGCCGGCCCGGCCGGACTCGGTTGCGCCGACATCCTGGTTCGCAACGGGGTCAAACCGGTAGTGTTCGACCGCTATCCGCAAATCGGCGGCCTGCTGACCTTCGGCATCCCACCGTTCAAGCTGGAGAAGGAGGTGGTCCAGACCCGGCGCGAAATCATGGAAGAGATGGGCGTGGAATTCGTGTTGAATACCGAAATCGGCCGCGACCTGCCGTTCCAGCGCCTGCTGGACGACTACGACGCGGTGTTTCTCGGCATGGGGACTTACAGCTACATGAAGGGCGGTTTCCCCGGCGAGGATCTGCCCGGCGTTCACGAGGCGCTGCCGTATTTAATCGCCAACGTCAATCGGTTGCTGGGTCTGGAGCGGGACCCCGGCGATTTCATCGACATGCGCGGCCAGCGGGTAGTGATTCTCGGCGGTGGCGACACCGCGATGGACTGCAATCGCACCGCCATCCGCCAGGGCGCGACCAGCGTCACCTGCGCCTACCGCCGCGACGAGGCCAACATGCCCGGCTCGCGACGCGAGGTCGCTAATGCCAAGGAAGAAGGCGTGCGTTTCCTGTGGAACCGCCAGCCGCTGGCCATCGTTGGGGACGGGCGGGTCGAAGGCGTCACGGTCTGCGCCACCCGGCTCGGCGCCCCGGACGCACGGGGCCGGCGCACCCCGGAAGCGATTCCAGACTCGGAGGAAATCCTGCCTGCGGACCGGGTGATCATCGCGTTCGGGTTTCAGCCCAATCCCGCGCCCTGGTTCGCCGAGTTCGGGATCGCGGTGGATTTACGCGGGCGGGTACAGGCTGTGCCCGCCGGTCGATTCAAGTTCCAGACCCGCAATCCCCAGGTGTTCGCCGGCGGTGACATGGTGCGCGGTTCCGACCTGGTGGTGACCGCCGTCTTCGAGGGCCGGGAAGCGGCGGAAGGGATTCTGGATTATCTGGGGGTGTAAGCGACTCCTCGCCTCCAACTCCTCCCCCTCACGGGAAGAGGGGGACTCTCAACGATCAAAAATCAGCTCGGCCCGCTCGGCCTGGGCCGCGTTCAGCAGCCAGCGCCGCAGCGTTTCCCGATGATGGCAGGCGCGCAGTCGAGCTTCGACCGCGGCGTCCACCGTCAGTCCCCGTCCGTTCAACAAGGTCAGAATGGCTTCGACGATTCCCTCCTCGCGACC
>JAVMKL010000066.1:23097-37506 GCA_031732875.1 Candidatus Competibacter sp. | reverse complement strand
CCGAGGATCCCGTCGAAATCAATCTCACCGGCGTCAATCAGGTCAACGTCAACCCGAAGGTCGGCATGACCTTCGCCAACGCCTTGCGTGCCTTCCTGCGCCAGGACCCCGACATCATTATGGTCGGCGAGATCCGCGATCTGGAAACCGCCGAGATCGCCATCAAGGCGGCGCAGACCGGTCACATGGTACTGTCCACCGTGCATACCAACAGCGCGCCGCAGACCCTCAATCGCTTGGTGAACATGGGCGTGGCGCCCTACAACATCGCCTCCAGCGTCACGCTCATCATCGCCCAGCGGCTGGCGCGCCGGCTGTGCGTGCAGTGCAAGGAAGAAGTTCATATCCCGCCGGACGAACTGATCAATCAGGGCTTTCGCCAAAACGAACTGAAGGATCTGACGATCTACAAGGCCGTCGGGTGCGACCAGTGCAACCATGGCTACAAGGGGCGGGTCGGCGTCTACGAAGTCATGCCGGTTTCCGAGGAAATCGGCCGGATCATCATGGAAAACGGCAACGTGCTGCAAATCGCCGAACAGGCGCGCCGGGAAGGCGTCAACGACCTGCGCCAGTCGGGCCTGAACAAGGTCCGCATGGGCCTCTCCAGTCTCGAAGAAATCAACCGAGTGACAACGGACTAACCGACGTGGCTAGACAACCGACCCTGGCGAAAACCAAGAAGGAAGAGGAACCCACTTTCAAGTGGGAAGGCACCGACAAGCGGGGCGTACGGGTTAAGGGCGAACTGCGGGCCGCCAACCAGAACCTGGTCAAGGCCGAATTGCGCCGACAGGGCATCATGCCCTTGCAGGTGCGGAAGAAATCCAAGCCCCTATTTACCCTCGGCGACAAGATCAACTCGAAAGACATCATGCTGTTCACCCGCCAACTCTGCACCATGCTCGGATCCGGCATTGCCGTGGTGCAGGCCTTGGACATGGTCGGGCACAGCAACAGAAAAACCAAGGTCAAGGAACTGATTCTCAGCATCAAGGCCGACGTCGAAAGCGGCACCGCCCTTTCGAAAGCGATGGCCAAGCATCACCTGTACTTCAACGATCTGTATTGCAGCCTGGTCCATGCCGGCGAGGAAGCGGGCGTGCTCGAGGTTCTGCTCGACAAGATCGCCACCTATCTGGAAAAGTCCGAAGCGCTGAAAGCCAAGGTCAAGAAAGCGTTGACCTACCCGGCCATCGTGCTGGTATTCGCCTTCGTCGTCACTGCCATTCTGCTGATCTTCGTCATTCCGGTCTTCGAGGATCTGTTCAAGGGTTTCGGCGCGGACCTGCCGGCGCTAACGCGGTGGGTCATCCAGTTCTCGCAAGTCTTCCAGGAATACTGGTACCTGATCCTGGGTCTGCCGGTCGTGGCCGTGGTTGGCTTCCTGGAGGCCCGCAAGCGCTCGCGCACGTTCTATCAACTCGTGGACCGCTGGGTTCTACAAATCCCCCTGATCGGCGATCTGATCGCCACCTCGGCCAACGCCCGCTTCGCCCGCACTTTGTCCACCCTGTTCAACGGCGGCGTGCCCTTGGTGGATGCCATGCTCAGCGTGGCTGGCGCCACCGGCAACTATGTATACGAAAAGGCGGTGTTGGAAATGCGCGAATCGGTCTCCATCGGCCAGCAACTGAACTTCGCCATGCGCCAAAGCACTCTCTTCCCCGACATGGTGATCCAGATGGTGGCGATCGGTGAGGAAGCCGGCTCGCTCGGCGACATGCTGGCTAGGGTGGCCGACTTTTACGAGGCGGAAGTCGATAATAAGGTGGAAACGCTGACCACGTTCATCGAACCGGCATTGATGGCGTTTCTGGCCGGCGTGGTCGGCACGCTGGTGATCGCCATGTACCTGCCGATCTTCAAGCTGGCCGCGGCGATCTGACGGTAGCGGCTTGATGGCTCCGCTGGAATTGCTGGCCGATACGCCGGCGCTGTTCGTAACCTTGGCCGTGTTGCTGGGCTTGGTCGTCGGCAGCTTTTTGAACGTCGTGATCCACCGCCTGCCGTTGATGATGGAGCGCGAATGGCGGACGCAGTGCGCGGAACTGCTCGGTCAGCCGATCCCGGACAGCGAGCAATCCACCCTGAACCTATGGAAGCCGCGCTCGCGCTGCCCGCAGTGCGGCCACCTGATCCGGGCCGTGGAAAATATTCCGCTGCTCAGCTATGCGGTGCAGGGTGGCCGTTGCGCCCATTGCCGAACGGCCATCGGCATCCAGTATCCGCTGGTGGAAGGACTGAGCGGAGCATTGGCCGGCATCGTCGCCTGGAAATTCGGCTTCGGCTGGCCGGTCGTCACGGCGTTGCTGTTCACCTGGACCTTGCTCGCGGCCAGCGCCATCGACTTCCGCTGCCAACTATTACCCGACGATCTGACGCTGCCGTTGCTTTGGCTGGGGTTGGGAGCAGCGCTGTTCGGACTGTTCGCCGACCTGCGAAGCGCGGTGATCGGCGCGATGGCCGGCTACTTGTCGCTCTGGGCGGTCTATCAGGTTTTTCGCTTCCTGACCGGTAAGGAAGGAATGGGGCATGGCGACTTCAAGTTGCTGGCGGCGCTCGGCGCCTGGACCGGCTGGCAGTACCTGATCACCGTCGTGTTGCTTTCGTCGCTGGTGGGGGCAATTTTCGGACTGGCGCTGATTCTGTTGGGCGGTCGGGACCGGCGCGTGCCCCTCCCGTTCGGCCCGTTTCTTGCCGCCGCCGGCTGGATCGTCCTGCTGTGGGGCGAGGAGATCAACCGCGTCTACCTGCGTTGGCCGGGATTCTGAGCATGTTGGTCGTCGGACTGACAGGCGGCATCGGCACTGGCAAGACGACCGTCAGCGAGCGGTTTGCCCATCGCGGCGCCCCGGTTATCGACACCGATCTGATCGCCCGCGAACTGGTCGAACCCGGACAACCGGCGCTGGGGGAAATCGTCAACCAGTTCGGGCCAAACTGCCTGGATCGCGATGGCCGCCTGCACCGCGCCCGCCTGCGGGAGCGGGTGTTCGCCGACGCCAGCGGCCGGCGGCAACTCGAAGCCATCCTGCACCCCCGCATTCGCGCTTTAGTCCGCGAACGGATCGCCACCCTGGTTGCTTCCTATTGCCTGGTGGTCATTCCGCTGCTGGTGGAGACGGAGATGACCGATCTGGTCGACCGCATTCTCGTGGTAGACGCACCCGAGGCCGAACAAATCCGCCGGGTCATGGCGCGCGATCGAATCGACGCGGAACAGGCCCACCGCATCATGGCGGCGCAGGCCCGCCGCGACCAACGGCTGGCGCTGGCCGACGAGATTCTGGAAAATTCGGGGAACCTCGACGAACTGGATCGCCGGGTCGCCGCCCTGCACCGACATTACTCGATGCTGGGCGCTGCTCGAACATCATGAGCCGGCCGCCGCTGGCCGCATTCCCAAAACCACCAGCACGGCAACCGGGTCCCCGCTTATCCACGGCTGGTCCACTAGTGGGCCGTCACACTGATTTTAATGGGCATCTCTGACTAAAAACCATTATTTATCAGTTATATAACATGAAATCACCCATCAGAACCAATGCGTCAGCCCACTCGTGATGATTCCGCCTGGCCGCGAGGTATCCCGTGTCCCAACCCATCTGCTACGAACAGCCGCTCAACGAACGCGTTCGCTCGCTGCTGCGGTTGGAATTTCTATTCCATCAGGTGGATCACGCGCTCGCAGGGTACTCGACTTGGGACAGCCGCACGGCACTGCTGGGATTGTTCGACATTCTCGCCGTAACCGGACGCAATGAATTCAAGGGTGAACTGCTCAAGGAGCTGGAGCGACATGCCGCCGCCTTGAACCGCTTGCGGCAAAGTCCGGGAGTCGATTCGGACACGCTGTCGGCGGTTCTGGCGGAAATCGGCACGGTCATCGGCCGGATTCATCGCCTGGACAGCCTGGCGCTGGACGCGGTACGGCAAATCGATTTCCTCAGCGCCATTCACAAGCGGAGCCAGGTACCCGGCGGCACCTGCCGATTCGACCTGCCGGCACTTTATCACTGGCTACAGCAGGATTCTCTGGTCCGCGACGAACATTTGCAGGAATGGTTGGCGCCCTTTACTCCCCTGCGGGAGGCCGTGGCGTTGATTCTCCAACTCATTCGCGAAAGCGCTATTCCCCAGCCGGAAATCGCGGTTCGGGGCTTCTTTCAGCGAGGACTCGATCCCGGCGCGCCGAATCAGTTGATCCGGGTGTTGCTGTCGCCTGGTGGAATCCTGTTCCCGGAAATCAGTGGGGGACGGCACCGTTTTACCATCCGCTTTCTCGACCAACCGGACCCCAACCACCGGGCCACGCAAAGCAGGGCCGATGTCGAATTCGAACTGGCCTGTTGCGTGATCTGATCCGAACGAGAGCAAGTATCAGGCCCTTGCCTAACTCCTGGTACCCAGCAGGGCCGCGATGATCGGTTCGTCGGCGGCCGGGAAGGCGAAGTCCGCCATGGTCGCCGCCGACGTCCACGCCAGCGGCTGCCCTTCCCGGCCGTGCGGTTCACCGCGATAGGCCGTCACCCGCCACACGTCCAGCAGAACCGTTTTGTCGGGATAGGCATGCCGTATCCACAACCAGGGTTCGGCAGCCTGCACCACAATGCCCAGTTCCTCATGCAGCTCGCGGATCAACGCCGCTTCCACCGGTTCGCCTTCCTCGACCTTGCCGCCGGGAAACTCCCACAGACCGCCTTGGTACGCGTGATCGGGCCGGCGGGCGATCAATACCGCCCCGGCGGGATTGGTGACGATACCCACCGCCACGTGGATCGTGGCCGGATCCACGGCGCTCACGTCCGGTATTCGGCGTTGATGCGCACGTAGTCGAAGGACAAATCGGTGGTCCAGATTCGCGCCGCCGCTTCGCCCCGACCGAGTTGGACCCGAATGGCGATGTCGGGCCGGCGCATGACGTCCTGCCCCCGTTCCTCGGTGTAATCCGGGGCGCGGCCGCCCTCGCGGACGATGCAGACCTCGTCCAGATGGATGGCCACCCGTTCCAGATCCAGATCCGCTAGCCCCGCCCGGCCCACCGCCGCCAGAATCCGTCCCCAGTTGGGATCGGCGGCGAAGAAAGCAGTCTTGACCAACGGCGAATGGGCGATGGTATAGGCCACCTGCCGGCATTCGGCCTCGTCCAGGCCGCCCTCGACTCGAATGGTGATGAACTTGGTGGCTCCCTCGCCGTCGCGGACGATGGCTTGGGCCAGTTCGACGCAAACCTCGCTCACCGCGGCGGCGAAACGAGCGAAATCCTCACCTTCCCCGGCCACGTTCGCGCCCGACCGACCGGTCGCCAGCAGCACGCAAGCGTCGTTGGTCGAGGTGTCGCCATCCACGGTGATGGCGTTGAAAGATTCGGCGACCGCATCCGTCAGGACTCGCCGCAGCAGGATCTCGTCCGCGACGGCGTCGGTGGCGACGAAGGCCAGCATGGTCGCCATGTCCGGCCGAATCATGCCCGCACCCTTGGCGATGCCAGTGACCGTTATCTCCCGCCCATCGAGCATCAACCGCCGCGATGCCCATTTCGGTCGAGTGTCGGTGGTCATGATGCCGCAAGCCGCTTCAGTCCAGCCATCGGCCCGCAACTCCGCCAGGGCCGCGGGCAACCCGACGAGCACCCGGAACAGCGGCAGAGGCTCGCCGATGACGCCGGTGGAAAACGGCAGCACCTCCTGGAGCCGGCAACCGGTCCGTTCCGCCAGCGCCCGGCAGGTCGCCTCGGCGTCCACCAGTCCTTGCCGGCCGGTACCGGCATTGGCGTTGCCGGTATTGATCACCAGATAGCGGGGACTGGCGGTCACCAGATGGGCGCACGCCACGGTAATCGGCGCGGCGCGGAAGGCATTGCGAGTGAACACGGCGGCGGCCCGGGTTCCGGGCGCGGCTTCGATCACCACCAGATCGCGGCGGTCGGGATACTTGATGCCGGCGCGGGTCGTACCCAAACGGATGCCGGCGACAGCGAACGGTTCCATACCCGCTTCCCCGCTCAGTTCAACTGGCCGTGACAATGCTTGTACTTCTTGCCCGAACCGCAAGGGCAGGGTTCGTTGCGGCCGACCTTGCGGCCTTCGCGCACGAACGGGGTCTGGGACGCCGTTTGATGGCGAATCTCGATGCCGGAACGATCTTCCTCCTCAGCCTCGCCCTCCGCCAGGGCCGATACTTCAGCGTGCTCGAAGCGCATGGCGACGGGCGTCGGCCGGCGCGGCTCGGGGATCGGTTCCGGTTCGGTCTGGAACTGGGCCCGCGCCAGGAAGCCGATTGCCTCCTGGTGAATGCGTTGCACCAGCGCCTGAAACATCTCGAAGGCTTCGCGCTTGTACTCCTGCTTGGGATTTTTCTGAGCGTAGCCGCGCAGGTGAATCCCCTGGCGCAGATAGTCCATCGCCGCCAGATGCTCGCGCCAGTGGGCATCCAGCACCTGCAGCAGCACCGCCTTCTCGAACTGCCGCATCCAGGGCGCGCCGACCAGCGCTTCCTTTCGGGCGTAAGCCCGATCCAGTTCGCTCTGAATCCGCTCCCGCAACGGCTCCTCGTGCAGGTCGTGATCGGCATCCAGCCAGGCGCGGACCGGCAGGGCAAGATCGAAGTCCTTCTGCAATGCCTCCTCCAAGCCAGCCACGTTCCACTGCTCTTCCAGGCTCTGCGGCGGGATGTACGGATCGATCACCTGTTTGAGCACCTCGGCGCGCATGTCCTTCAGCGTCTCCGACACGTCCTCGGATTCCATCAGTTCGTTGCGCCAGCGGTACATCACCTTGCGCTGGTCGTTGGCGACGTCGTCGAATTCCAGCAGGTTCTTGCGAATGTCGAAGTTGTGAGCCTCAACTTTACGCTGGGCATTCTCGATGGCCTTGGTCACCCAGGGATGCTCGATGGCCTCGCCCTTCTGCATCCCCAACTTCTGCATCAGCCCCGCCACCCGGTCGGAGGCGAAAATGCGGAGCAGGTTGTCCTCCAAGGACAGGTAAAAACGGCTGGAACCAGGGTCACCCTGCCGGCCGGAACGACCGCGCAACTGATTGTCGATGCGCCGCGATTCGTGCCGTTCGGTGCCGACCACGTGCAAGCCGCCGGCGGCTACCACTTGTTCGTGCCGCTGCCACCAAGCCTTCCGAACATCCTCGCGGACATCCTCACCAGCCTCCGGATCCAGCGCCTTCAATTCCGCCTGAAGGTTGCCGCCGAGTACGATATCGGTGCCGCGGCCGGCCATGTTGGTGGCGATGGTCACCGTCCCCGGCCGGCCGGCCTGGGCGATGATTTCCGCCTCCCGTTCGTGCTGTTTGGCGTTCAGTACCTGATGGGGAATCTTGTCCTTGTCGAGCAGATTGGACAGCAGTTCCGACACCTCGATGGAGGTGGTGCCGACCAGGGTTGGCTGGCCGCGCTGGCGGCAGTCGCGGATGTCGGCCAGCACCGCCTCGAACTTTTCCTGGGGGGTGAGGAACACCAGATCGCCGTTGTCCTTGCGGATCATCGGCAGATGAGTGGGCACCACGATCACCTCCAACTCGTAGATCTGCTGGAACTCGAAGGCTTCGGTATCGGCGGTGCCGGTCATTCCCGCCAATTTCTGGTACAGGCGGAAGTAATTCTGGAAGGTGATCGAGGCCAGGGTCTGGTTCTCGGCCTGGATCGGCACGCCTTCCTTGGCCTCGATAGCCTGGTGCAAGCCGTCCGACCAGCGCCGGCCCGGCATGGTCCGACCGGTGAATTCGTCGACGATGATGACTTCGCCTTCGCGCACGATGTACTCCACGTCCCTGTGGAACAGAGCGTGCGCCCGCAGACAGGCGTTCAGGTGATGGAACACGCCGAGGTTGGCGGCATCGTACAGGCTCTCGCCCCCATGCAGCAGTCCGGCTTCCAGCAACAGATCCTCGACCCGCTGGTGACCGTCCTCGGTCAGGTAGACCTGCTTGACCTTTTCATCCACCCAGTAGTCGCCCGGTCCCTCCTCTTCCTTCTGGCGAACCAACCTCGGTACGATCTGGTTGACCCGGCGGTAAAGCTCGGAACTCTCCTCGGCCGGGCCTGAGATAATCAGCGGCGTGCGCGCCTCGTCGATCAGGATCGAGTCTACCTCGTCCACCAAGGCGTAGTGCAGTGATCGCTGCACCTTCTGCTCCAGACCGAAGGCCATGTTGTCGCGCAGGTAATCGAAGCCGTACTCGTTGTTGGTGCCGTAGGTGATGTCGGAGCCGTAAGCGGCGCGCTTCTCCTCCGGGCTCATGCCGGCGATCACCACGCCCACGCTCATGCCCAGAAAGCGGTAGATCTGGCCCATCCAGTCGGCGTCGCGCCGGGCCAAATAGTCGTTGACCGTCACCACGTGCACGCCGTTGCCGGTCAGCGCGTTCAGGTACACCGGCAGGGTCGCCACCAGGGTCTTGCCCTCGCCGGTGCGCATCTCGGCGATTTTGCCCTCGTGCAGCACGATGCCGCCGATTAACTGGACATCGAAATGCCGCATCTCCAGAGTACGCTTGCTGGCCTCGCGCACCACCGCGAACGCCTCGGGCAAGAGCGCGTCCAGCGTCTCACCTTGGGCCAGGCGGCTCTTGAACTCGTCGGTCTTGGCGCGCAGTTCCGCGTCGCCCAGCGCCGCGATGCCCGGTTCCAGAGCATTGATCCGATCTGCCACCTTGCGCATCCGGCGGATCACGCGGTCGTTGCGACTGCCAAACATTGCTTTCAGGATATTCATCAATCGGGAGCCCTTCGCTTGGTCGCTCAATCAATTCAAGCGAGAAATGATACCCCAGCGGCGGCATTTTTTCGCGGCGGGTCCGGCGGTCGGACGCGAAATCGGAAACGAGAACGGCTTTCCGGGATTGCCGGAAAGCCGCATCGGACCCACGATAGGGGGAATGAAACCGGAATCGAAGGCTCAGCGAGTAGCCTGGGCCGGCTGCAGGTAGGAAATCGGCGCCTGCCGCTCGTCGCTGAAGGTCACTTCCTCCCAGGCGGCGCTGTCCGCCAGCAACGCCCGCAACAGGCGATTGTTCAGCGCATGACCGGACTTGTAGCCGTTGAACCCGCCGATCAGGCTACGGCCCAACAGATACAGGTCACCGATGGCGTCCAGAATTTTATGCTTGACGAACTCGTCCTCGTAGCGCAGCCCATCCTCGTTCAGAATCCGGTAGTCGTCCACCACGATGGCGTTGTCCAAGGTACCGCCCAAGGCCAGCCGCCGTTCCCGCAGGTACTCGAGATCGCGCATGAAGCCGAAGGTGCGCGCCCGGCTGACCTCCTTGACGAAGGAGGTGGTCGAGAAATCCACGACCGCGTGCTGGTTGCGGCCCCTGAACAGCGGATGGTCGAAAGAGATGGTGAACTCGACTTTGAAGCCATCGAAGGGATCGAATCGGGCCCACTTGTCGCCATCCTCGACCAGCACCGGTTTCTTGATGCGGATGAAGCGCTTGGGAACGTTCTGCTCCTGAATGCCGGCCGACTGGATCAAAAACACGAAGGGCCCAGCGCTGCCATCCATGATCGGCACCTCGGCGGCGCTCACGTCCACGCAGGCGTTGTCGATGCCTAACCCCGCGAACGCCGACAGCAGATGCTCGACCGTGGAAATCCGCGTCTTCCCCCTGACCAGCGAGGTGGAGAGTTGGGTGTCCCCGACATTCCGCGGGCAGGCCTTGATCTCCACCGGTTCGGGCAGATCGACCCGCCGGAACACAATGCCGGCATCGGGCGCCGCTGGCCGCAACGTCAAATAGACCTTGTCGCCGGTGTGCAAGCCGACGCCGGTCGCCCGAATGGCATTTTTCAAGGTTCGCTGCCTAATCATCTTAGGTCCCCCAACACATCGATTGATCTGGAGTATGGCGCCGGACTCATCCCGCGAATTAGGGATCGCATGTTCGCGGACCCGCCGGCCAGCCCTCGCGGGTTGCCGGTAACAGGAACGCCATAGTGAGTTGCAGCAAAGATACCACACTAAGTAGCGATACTGCAACTTTTGTTTCTCTTTCGCAACTAACAACGTTGTTAAGTTGCGAAATTCATACTCCAGGGTGGAATCGGACCGCCGCGCGCGCCCATCGCTGGCGGCGGCCGAATCATTGATCGATCAGGGACCCATCCCGGCGGACCTCTGCTCAATCCGCCTGACGGCGCAGGAATGCCGGAATATCCAGATAATCCAGTTCGTCCGCCCGTTCCCGCGACTCGCTCAGCCCATCGCCGACCGCCTTCTGGCGGGTACTGGGCCGGTCATGGCGGAAATGCGGCTCCCCCTCACCCACCCGCTGGACCAGCTTGACGTGCGGGATCGCCGCCTCCCGTTCGCGCGGGCCGGCCTGCTTGGCCGGAGCGCCCTGGCCGATGCCGGTGGCGACGATGGTCACCCGCAACTCGTTGCGCATGTCGGGATCGATCGCCGTGCCGACCACCACGGTGGCATCATCGGCGGCCAGTTCCTTGATGATGTTGCCGACCTCGTCGAACTCGCCGATGGTCAGATCCATGCCCGAGGTGATGTTCACCAGCAGGCCCCGGGCGCCGGACAGATTGAAGTTCTCCAGCAACGGGCTGGCGATGGCCGCCTCGGCCGCCTCGCGGGCGCGCCCGTCGCCGACCGCCCGGCCAGTGCCCATCATCGCCATCCCCATCTCCGACATCACCGTGCGCACGTCGGCGAAGTCCACATTGATCAGGCCTGGGTTGGTGATCAGCTCGGCGATACCCTGCACCGCCCCCAACAGCACGTCGTTGGCGGCCTTGAAGGCATCCAGCAAACTGGCGCTCTTGCCCAGCACGGTCAACAGCTTCTCGTTGGGGATGGTGATCAGCGAATCCACGGTTTCGCTCAGTTCGCGGATACCGCGCATCGCCACTTCCATGCGCTTCTTGCCCTCGAACGGGAAAGGCTTGGTCACCACCGCCACCGTCAGCACGCCCATCTCCCGAGCCAGTTGCGCGACCACCGGGGCCGCGCCGGTCCCGGTGCCGCCACCCATGCCAGCGGTGATGAACACCATGTCGGCGCCCTGTATCGCCTCCCGAATGCGTTCGGAATCCTCCTGGGCGGCCTGCTTGCCGACATCGGGGTTGGCTCCCGCTCCCAACCCCTTGGTGATGTTGGCGCCCATTTGGAGGGTGATCGGCACCGTGCAGGTTTTCAACGCCTGTGCGTCGGTGTTGGCGCAGATGAAATCCACGCCCTCGATACTGGCGCACAGCATGTGCTGTACGGCGTTGCTGCCGCCGCCACCCACGCCGATCACCTTGATGATGGCGCTCTCCGCCTTGGTATCCATCAGTTCGAACATAACGGCCTCTCCTCGATCAGTGGTTCTCGACCCGACATCACTCGACCCAACAAACTAGAAATTCCCCTGAAACCAGTTTTTCATCCGGGCCCATAATCCCTTGTGGCCCGCTCGCGACACCGGCCCGGGTTTGACCGGCCGATTTTCGTTACCAAACAGAAGCAACCCCACCGCGGTGGAATAAAGTGGATTTCGCACCACGTCCTGCAGCCCGGTTACGTCGTGCGGCAAGCCCAAACGCACCGGCATGTGCAAGATGTCCTCGGCCAGATCCACGACCCCCTCCATCCGGGAACCGCCGCCCGTCAACACCATGCCCGCCGCGATCAGATTCTCGAATCCGCTGCGCTGGAGCTGTGCCTGCGCCATCTCGAAAAACTCCTCGTAACGCGGCTCCACCACCTCGGCCAGATCGTGGCGGGACAGCGACCGCGCCGCCCGGTCGCCGACGCTGGCCACATCGATCCGCTCGTCGGGCCGCGCCAATTGCTTCAGGCAGCAGGCATGCCGGATCTTGATCTCCTCGGCCGACTGGGTCGGGGTGCGGAAGGCGACGGCGATATCGTTGGTCACCTGATCGCCGGCGATCGGAATTACCGCGGTATGGCTGATCGCGCCGTGAGTGAATACCGCCAGGTCGGTGGTGCCGCCGCCGATGTCGAGCAAACAGACGCCGAGTTCCTTTTCGTCCTGGGTCAGCACCGCCCGGCTGGACGCCAGTTGCTGCAGGATTACATCGTCCACTTCCAGCCCGCAGCGCTGCACGCACTTGACGATGTTCTGAGCCGCGCTGACCGCGCCGGTGACGATGTGCGCCCGCGCCTCCAGCCGCACCCCGGACATCCCGACCGGATCCTGAATGCCTTCCTGGCTATCGATGATGAACTCCTGCGGCAGGATGTGCAGGATCTGCTGGTCGGCCGGAATGGCCACCACCCGCGCCGCCTCGATGACCCGTTCCACGTCCTCCGGAGCCACCTCTCGATTCTTGATGGCGGTGACGCCATGGGAATTGAGCCCCCGAATGTGACTGCCGGAGATGCCGGTGTACACTGAGTGGATCCGGCAACCGGCCATCCGTTCCGCCTCGTCCACCGCACGCTGGATCGACTGGACGGTGGACTCGATGTTGACCACCACCCCCTTCTTCAAACCCCGCGAAGGGTGAGAGCCGAGGCCGACCACATCGATCATGCCGTCCGGGCTTACCTCGCCGACGATCACCACCACCTTCGAAGTGCCGATATCGAGCCCGACAATCAAGTTCTTGTCTTCTTTTTTCGCCATGACCGTTCCGTTCTTCCAACCGCCTAACCCGCCGCCGGAGCCGGCGGTCCCACT
This sequence comes from Candidatus Competibacter sp., assembly GCA_031732875.1. Taxonomy (GTDB): domain Bacteria; phylum Pseudomonadota; class Gammaproteobacteria; order Competibacterales; family Competibacteraceae; genus JAVMKJ01. The sequence goes on along the minus strand of JAVMKL010000066.1, from coordinate 24,853 downwards.
TTCCAGCGCACGGCAAATCCGTTGACATAGCGCATGTCCACCACCGCGATCCGGTCGATCTGGGCGGACAGAATCAGCGGATAGACCCGAATCAGTCGCCGCAGTCGCCGTTCGAACTGCTCGCGCCCCAAATACACTTCCAGACCGTTGTCGAAGGTCAGCCACCAGGCCCGCCGTTCGTCTTGGGCCAGCTTCGCCAACTTCAATCCAACTGGCTCCAACAGCGCGCGGGTCTGTTGATAGGTCCTGATCAAGGCCATTTCATGCCCGTCCGGACCGGCCAGCCGTGGCCATGGGCCCGGCTGGCGCACCACCGCCGGCTGGAACCGGCGACCGTTCACATCCACCATCTCGCGCTCGCCCCAGTAGCCGAAGGCGACCCGCTCGCGCAGATCGATTTCAACGGTATCCGGCCACCAGCGCCGCACGGCGACCTCCTCGACCCAGGGATTGGTGGCCAAGGCGGCGCGCAACTCATCCAGATTGGCCATAAAAAAATTCCGACCCAGATAGCCGCTCACGACAGGCTGAAAATCTTCCTCCGCCAGATTGCGCAACTTGCCTTCGATGCGGACCTGACGCAACGGAAACACGCCCGGATCCCGCAGTTTCTGGCCACCAGCCCACAGACCGAAGCCAACGCCCCCCAGCGCCAGCATCACCCCCAGCCAGCGCAACGGTGGTTCCAGAACGGTTTTCCACCGCCCCGGCGAACCCGGCGCTTTGCGTTTGAGCGTCGTCGCGCCCCGGCGGCGCCCATGACCGAACCCCATCTCGTTCCCCGCTCAGTCCGGCCGCGTCAGACTGGTTTCCAGAATGCGCCAGACCAGTTCCTGAAAGTTCAATCCGGCCACCCGCGCCGCCATCGGCACCAGGCTGTGATCGGTCATGCCGGGAACGGTATTGACCTCCAGCAACCAGGGCCGGTCTTGCCCATCCACCATCAGATCCACTCGACCCCAGCCGTAGCCGTCCACCGCGGCGAAGGCCCGGCGCACCAACTCCCGCAGTTCCGCTTCCCGCGTTTCGGGCAGGCCGCAGGGGCAGAGGTAGCGGGTATCATCCGCATGATACTTGGCTTCGTAGTCGTAGAATTCCCGGGGTGTTTCCAGCCGGATCAGCGGCAGCGCCTCGCCCTGCAGCAAACTGCCGGTGAACTCCTGGCCCTGAATCCAGGGCTCCACCAACACCGGCGAATCACAGGAGGTGGCCCGTTCCCAAGCAAGCTGGAATTGCGCGGGTTCGCCGACCCGGCTGATACCGATGCTGGACCCCTCGCGGGACGGCTTGACCGCCAGCGGCAGGCCCAGTTCGGCGGCGGCGTCCGCCAGTTCCGCCGCGCTCTCGACCAGGCGCCAAGGTGGGGTCGGCAAGCCCGCGCCCCACCAGATTTCCTTGGTGCGCAGCTTGTCCATTCCGAGCGCCGAGGCCAGAACGCCGCTGCCGGTGTAGGGCAGGCCCAGGATTTCCAACGCGCCCTGGATGAGCCCGTCCTCGCCACCGCGGCCGTGCAGGGCGACGAACACCCGGTCGAACCCACCATTGGCCAGCACCCGTGAAATCTCGCGATCGGCGTCGATACCGTGCGCGTCCACGCCACGTGCTTGCAAAGCCCTCAACACCGCCTGGCCGCTGACGAGCGAAACCGCCCGTTCCGCCGACCAGCCGCCCATCAGGACCGCCACCCTACCGAATTCCGTCGGATCGGCCACCGCACGCCGTTGTGTCTGTCGCATCCGCACCCTCCCGTCCGAAG
>JAVMKL010000066.1:2429-22997 GCA_031732875.1 Candidatus Competibacter sp. | reverse complement strand
GGATCGGCCACCGCACGCCGTTGTGTCTGTCGCATCCGCACCCTCCCGTCCGAAGGTGATTAGCGATTAGCACCGACCACTAACCACTAACCACTAACCACTAACCACCAGCCGGCAGACCTTCGCGGCCCAATTGCACCGCCATCGCACCGATGTCGCCTGCCCCCATCATCAACAGCAGATCGCCGTCGCGCAGCAGATCCGGCAGCACGGCCGGCAAGTCGGCGGTCTGTTCGACGAAGATCGGATCCACCTTGCCGCGTACCCGAATCGCCCGACTCAGGCTGCGCCCGTCGGCGCCGGCGACCGGCTTCTCGCCCGCCGGATACACGTCCAGCAGGATCAGCGTGTCCACCTCGGACAGGACCTGAGCGAAGTCGTCGAACAGATCGCGGGTCCGGGTGAACCGGTGCGGCTGAAACGCCAGCACCAAACGCCGTTCCGGCCAGGCGCCGCGCACCGCCTCCAGCACCGCCTGGATTTCGCGCGGATGGTGGCCGTAATCGTCCATCACGGTAACATGGCCGCCATCGGGCAGTTTCAATTCACCGTGCTGCTGGAACCGCCGGCCGATGCCTTGAAAATTCAACAGGGCCCGGCGGAGGGCGGTTTCCGACACACCCAGTTCGTGTGCCACCGCGATCGCCGCCAGCGCGTTCAGCACGCTGTGCCGGCCGGGCAGGTTCAGGATGATGGGCAGCGGTGCCTTGAGATTGGGCAGATGAGCCAGAAACCGGGTACGCAATCCTTCCTGGGCGATGTCGGTGGCCCGGGCGTCGCAGTCCTCACCGGTACCGTAGCTCAACACCGGCCGGCTCAGGCGGGGCAGAATTGCCCGCACTTGCGGGTCGTCGGCGCACAGCACCGCAAGCCCGTAGAACGGAAGATGGTGCAGGAACTCGATGAAGGTCTCGCGCAAGCGCTCGAAATCACCGCCATAGGTCAGGAGATGATCGGCATCGATGTTGGTCACCACGGCCAGCATCGGCTGCAGGAACAGGAACGAGGCGTCGCTCTCGTCGGCCTCGGCCACCAGATAGCGGCCGGCGCCCAACCGGGCGTTGGCTCCGGCGCTGTTCAGCCGGCCGCCGATGACAAAAGTCGGGTCCAACCCCCCTTCGGCCAGCAGGCTGGCGATTAGGCTGGTGGTCGTGGTCTTGCCGTGGGTACCGGCCACCGCGATCCCGTAGCGGAACCGCATCAGTTCGGCCAGCATTTCCGCTCGCGGCACCACGGGAACGCGCGCCGCGCGCGCCGCCATCACCTCGGGATTGTCCTCGGCCACCGCGCTGGAGATCACCACCGCATCGCAGCCGACGACATGCTCGGCGGCGTGCCCCTGGCGGATGATCGCGCCCAGTTGGGCCAGCCGCGCGGTCACCGCGCTGGCGCGCAGATCGGACCCCGACACGCTGTAGCCCAGATTCAGCAGCACCTCGGCGATGCCGCTCATGCCGGAACCTCCCACGCCGACGAAATGAACGTGGCGGATCCGGCGCATGTCGCGCCAAGCTTCCGGAATCGCCGCCAGAATGGGTTTATCCATGTCCTCGACTCTCGTTAGTATCCATCATTCACGAGCGCACCTGTTCCAGGCACGCCACCGCCACCTGTTCGGCGGCATCGATTCTTGCCAAACGCCGGGCCGCCTCGGCCATGCGCAGCAGTCGCGGACGATCACCGAGCAGTCCCTGCAAGGTCACGGCCAACCCCTCGGCGGTCAGTCCGGCCTGCTGGAGCACCAGCGCCGCCCCATCCTGCTCCAGAAACCGGGCGTTGGCGGTCTGATGATCGTCCACCGCGAACGGAAATGGCACCAGCACCGCGCCGACTCCGGCCGCCGCCAGTTCGGCCACCGTCAGCGCTCCGGCCCGGCACAGTACCAGATCGGCCCAGCCATAGGCTTCGGCCATGTCCTCGATGAACGGCGTCAGCCGGTAGCGAGCGGCGAGCGGCGAGCGGCGAGCGGTCAATCCGGCTTCCCGGTACGCGGTTTCAGCCGCCTCGTGCAACTGCCCCCCCGCCTGGTGCCACACATCGGGGCGCTCGTTTTCCGCCAGCAGCGCCAGCGCCCGCGGAACGAGCTGGTTCAAGGCCAGCGCGCCCTGGCTGCCGCCCACCACCAGCAACCGCGGCCGGTCGCCGCGACCGGCCAATCGCTCGCCAGGCGGCGGCAGGGCGGCGATCGACGCCCGCACCGGATTGCCGACCGCGACCGCCCGTCGCGCCGGCGGAAACGCGCCCGGAAACGCTTCCAGCACCCGACTGGCGATTCGCGCCAACCAGCCGTTGGTCATGCCGGCGATGGCGTTCTGTTCGTGCACCACCAGAGGAATGCCGAGCAACCGGGCCATCACCCCGCCCGGACCGCTGGCAAAGCCGCCCATGCCCAGCACCACCGGCGGCCGCACCCGCCGCAGCACCGCGCCGGCCTGCCACAGCGCCCGCGCCAGCATGAACGGCGTCAACAACCGCCGGCGCAGACCCGTGCCGCGCAACCCGGCCACGCCGATCCATTCCATCGGGATACCTGCCTTGGGCACCAGCGTCGCCTCCAGACCGCGCCGGGTTCCCATCCACGCCACCGGCACTCCCCGTCCGTGCAGGCACTCGGCCACCGCCAGGGCCGGGAACACGTGGCCGCCGGTACCGCCCGCCATGATCAGCACCGGTCGCGTCTCGCCGCTCATTCACCGTGCCCCGCCCGGGCACGCGATTCCACATCGATCCGCAGCAGCAACGCCAGCGCCATGCACATCACCACCAGGCTGCTGCCACCGTAGCTCATCAGCGGCAGAGTCAAACCCTTGGTCGGCAGCACGCCCATGTTGACGCCCATGTTGAACAGCGACTGGATCCCGAACCACAGGCCGATGCCATAGGCCAGCCAGGCCGAAAACAGCATGCCGATCCTCTCCGCCTGCCGGCCGATACGGAACGCCCGCCAGACCAGGACCATGAACAGCCCGATGACGATCAGGATTCCGGCCAGCCCCAGTTCCTCGGCCAGCACCGCGAACAGAAAATCGGTATGAGCCTCGGGCAGATAGAACAGCTTCTGCACGCTCTCGCCCAGCCCGACCCCAATCAGCTCGCCGCGGCCGATGGCGATCAGGGACTGGGTCAGTTGGAACCCGCTGGCGAAGGGATCCGCCCACGGGTCGAGGAAACTGACCAGCCGAGCCCGCCGGTAGGGCGAGGACCACAACAGCACCGCCATCGCCGCCGCCGTGCCGAGCAACAGAGTTCCGAACTGTCCGAGATTGACGCCGGCCAGGAACACCATGCCCAGCGCGGTCGCCATCAGCACCACCACGCTGCCGAAGTCCGGTTCCAGCAGCAGCAGCACGGCCAGTACGGCCAGTACCACCATGGGTCGAAGCAGCGCCAGCCCGGAAGTCCAGAACCTGGCGGTCCGCAATTCCGCGCCGTGCCGCTTGAGATAACCTGCGACGTAGACCAGGGCAAACAGCTTGGCGATTTCCGAGACCTGGACGTTGACCGGACCAGCACCGATCCAGCGCATGCTGCCGTTGACCTCCTTGCCGACGCCCGGCACCAGCACCAGCACCAGCAACCCGATCGCCCCCAGCAGAAGCATGGGACCCGCCTGCCGCCAGCGCGCCAGCGGGATTTGAAACACCATCCCGGCCGCCAGCAGCCCGATCAGCAGGAACGCGCCCTGGCGGAGCAGGAAATAGAACGGCTGGCCGGTCTGGCGATCGGCGATCGGCATCGAAGCCGAAGCGACTATCAGGAGGCCCAACGCCAGCAACAGCAAAGCCGCGATCAGCACCCAGGGATCGGGGAACGGCAGCGCGGTCCGGCCCTCGCCGGCGCGTGGTGCCGGCGATGCCTTTTCCAAACCGGGCACGATCCTGGCGACGCTCAACATCCCACCATCCTCCGCACCGCGGCGACGAACACCGCGCCGCGCTCCTCGTAACCGCTGAACATGTCGAAGCTGGCGCAGGCCGGCGACAGCAGCACGCTGTCGCCCGGCCGGGCCAGATCCGCTGCCATCGCCACCGCCTGTTCCATGTCGGCCGCCGAATGCAGGGGTACGCTGTCGCCCAAGGCAGCGGCGATCGACGGCGCATCGCGGCCGATCAGCACCACCGCCCGGGCCTTGTCAGCCAGGGCAGCGCGCAGCGGGGTAAAATCCTGGCCCTTGCCATCGCCGCCGGCGATCAGCACCAGCCGCCCCGGCAAGCCGCGCACCGCCGCCACGGTCGCGCCGACATTGGTGCCCTTGGAATCGTCGAACCAGCGCACGCCAGCGTGTTCCAGCACCAGCGTGGTTCGGTGCGCCAACCCGGCGAATTGGGTCAGCGCCGCCAGCATCCCCTCCCGCCGCAGGCCGAGGGCATACCCCATGGCCAGCGCCGCCAAGGCGTTGGCCAGGTTGTGATCGCCGCTGATTTTCAGCTCCGAGGCAGCGATCCAGCGTTCCCGACCCCGGACCAGCCAAGTCTCGCCACCCTCCCGGTGGAGACCGAAATCCCCTTCGTTCGGTCGGCCCAGCGTGAAGCGCAGCACCGTGCGCCCCAGCTCGACCATCGCCATCACCGCTGGATCGTCGGCGTTGACCACCATCGTTCCGTCGCCCCGGAAAATCCGCCGTTTGGCGGCGATATAGTCGTCCAGGGTGTCGTAGCGGTCCATATGATCGGGACTGATGTTCAGCACCGTCGCCACCCGGGCATTCAGGCTGTGGGTGGTCTCCAACTGGAAGCTGGACAGTTCCAGAGCGTACAGTTCCGGCACCGGGCCGGTATTCCGCTCGTCTCGCAACCACAGATCCAGCGCCGGGGTGCCGAGATTGCCGCCCACCGCCGCCCGCGCTCCGGCGTGCTCGGCCATCAGGCCTAGGAGAGTCGTGACCGTGCTCTTGCCGTTGGAACCGGTGATGGCCGCCACCGGAATGCGGGTCAGCCGGGCCAGCAGTTCGATGTCGCCCCAGACCGGCATGCCCCGCGCCGCCGCCGCCGCGATCATCGGCGTCTTGACCGAAACGCCGGGACTGACCAGCAACCGCGCCGCGCCGGCGAACGCGTCCGGATCGAAACCGCCCAGATGGCAGGGCACGTCCGGAAATTCCGCCCGCAGGGCCGCCAGTCCCGGCGGATCGGCGCGGCTGTCGGTCGCGGCGACGGCGGTCCCCAGGGCTTTGAGCGCGCGCACCGCCGACAGGCCGCTCTTGCCAAGCCCGACCACCAGCGTGATTCCGTCCAATCGCGGCATCCAGGTCTCTCCTTACCGGATCTTGAGAGTAGCCAGACCGACCAGCACCAGAATGATGGTGATGATCCAGAAGCGGACGATGACCCGCGGCTCCGGCCAGCCCTGGAGTTCGAAGTGGTGGTGCAGCGGCGCCATGCGGAAGATGCGCCGGCCGGTCAGCTTGAACGACGCCACCTGCAGGATGACCGATACCGTCTCCATCACGAACACCCCGCCCATCACGAACAACACCAGTTCCTGCCGCACCGACGCCGCGATGGCGCCCAGCGCCGCGCCCAGCGCCAGCGCGCCGACATCGCCCATGAATACCTGGGCCGGATAGGCGTTGAACCAGAGAAAGCCCAGACCGGCGCCGACCAGCGCCCCGCAGAACACCATGGCCTCGCCCACGCCCGGCACGTGCGGTATGCCGAGATAATCGGCGAAGATCCGGTTGCCGGAAGCGTAGCAGAATACCGCCAGCGCCCCGGCGACCATGGCCGTCGGCACGATCGCCAGTCCGTCCAACCCATCGGTGAGATTGACGGCGTTGCTGGAGCCGACGATGACGAAATACGTCAGCGGGACGAACAGCCAACCGAGGTTGACGGCCACGTTCTTGAAGAACGGCACGATCAGTTGCGTCTCCACCGGGGACTGGGCGGTGAAGTACAGCAGCAGCGCCGCGCTCAGTCCGGCGCAGGACTGCCAGAAGTACTTGGATCGCGCCGACAACCCTTTGGAGTTGCGCAGGATCAGTTTCCGGTAATCGTCCATCCAACCGATCACGCCGAACGCCAGCGTCGTGAACAGCACGATCCAGACGTAGCGATTGCGCAGGTCGGCCCACAACAGGGTAGCCACCGCGATGGCGACCAGAATCAGTGCCCCACCCATGGTCGGCGTGCCCGCCTTGGAAAAATGGCTCCTGGGACCGTCCTCGCGGATTTGCTGGCCGATCTGGTATCGGCTCAACCGTCGGATCATGACCGGCCCGACGATCAGGGAAATAAACAACGCCGTGAGGACCCCCAGAATTCCGCGGAAGGTCAGATACTGGAAGACGTTGAACCCGCTGTAGACATTATCGGTCAGCCACTCGGCCAGCAGCATCAGCATCAGCCATGGCCCTCCGGGTTCGCGGCCGGTTCCTCCGGCGCCACCAGGGCCGCCACCACCCGCTCCATCCGCATCCCGCGCGAGCCCTTGACCAGTACGACCGGCGGCTCGCCGTCACGCAGAAGAAGATCGCCGGTCAGTTCCGCGATCAAGGCATCCACGCCGGCGTAATGCCGACCATCGCCGTCGAACGCCGCCACCGCCGCCCGGCAGTGTTCGCCCAGGGCGTAAAGCCGTTCGAATCCGGCCGCTCGGGCTTCATGTCCCGATCGCGCGTGCAGTTCGTCCGCCTTCGGTCCCAGTTCCCGCATGTCGCCCAGCACCAGCCACTTGCGGCCCGACCCGGCGCCGACCGCCTGCAACGCGGCCGCCAGCGAGGCCGGATTGGCGTTGTAGGCATCGTGAATCACCGCGCCACCGTGCCGGCCGCGCAGTCTTTGCATCCGGCCATCGACGCCCCGCAGGCTCTCCAGTCCCCGGCGAACCTCCTCCAGCGTCGCCCCCGCCGCCCGCGCCGCCGCCGCCGCCGCCAATGCGTTGCGAACGTTGTGCCGGCCTGGCACGGGCAGCCGAACGTCGATTTCCTCACCACCGGCGCGCAATCGGAACCGGTTGGTAGCGGGATCCAGCACCCGGCCGCTCATCGCCGCCGACTGATCCAGTCCAAAATCCACGATCCGCCGTCCCGGATTCAGGCTGGCCCAGTAACTGGCATAAGGATCGTCCCGGTTGATGACCGCCACCCCATCCGGACTCAGCCCCAGGAAGATCTCACCCTTGCCGCGCGCCACGCCGGCCACGTCGCCAAAGCCCTCGAGATGGCACGGGCCGGCATTGTTGATAATCGCCACGTCCGGCCGCGCCAGTCCGGCGAGGCAGGCAATCTCGCCGGGATGGTTGGCGCCCATCTCGATCACGGCGTAGGCGTGCTCGTTATTCAACCGCAGCAGGGTCAGCGGCACGCCGATATCGTTGTTGAGGTTGCCTTCGGTGGCCAGCGTCCGACCCCGGACCCGCAGGATGGCGGCGATCATCTCCTTGAGGGTGGTCTTGCCGTTGCTGCCGGTCAGCGCGATCAGGGGCTTGGTGAAACGCGCCCGCCAAGCCGCCGCCAGGCGTCCCAGCGCCAGCCGGGTATCGGCCACCCGCAATTGCGGCAGCGGATCGGCCACCAGCCGGCTGACCAGCGCCGCACAAGCCCCCTGCTCGCGGGCGGCGGCGACGAAATCGTGCCCATCGAAATTCGGCCCGACCAGAGCCACGAACAGTGCGCCCGCCGGCAACCGGCGACTGTCGGTAGCGACGGCGGCGCAGGCGACGTCATCGCCGGACAGTTGGCCGTCCAGCAGTCGAGCGGCTTCCCGCAGGCGCAAGGGCGGAAAGGGATCAATCATTCACGCGGCCTCGTTCCGGTCGTGGGCAAACAAAATCTCGCGCGCGATCGCGCGATCGCTGAACGGCAGACGCTCGGTACCGATAATCTGATAATCCTCGTGCCCCTTGCCGGCGATCAGCACGATATCGCCGGCTTTGGCCTCGACCAGCGCGTGGAGAATGGCAGCGCGACGGTCCCGGAGCACTACCACCGCCTCCGGATGGTTCATGCCGGCCATAATGTCGCGGACGATCCGCCCCGGATCCTCGGTACGCGGATTGTCGTCGGTCACGATCACCCGGTCGGCCAGCCGCTCGGCCACCGCACCCATCAGGGGTCGCTTGCCGGGATCGCGGTCGCCGCCGCAACCGAACACGCACCACCGCCGGCCGCCGCCGTGCTCCCGCAGAGCGTCCAATACCTGTTCCAGCGCGTGGGGCGTGTGGGCATAATCGACCACCACCCGCGGCTGGCCGGCCGCGTCGCCCAACCGCTCCATCCGACCCGGCACCGCAGCCGTTCGCGCCAACCGCGCCAGTGCTTCGGGGAACGGCATTTCCAGCGCCAGCAGGGTCGCCAGGGCCGCCAGGACGTTGCCGGCGTTGAATCGTCCCAGCAGTTCCACCCGCAAATCGCCATCGCCCCAAGAGGAACGGATTCCCATCCTCAGACCGGCCGGCGTCAGCTCCAACCCTTCGCCCCAGACGAATCGCTCCAACCGCTCGGGCCGCTCGCCCAGGCCGTAACCGACGACCTGGAATTCGCCGCGCGGATCGGCGGCCATGTCGCGGCCGAAGCCGTCGTCCAGATTCAATACCGCCCAGCGCGGCCGGTGTTCGAAAAACAGGCGGCGCTTGGCCGCCGCGTAGGCCTCCGGCGTGCCGTGATAGTCCAGATGATCGCGGGTCAGATTGGTCAGCACGGCCACCGCGAATTCGACGCCGTTTACCCGCCCCTGATCCAAGGCGTGCGACGAGACTTCCATCGTCGCGTGATGCCCGCCACTGGCGACCAGTTCGGCCAGCCAGCGCTGCACGCTCAGGGAATCCGGCGTGGTGTGCGGTGAAGGCTGAGTTTCGCCATAAACGCCCGCGCCCAAGGTGCCGAGAAGGCCGCACGGCCCCCGTTCGGCATCGCTCAGCGCCTGGGCGATGAAATGGGCGCAGGACGTCTTGCCATCGGTTCCGGTAATGCCCACGACCCGCAAGCGCCGGGAGGGTTCGCCGTAAAACCGGCTGGCGATCGAGCCCATCTTCCGGCGCAGTTCCGGCACGGCCAGCAGCGGCGGTAATGCCTCCCCGACCGGCGGCGCGCCGGCGTAGGGAGGTTCCCAAAGCACCGCCAGCACGCCCGCCGCCCGCACCGCATCCAGAAACTCCAGGCCGTGCCGGCGTCCGCCGCGCACCGCCAGGAACACCTCGCCCGACCGGACTTCCCGACTGTCGGCCGCCAGACCGGTCACCGGTCGATCGGTCAGGGCCGCCGGCACCTCGGCAAAGCCCACCAGCAGCTCGCCCAGAGCGAACCGCCTCGCGCGGTTCAAGGATTCGCTCCCGCCGGCGCGGGCGCGCCGGCGATCCTCATGCTCGGCATGTCGTCCGGAGTGATATTCAGAACGCGCAATACTCCCCCCATGGTTCTGCCGAACACCGGCGCCGCCACCGCGCCGCCGTAATAGGCTCCGCCTTTCGGTTCGTCGATGATGATCGCCATCACCAGGCGAGGATTACTGGCCGGTACCATGCCGGCGAACAGAGAGAAATAGCGGTTTTTGGCATAGTGGCCGTTGACGATTTTATGCACCGTTCCGGTCTTGCCAGCCACCCGGAAGCCAGGCACCGCAGCCTTGGCGCCGGTCCCTTCCTTGGTCACGGCCTGCTCCAGCATCGCCCGCACCTGCCGTACCGCCTGGGCCGACAAGACCCGCCGTTCCTCGGAGGGATCGAGCGGTTCGTCGCGCTTGAGAATGGTCAACGGCCGCCGAATGCCGTCCGCTGCCAGCACGGTATAGGCCTGGGCCAGTTGCAACATGGTAATGGACAGCCCGTAACCAAACGAATGGTTGGCATGCCCGATCTCGCCGCCCCACTTGCTGAAGTGATGCAGCACACCGGGCTGTTCCCCGCTCAGACCCATTCCACTCGGCGCACCGAAACCGACGTCCCTGTACAGCTTCCACAACCGCTCCATTGGCATCGACAGCGCGATCTTGGTGGTCCCGACATTGCTGGATTTGCTGATGACGCGGGTCACGTCGATCACGCCGTAATTGTGCACGTCGCGAACAAAATAGCGCCCGATCCTGAGCGGTCCCCTGGCATCCACCGGAGTGCTCGGCGTCCACTTGCCGCTCTCCAGGGCCATGGAAATCGTGAACGGCTTCATGGTCGAACCCGGTTCGTAGACATCGGTGACCGCGCGATTGCGCAACAGATCGCCCTGCAATTCCGCGCGGTTGTTGGGATTGCCCGCCGGTTGATCCACCATTGCCAGGATCTCGCCGGTCCGGACATCGACGATCACCGCCGAACCGGCGCTGGCCTGGTGTTCCATCACCGCCGCCTTGAGCGCACGATAGGCCATGTACTGCAACCGCCGGTCGATGCTCAACGTCAATTGCTGGCCCGGTTGCGGAATCCGGACGCTTTCCACATCTTCGACGATCCGGCCCAGCCGATCCTTGATCACCCGTTTCTGGCCGGGGATACCGCGCAATTGCCCGTCGAAGGTCTTTTCGAAACCTTCCTGCCCGACATCGTCGATATCGGTGAAACCCAGCAGATGCGAGGTCACCTCGGCATCCGGATAGTAACGACGGTATTCGCGTTGCGCGTACACGCCGGGAATCCCGAGCTGGACGATCTGTTGGGCCACGCTCGGTGCCAGGTGCCGGCGCAGATAAACGAACTGGCGGGTTTCTCGTCCCGCCAGCTTCTTTTCCAGCTCCGGCACCGTCGTTTCCAGCAACGCCGCCAGTTTCGGCCAGCGATCGCGCTGCTGAAGCAGTTCCCCCGGCTGTGCCCAGATCGAATCAACCGGAGAGCTGACCGCCAGCGGCTCGCCGTTGCGGTCCACGATCATCCCCCGATGCGCCGGCACCTCCACCACGCGCAGGAAGCGCTCGTCCCCCTGTTCCCGCAGAAAATCCTTGTGGACCAGTTGCAGGTAGGCCGCGCGCGCGACCATGCCGCCCGCCGCCGCCAGCAGCAGGCTCAGCAGCAGGCCTTCTCGAGTCATCGCACGGACGAACGCCAGCATCCGTCGCAGCCGCGCGTCCGAGGAGTTTCTTTTGTTGAGCGCCTTATTCATGGGGCGTGATGTACAAAACCTCGCCAGGATCCGGGGTCAGCATGTTAAGTCGCATCCGTGCCGTCTCCTCCACCGCTGCATCCGTGATCAGCGTGCTTTGCTCCAGTTGCAACAATTCCCATTCGACTTCGAGGTCGTCCCGTTCAGCCTGCAGCTTCTGCAACTGAACGAACAACTGTCGGTTGGCGTGCTGGGTGTAAATCACGCCCACGCCGGAACCGAACACGGCGCTGGTCAGAAACGCGATCAGCAGGATCTGGTTCTTCATCCCAGCCGTTCCGCCACCCGCAGCGTGGCGCTGCGCGCCCGGGGATTGGTGGAGACTTCCGCGGCGCCGGGCCGCGCCGGCCGCCCGACCAGCCGCAGGGTCATCCCTTCTGGCACTCCCACAACCGGGAGATCCGGCGGCAGTTCCCGCCCCCGCGCCTGCTCCCGCATGAACCGCTTGACCATTCGGTCCTCCAGCGAATGGAAACTGACCACCGCCAGCCGCCCGCCGGGCGCCAACGCCGCCACCGCTTGCGGTAACACCGCCCGCAATTCGCCCAACTCATCGTTGATCGCAATCCGGATGGCCTGAAACGCGCGAGTGGCCGGATGTTTGCCGGGTTCGCGGGTGGGTACGGCCGCGGCAACGATCTCCGCCAGGCGCGCCGTGGTCGCGATCGGCGCCTGCCGACGGGCCGCGATAATGGAACGGGCGATCCGTCGATGAAACCGTTCCTCACCGAGTTCCGCCAATACTCGGTCGAGTTCCGCCTCGGCCACCCGATCGAGCCATTCCGTCGCGCCGCTGCCGACGGTCGGATCCATGCGCATGTCCAGCGGTCCGTCCCGACCGAACCCGAACCCGCGCGCCGCGTCGTCCAACTGCGGCGATGACACGCCCAGATCGAGCAGTATTCCACTCACCCGGCCGGACCATCCGCATTTCGCGATTACTCCGGCCAGCCGGCTGAAAGCCGCCCGTACGAAATCGAACCGGTCATCGTCGCCAAAGCGGGCCATCGCACGGCGTTCCGCTTCCGGATCGCGGTCCAGGGCCAGCAATTTTCCCTCCGGCCCAAGCCGTTCCAGAATCGCCGCCGCATGGCCGCCACAACCGAATGTGGCATCCACGTAGCGGCCACCCGGGCGGATTTCCAGCGCGGCCAACGTCTCGGTCAACAGAACCGGCCGATGCGACAGCACCGTATCCACCATGTCTAGAACGCCAGGGAATCCAGGTCGGACAAGGACTCGCCACTCTCACTCCCGCCATCCGCCAGCAGCGATTCCCGCCAGGCGTACCAAGCCTCTTCGTTCCAGATTTCAAACTTGTTACCCTGCCCCACCAGCACTACCCGCTTGTCCAGGCTGGCGAACTCCCGCAAGGGGGCCGGCAGCAGAATCCGGCCGCTGGCGTCCAGGCAGCACTCTTCGGCATGTCCCAGCAGCAACCGTTTCAGGGCACGGGCGCGTTTGTTGGTGCTGGAGAGTTGGATAAGCTTGCGTTCGACGTCTTCCCAAACGCTCAGGGAATAGAGCAGCAGGCAGCGGTCGCGATCGACGGTCAGAACCATCTGGCCCCCATCGGCGTCCAGTAAAGGCTGGCGATATTTGGCCGGCACCGACAACCGACCCTTGCCGTCCAGCGATAGCGGATTGATCCCCCTAAACAATAGGTTATGCCTTTACTATAAGCAGGGGCGCCTGCTGCCCCACTTTCTCCCACTTTTCGCCACTAACTATAGGTAGGCCAACCCGCCGCTGTCAAGAAAATCCACCGAATAAAATTTTTTAAAGTCATTTAAATACAACTACTTGTGTTTTATAAAAATTATCGATGACAAATTATCCCGCGATTGACACGGGCCAAAGCCTCTCTATCCGGAGATTTGTCCAGTCGCGTGACGGAGCGCTTCGAAGGGCATCCGCGTCACTTGCGTTCCCACCTTGTTAAAGCGTTTGCAAGCAGGTACTTTTGAATCCACACCGAACGATCCGGCAACCGACCACCCATCGCCATGGACAATCGCGACCGCCTACAACGTTTCCTGTTCGAAAACCTGCCGATCCGCGGCGAACTCGCGCAACTCGACCTCGCCTGGCGGACGGTGCTGGAGCGCCGCGCCTATCCGCCGGCGGTACGGCAGGTACTGGGCGAGGCCGTGGCCGCCGCTGTCCTTCTGTCGGCCAGCATCAAGTTCGATGGACTGCTGACCTTGCAAATCCAGGCGCGTGGACCGTTGCGGCTGCTGATAGTACAGGTCAGCTCCCATCATACCCTGCGGGGACTGGCCCGCTGGGATGGCGAACCGGCACCCGCGGCGCTGCGGGAGTTGTGCGACGATGGCACGCTAATTCTGACCCTCGACCTCGGGCTGGGCCAGGATCCTTACCAAGGCGTGGTCGGCTTGCATGGCGGGTCGCTGGCGGAAGCCCTGGAAGACTATTTCGGGCGGTCGGAACAGTTGCCCACCCGGATCCGGCTGGCCGCCGACGAGCGAACCGCCGCCGGCCTGCTGTTGCAGAAACTGCCCGGCGCCACCGGTGACGACGCCGACGCCTGGAACCGGCTTGGCCTGCTGGCCGCCACCCTGCAACCGGCCGAACTGCTGGAGTTGGACGCGCCCGATCTGGTACGACGGCTGTTCGCCGAAGAAGATGTGAGGTTGTTCGCACCGCGGGGTTTCCGCTATCGTTGCACCTGCTCGCGGGAGCGCACCGCCGCCATGCTGCGCGCGCTGGACGAGGCCGAACTCCGGCGGGCGCTCGCGGAACGGGATACACTGAACGTGGACTGCGAATTCTGCGGTCACCGTTATGCCTTCGACCCCATCGATATCGCCGGACTGTTCGCGGCCACTGCTCCGGATGTTTCCTCCACCTGCCACTGAACTCATGAGCGCCCTGTTTAACCTGTTCCTGGACATCTGCCTGTTCCGCAAGGGCCCACAAGACGTACCGGCCTCGATGCCGCTGTTGAAAGCCTGCCTGCTGGCCTACGGACTGTCCGGCCTGCTGGTGCTGCTGATCGGCACGCCCGTCCCGGTCGCCCTGCTGCAAATCCTGCTGGACATGGTGCTGCTGGGTGGGTTGCTCTACCTGGCTCTGACCCTGCACCGGCACCCCAAACGTTTCGAGCAGACCCTGAGCGCCCTCACCGGTACCGGCACCCTGATGGGCCTGCTGACGCTGCCGTTGGTCAGCTGGATCTCCCGCCAGGGGGCGGGCGGTGATACCGATTTGCCGTCGGTGCTGATGCTGGCGCTGATAGCCTGGAGCATCGCGATCATGGCTCACATCCTGCGCCATGCCTTCAACGCTCCGATCTGGGTTGGCGCGCTGTACGCCTTGGGCTACACCTTTCTGTCCTGGATGCTGACCGGCTGGATCGGACCGCAAGGCGGTTGACACTACCGTACTGAACCGTCCCGCTCCCGAACCGGACGGGGAGACTCTGTAATGCACATCCACATTCTGGGCATTTGCGGCACCTTCATGGCCGGCGTCGCCCTGCTGGCCCGCGCGGCGGGACATGCCGTCTCCGGCTGCGACGCCGGCGTCTATCCGCCGATGAGCACCCAATTGGCCGAGGCCGGCATCGCGTTGCGCGAGGGCTACGCGCCGGAACAACTCGCCGAGTTCCAGCCGGATATGGTCGTGGTCGGCAACGTGATGAGTCGGGGTCGACCGATCGTCGAGGCTCTGCTCGACGACGGTCTGCCGTACACCTCCGGGCCGGCCTGGCTGGCGGATCATGTGTTGCGCGACCGCCACGTTCTGGCGGTGGCCGGTACCCACGGCAAGACCAGCACCAGCAGTTTGCTCGCCTGGATTCTGGAATATGCCGGGCTGGCGCCGGGCTTTCTGATCGGCGGCATTCCGGCCAATTTCGGCCGGTCGGCGCGGCTGGGCCAGGGCCGCTTTTTCGTGGTGGAGGCTGACGAGTACGACACGGCGTTCTTCGACAAGCGATCCAAGTTCGTCCATTACCGGCCACGTACCCTGATCCTCAACAATCTGGAATTCGATCATGCCGACATCTTCCCCGATCTAGCGGCAATCCAACGCCAATTCCATCACCTGTTACGGACGGTACCCGGCGCTGGATTGATCGTCGCAAACGGGCAAGACTCCCATCTTGCCGAAGTGCTGGCAATGGGCTGTTGGACGCCGGTGGAACATTTCGGAACGGGCGCATGGGAAGCGCGGGACATCGCCCCGGACGGCAGTGCTTTCGAGGTATGGCTCCGAGACCAGCGGCAGGGTCGGGTCGAATGGAGCCAACTGGGACTGCACAACGTCCACAATGCCCTGGCGGCTCTCGCCGCCGCCCGCCATGCAGGCGTGCCGATAGAGAGCGCCATCGAAGCATTGCGGGATTTTCAGGGCGTGAAGCGACGACTGGAGCCGCGCGGCGCGGTCGACGGTGTGGTGGTTTACGACGATTTCGCTCACCATCCGACCGCGATCGCGACCACGCTGGCGGGATTGCGCGCCCGGGTCGGCTCGCAACCGATCATCGCGGTGCTGGAGCCGCGCTCCAACACCATGAAGCTGGGCGTGTTCAAGGACAGTCTGGCGCCGGCGCTGGCGGCGGCCGATGCGGTGGTGCTGTATCAGGCGCCCGATCTCGGCTGGGATTTGGGCGCGGTGGCGGCGGCGCTCGGACCGCGCGGGCAGGTCTGCCATTCGCTCGATGACACGCTTGCTGCCATCCATACCCAAGCGAAGCCGGGAAGCCAAGTGCTGATCATGAGCAACGGCGGGTTCGGCGGGATTCACGAGCGGTTGCTGCAAATGCTGCGGGCCACCGTGCCGGTCTGAATCCGAGATCTTCCAGCATCGCCATGACCGCCCCCCGCCCTATCATCCTCGGCATGACCGGCGCGTCCGGTGCCGATTACGGCCTGCGGTTGCTGCACTGCCTCCTGGAAGCCGGCCAGCCAGTGCAACTGCTGATCTCGAAAGCTGCCCAAATCGTCATCCACATGGAAACCGATTTGCGCCTGCCGGGCCGACCGCGCGACATCCAGCGGGCGCTGGTCGAGCAGTACCGCTGCGATCCAGGGCAATTATGGGTCTATGGCCAGGACGAATGGACCGCGCCGCCGGCCAGCGGCTCGGCGCGGGCCCAGGCGATGGTGGTCTGTCCCTGCACCACCGGCGCGCTGGCGGCCATCGCCAACGGCAATAGCGACAACCTGCTGGAACGGGCCGCCGACGTCAGTCTCAAGGAGGGACGCAAGTTGATCCTGGCGGTGCGAGAAACTCCACTTTCCGTGATCCACCTGGAAAACATGCTGCGGCTGGCCCGTGCCGGCGCGGTGATCCTCCCTGCCAACCCCGGTTTCTATTACCGGCCGGTCAGGGCCGTGGAACTGGTGGATTTCATCGTGGCCAGAATCCTCGATCAACTGGACATTCCGCATGCGCTGCTGCCGCGCTGGGGCGACGAATCGGAACCGAGGTGACCCGCCGTGACCACCATCCAGGAACTGCCGCTGTTTCCGCTCAACACCGTGCTGTTTCCCGGCGGGATTCTGCCGCTGCGAATCTTCGAAACCCGCTATCTGGACATGGTCAGCGCCTGCCTGCGCGCCGACAGCGGTTTCGGGGTGGTAACGATTCACGAGGGAACTGAAGCAGGCAGCCAACCGGTCACCATCCATCCGGTCGGAACCCTGGCGCGCATCGTGGATTTCGATCAACTGGACGACGGCCTGCTTGGTATCACCTGCCTGGGGGTACAGCGCTTGCGGGTGGTCGGCCACCGAGTCCAGGCGGACCAACTGCTGCTCGGCCAGGCGCGGTGGCTACCGGACGACCCGATACTGCCACCCCTGCACAGCCACGAACCCCTAGTCCGCATCCTGCGCGATCTACTGGAGCGCGAGGAACTGGCCTCCTACACCCGCTTTCTCATCCCGAGTTGGGAGGACGCCGCCTGGGTCGGCAACCGGCTGGCGGAAATCCTCCCCCTGCCGCTGGGAATCCGCCAGGCGCTGCTGGAAATGACCGAACCCCGGCAACGGCTGGATATCCTGCTGGCCATCTTCCACGAACAGCGCACCGCCTGAATTCCGTCATGACCGCGCACGTCCGACGCCAACATTTCGATCTCCACGCCGCTGGCCACCGCCTGCACGCCGAACGCCTGTTGCCCCCTCGCGCCGCCCCCGGCCCTACCCTGATTTTTCTGCACGAAGGTCTGGGCAGCATCAATCAATGGCGCCACTTCCCGGCGGAATTGTGTACCCGCACCGGCCTGCCAGGACTGGCGTACGATCGCTGGGGCTTCGGCCGCTCCGAACCGCTGACCGGACCGCGCCCCGACGATTATCTGGAGCGGGAGGCGCACGACAGCCTGCCCGAGGTGCTGGACGCCTGCGGCATCGCCGATCCGCCGATCCTGTTCGGCCACAGCGACGGCGGCTCCATCGCCCTGCTGTTCGCCGCCGCCCACCCCGAGCGAACCCGCGCCGTGATCTGCGAGGCAGCGCACGTGCTCATCGAGGATGTCTGTCTCGCCGGAATTCGCCTCGCATGCGCCGCCTACGAACAGGGGCCGTTGCGGGATGGACTGCGCCGCTACCATGGCGCCAACACCGAGACTATGTTCCGGGGCTGGGGCGATACCTGGCTGCGCGCCAGCCGCCGCGACTGGAACATGGAAGCAGCGTTACCCGGAGTCACCTGTCCGGCGTTGATCATCCAGGGCGCGGACGACGAATACGGTACCCGCGCTCAGGTGGATGCCATCGCCGCCGGGATGTCCAGACCCGCTGAAATCCTGTGGCTGCCTGGTTGCGGGCACGTTCCCCACCAACAGGCGTGCGAAGCGGTATTGGCCGCCGCCGCGCGCTTCATCGAACAGGTATGCGCTAATATGTGCCCTTAGACCCGCCCAAAAACACCGAAATCAGGCAAGGAAACCGTTATGCCCGAACTCGAACTGACCCCAACCGAACCGGCTCCCGTAAAATCCAGCCTGTGGCGGCGGCTGTTTCGTCCCAGAGATATTGGTTTCTATCTCATGATCGTACTGGCCTGGATCGGCGCCGCCTACACCACCTACGATCTGGACGCCAGCCGTTGGTACTGGCATTGGCTGATCCTCATCTTTGGTCTGATCTGCATCCTCACCCAGTGGAACAACGTCGAACCTACCCTAAAATCCCGGCTGAGCCTGGTCTGGCATCAGGTTCTGCACTGGGGCGCGGCGTTTGCGCTGGCGTATCTGCTCTACATGGTTTCCGCCGGTCATAACAACATCGTCGACCTGATCGACGACCGGCAGGGCAGCTTCATGAGGACCTACACCATCGCCCTGTGCACTTTTCTGGCCGGCATCTACTACGACTGGCGACTGTGCGTGGTCGCCATCTTCATCATCATGGGCGGGATCGCCAACGTGGCCTTGTCCAACACCGCGCCCCTGCTGATGTGGATGGGCTTCGGAGTTGTCACCGTCTATCTGGTCGGGCTCTGGATTTATAACCGCTGGCAGGAACAGAAAACTTCCCAGCCCGAAAGTTGAGGCGAATCGTTTGCGTGACTTGCGCCGTGCCCTACCCTCTTTCCGTGAAAGAGGTTTTTCCTGAACCCAACCTCCCAAGGAGGATCTTCATGCTGACAAAACATTGCCTTACGACAACGCTGTTATCTCTGAGTCTGGCTGCTGGCTTGACCTGTTGGTCCACGGCTCAGGCCGCCGACCCCGCGCCGCCCGCCGCCAAGTCCGCTGAATCCCAACTGGCGCAACAAGCGGTTAAAAAGGAATGGTTGATTCCCACCGGCGAGCGCTGGTCGGACGCCACCGAAACCGAAAGGCGGGCTTATGTGCTTGGCATCCTGAACATGGCGATGATCGAATACCAGTTGACCGGTCCCAACCCCAAGCACCGCACCACCGTCCCCAAGCTGATCAAGGCCCTGGACGGCATGACCGTGCCGCAGATCGTGGAAAACGTGGATGCCTACTACAAGGCCAATCCCGACAAGCAGCAGCAGCCGATCATCGAAGTGATCTGGTTCCAAATGGTCGCGCCCAAAACGGGCCCAGCTAAGGCAAAGTAAGGAGGACACACCATGAAAAAGATTGGTTATTTGATTGCGATTCCAGTCATCGCCTTCAGCGTCGGCTGCACCAATATGACACCCACGCAGCAGAGCACGCTGAGCGGCGCGGCCATCGGCGCGCTGGGGGGCGCGGCCATCGGTGGTTTGACCGGCGGCAGTGCCGGGGCCGGTGCTGCAATCGGCGGCGCAGCCGGCGCCGTCGTCGGCAACATCTACGGGCGGAACCAGCAACAAAAGTAGTATCGCAACGACTAGATCGGGCGACCGCCAAGTCGCCGAAAACCTTCTCCCGCCGGGAAAACGCCAGCGGGAGAAGGCCCATCAAGGCGGTCCCGCATCGAGATCGCGGCGCAGTTCGGCGGCCGCATCGCGCAGCACGCCGAACACTTGTTTCACCCCAGCGCAGTCGTAATCCCGGCGCGGCCATTTGAAATAGCCGCCGCAATGCTTGAAAAACTCGCAGTTGCGGCATTCCTCGGCGGTCGCCAGCACCTGCTCGATCCAAATCTCCAGACCGGCGTCGGGCGCCAGCGCAACCTCGACGCCTGCCAATCGCCCGGACAGCGACTCCACGCCATCGTCGGCGACATAACGGAGGCCGTCGGGATACTCATCCAGAACTACCCAGAGTGGGACCGGTTCGTCGTGATAAAACCCCAGCAGCGAACCGTGAAAATACTCGATCGGCTGGGCGACCGTCGGCTGGCGCAGATAGAACTCCAGCACCGCCGACAATTCCTCGATCAGCGCCGGCTCGGGCTGCCCGACTTCCAGCCGCACCGCGAAATCCAGCGAAACCGCCACCTTGACCGCTTTCGCAAAACCCGGTTGCACGGGGACGACCACCCGCGCCGGATGGTTGTCGAGCAGGTTGGTATGGCGATACAGCAGCGGAAATTCGGCGGCATCGCCCATGACCAGTTCGACCGGCAGCCCCGATGCCCAGGCGTTCAGCGCCTCCGTATCGGTATCAAGAGACAGGACCTGTACGGCGGCCACGCGCGCGGGGTCTCCCTCCCCCAGAGCGGCAGGGAGTATCGTCGGCTCGTGGGTACGGACGATCAACCGTCCATGCCGATAAACCGATAGGAGGTGAGGGGGAATGTTGTAGAGGAGTTCGTTCATCAAGGTCATCACTTTCCCGGGCGATCCGCCCAAGCCGAATGGTTATACCAAATCCCGATAGTGCGAGAGTCCACCTATTGATAATAAATATTTGAATATAAAACAAAATAACCTTAGATCAAGATCAAAACCCATGCGGAAATGGTATTACCGTGCAGAAAATCAAGGCCACAGAAAAACGCGAAGAAATCCGTCGGGAGGATCTCCGCGTTTTATCGGCACCAGATCAGCGGCTCGCCCAATTGCTGCCCCCGCCGGTGTATTGGCGCAAGTCATTTTTCCATGGGCACGGGCCTTTCCATGGGCACGGGCCTTTCCATGGGCACGGGCCTTTCCATGGGCACGGGCCT
>JAVMKL010000066.1:0-2329 GCA_031732875.1 Candidatus Competibacter sp. | reverse complement strand
TTCCATGGGCGAAGAGGAAGGTCCCCCATTATACCAACCTGATTTCGGGACAGGTTTCGGGGCGTACCAACCCGGTCCACCATTGTACCAGGGCCGATTGTACCAGCCGCGGTTATACCAGCCCGGCCCATTGTACCAACCCGGCCCATTGTACCAACCCGGCCGGTAGCGCCAGCCCCACGGCCAGCCTCGGAAATTCACCCAGCTTCCATGGCTTCCACCACCGTTGTACCAGCCCCATGCCCTGGCATCGCGTTCGGGTGCCAACAGGCCACCCAAGAGCACGCTGCCGATCAAAGCTTTAGACCACTTGCCCAGACTGACCAGAAAATTCCGGCGATCGCGCTGTTCCAACTCCATGGCCCCAGCGTCACCGGATAACGTATCGCGTTCTTGATCGCTCATGACAATCCCCACCTCATCGGCATCGCTATGGCTTCCGGTAACCGGAACGACCATATTTCGAAAAAATATCGATTTGCGCCCGGAATCCGTTCAGTTTTCCTCATCCGGACACTCTTCGCTGGAATCGCTGGTGGACACGTGCACGACACGGAAGTACCACTTGCCATCCAGTTTCTCCAGCACGGCGGTGACGTTGATCCCATATTCCCTTTTCCGATTCTTTAGAAAATCCGTGACCCGGCACATGCTCGCCATCCAAGAGAAGTTGCCCTTGATATCCTGCATCGCCCACGTGCAGCGTGTTTCCTGGGTTCCCGGATCGAAGTACTTGAAGAACTCCGCATACGCGGTCTGGATTTCCTGTCCGCCTACCCAACGCTCGCCCTCGCCGGTTCCCAGCAGAACAATATTGTCGCCCGGTGCGTAAGCCGTCATGACCCCGGCCAGATTATGTTCGTTGATCGCCCGATCGAGCCTGGCGAAAACTTCCTTGATCTCGGCCAGCGCTTTCTGATCCCCTTCCGACTGCGCCGAACCGGGTGCGGTCCAAGCTACCAACACCAGAGGCAAAACCAGCAATGATTTATGACGCATGATCTGACTCCCCTCTTCTCGCCTTAACGTTACTTTGAAAAATCTGGCATACACTCTCTGAAATTTTGCTGAATGCCATACCCTAATCTACCGCGATTATTCCCCATGAGCGCTCAACGATCACTCCTCCCTCCGCCCTACCTGACGATCATCCTGCTGTTGATGGGAATCGTTCCGCATCCATCCGCCATCCCCACTGCGGAAGCCGCCCAGGAACGGCCTCGCATCGGCCTGGTGCTGGGCGGTGGCGGCGCCCGCGGCATCGCCCATGTCGGCGTACTGAAGATGCTGCAGGAGTTGCGCGTTCCGGTCGACTGCATCGCCGGCACCAGCATGGGATCGATCATCGGGGGATTGTATGCGTCCGGAATGACCCCCGAGCAAATGACCGAGACGGTGGCACGCATCGACTGGCCCCAAGCATTCACCGATGGGCCACCGCGCGCCGATTTACCCTTCCGCACCAAGCAGGAACAGCGCGTTCTGCTGACCAACAACGGAGTTGGCATCAAGGACGGTCGCGTGCAGCTTCCC
The DNA here is from genome assembly GCA_031732875.1 of Candidatus Competibacter sp. GTDB lineage: Bacteria > Pseudomonadota > Gammaproteobacteria > Competibacterales > Competibacteraceae > JAVMKJ01. Next base: position 796 of record JAVMKL010000066.1, on the reverse strand, counting down.
CAAGGATTGTTGCAAGGGCAGAACCTGCTCCTGCTGTTGCAGGATTTGTCACTCCCGGCCGCAGAGATCCGCGACTTCGATAAGCTGAAGGTACCCTATCGGGCCGTGGCGACCGACCTGGCCACCGGCACGCCGGTGGTGCTGAAATCCGGCGAACTGGCCATGGCGATGCGCGCCAGCATGTCCATTCCCAGCGCCCTGGTACCGGTCAAACTGGACGGCAAGCTACTGGTGGACGGTGGCGTGTCGGACAATATCCCCGTGGATGTGGTGCGGGAACTCTGCCGCCCGGACGTCATCATCGCCGTGGACGTGGGCTCGCCGCTGGCTCCCGCCAGCGAGCTGACCTCGGTGCTCTCCATCACCGGGCAACTCACTACCATCCTGACCGTGCGCAACGCTCAGCAACAGATCAAAACCCTGGGGCGCCGGGACATCCTGATCGCACCGGATCTGGGGGATATTTCCAGTATTGCCTTCGACCGCTCCCAGGAAGCGGTCACCATCGGCTATGCCGCGGCTCAGGACAAGCGGGGCGAGTTGAGCCGGCTGTCGTTATCCCCGGCCGCCTATCAAGCGCATCTGGCCGTGCGGCCCGATCTGCCCGAAAACCCCAAACCGGTCATCGATTTCATCCGGATTAAGAACAATACCCGCTTGTCCGACCAGGTCATCGAAAAGCAACTGAACGTCAAGCCGGGCGAACCGCTCGATCCCGAGAAGCTCAATCGCAATCTCAACATTATCTATGGCATGGGTGATTTCCAGCAGGTCACCTACTCGCTGGTCGAGGAGG
>JAVMKL010000065.1:0-6705 GCA_031732875.1 Candidatus Competibacter sp. | reverse complement strand
CGCTGGTCTGGTCGACGGCGACCTGCTTGAAGTGGCCGATCAGGTCGGCGGCGCGAGCGGCGTTGCGCTCCAGCAGGTCCACCGCTTCCCGGCCCCGGTTCAAAAACCTTTCCACTTGGGAGCGACGCAGGGCGCCGGACTCGACGGCGGCGGCGAACTCGCGCAGATGCTCGCCCAAGGTACCAGCGATCACCCGAGCGTTGCCTAGCGGGGTGTTGAGTTCGTGGGCGACGCCAGCGACCAGGCTACCCAGCGCCGCCAATTTTTCGGACTGCACCAGTTGGTCCATCGCTTGGCGCAGATCGGCGGTGCGTTCGGCGACCAGTTCCTCCAGGTGCTCCCGGTGCCGCTGCAATTCCGCTTCCGCCCGCTTGCGCTCGGTGATGTCGAGAATCACGCCGATCAATCCGCGAACGCAGTGGTTGGAATCGGCGAACGTGGCCTTGTGGAAAACCACGTCATGAGCGGCACCTTGAGCGTCGATCACGCGCGATTCGTAAACCTGCGGAACCGGGTGTTGGAGGATTTCGAGATCTTTCGCGTGATAGATTTCGGCCAGTTCTCGGGGGGCAAGATCGAATACGGTTTTGCCAACCAGTTCCTGGTGCTTCTTGCCATAGAACACCGTAAAGGCTTCGTTGAAGCCGAGATAACGACCTGCCGCGTCCTTGTAGAAAACCGGTATGGGGATGGCGTCGAGCAGCGTGCTCAAAAATTCCCCGGTCTCCTGCAACCGCGCTTCGCTCGCTTTCAACGAGTCGAGCAGCGTGTCCCGCTCCGCCACGCTCCGCGCCAGCTTGATGTTGCCGTAGCTCAGAGTCGAGAACAGGTAGGCGAATCGAGCGTAGAACGCCATGACCGTGCCGACCTGGTCCCGACTCCAGCGCGGCGTCCGGTCCAGCGCGGCGAGATACTCTTGTTCGTCGAAGCCGTATCGTCGGGCCTGGGCGCGGAAGAGTTCGCGATCCGGCGGTTCGTCGTCGAAGAAGAACTGCCCCAGAAACAGGTTGCCCAAGTGCCGTCCGCCCACCACGATGGGCGTGGCGATGTCGTACATCTGGTTCTTACAGCGGTAGAGTTTGAACGTGCCCGGTTCTACGCCGCGCGACAACTCCATGTCGCTTTCGAGGCAGTTCTGGCAGGTGATCGGATGGACCCGGTGAAATTTTACGCAGATATCCTGCCAGCCAGTGCTGACCAGCACCCGCCCCCGCAGATCGATGATCCCCACGCCGATCCGCGTGAGCTTGAAGAATTCGTCCATCGTGGCCTGGAGGGCCGGCACGTCGAGAATATCGGCCAATTCCAGCGTGCCGATGTCGCCTTCGGGGGATAAAAGGCTGTCCAGTTTCGCCCGGACGCGCGCTTCGCTCTCGCGCAACGCCTCTTCGGCGCGCGCGCGCTCGGTAATATCGAATATAAGAGACAACAAAACATTCCGCTCGCCCAGGTGGATGATTTCCACCGACCAGAGCACTTCTCGAACGTCGCCCGTCTTGGTTCGAAAGCGCGTCGGCATTTCCCGAAAAACCCCATCCGTGCGGAGCTGTGCGATCATCCGTTCGCGCGTGCCCGGATCGACCCAGACGCCGAGTTCCGTGGAGGTGTGGCCGACCATCTCCTCGCGGGTATAGCCCAACATGCGCTGCACTTGCGCGTTGGTGTCGAGGAAGCGGCCGGTGTCGATTTCGGTAATGGCCATCGGCGCCGGGCTAAGATGGAAAGCCTTGGTGAAACGCTCCTCACTCTCCCGCAGCGCGGCTTCTGCTCGTTTGCGGTCGGTGATGTCGCGCACGATAGCCCACATGCCGGTCGGCTGGTTAGCCGCATCGCGTAGCAAAATCGTGCGTAGTTCAACCGGAAAAATGCTTCCATCTTTCCGGCGATATTCCTTCTCGTAAACGTCCGAATATCCTCGCTCCAGCACTTGTTTTTCCACGATTTTGGCTTCGAAGGCATGCCATTTCTCGGGAGTGAGGTCCTGATAAGTCAATTGGCGCAGTTCTTCTTCCGAGTAGCCGAGCATCGCTTGATAGGCAGAGTTGAATTCCAGAAGAACGCCAGTCATATCGACGCTGACGAAGGCGTCCCGCATGGACTCGTGAAGGCGACGGTACTTGGCCTCGCTTTCCCGCAAAGCCTGCTCCGCCTGTATACGGACGGAGATATCCCGGACGATCAGCATTCCGGTTTGCTGATCGTCCACCGTGACCACCTTGATCCAGCCGTCCAGGGTATGCACCGCTCCATCCGCGCACCCGTATTTGGCCTGCACCAAAATTGACTGCCCCGGTCTTGCGATCGCTTCCAGCGCCATTTCGCCAAAAGTGGGATGGAGTTCCGAAAGATGAACCCTTTGCAGGCTTTCCCCAAGGTGCTTCAGGGTTTGGCGCGCCGTAGTATTGGCGTCCACCACCCGCAAGCTGGCCACATCGAAGACGAGGATGAGTTCGCTGCTCTGGTCGAGGAGTTGGCGGAACCGTTTTAGCTCCGCGTATTGCTGCTGAAGTTCCGGGTAGTAGCTTTTGCGGACCGAACGCTCGCCGAGACCAATAATTTTCTCGCGCAACGCATCCCAGTCTTCGGGCAGTTCAGAGCGCCTCTTCATAAACGGCCTGAATGTCTGCTGCCTTGGCCCGACGCGGATTGGTGACCATGCAGGGATCGACCACCGCCTTGCGCGCTAGCTCTATCACATCATCGGTTCTGATCCGACGATCGCCGAGGGTGCCGATCACGCCCGCCGTGCACCGGAATTCGGCAACGACATCGAGAATCTTTCGGCGCCGCGTTTTCAAGGTCATGCCGCGCAAATCGATGCCCATAACTTCCCCAATCTTGGTAAAGCGTTCGGGTTCGGTGTCGAAGTTGAACGCCATGACCCGATCAAGCAGTAAAGCGTTGCATTCTCCATGCGGCAGATCCTTATAGCCGCCGAGACTGTGGGCCATGGCGTGTACCGCGCCCAAGCTGGCATTGGAAAAGGCGAGGCCAGCATGAAGACTGGCCAACATCACACGCTGCCGCAGTTCGATATCGTGGGGTCGAGTGATCGATGCATGGAGATTCTCGTGGATGAGGCGGACGGCCTCCAAAGCATGCAGGTCGGTGACGGGGGAATGGGCGACCGACACGAAAGCTTCGACGGCGTGGACCAGTACATCAATACCGGTACATGCTGTCAGATAGGCGTTCTTGGTGACTAGCGTTTCCGGGTCGATCAACGAAATGTCTGGCACTACGGCCTTGCTGATGATGGCAATTTTCGCCCGCTCCTCGGTGTCGGTGATGATCGCGAACTGAGAGACATCGGCGGATGTTCCAGCGGTGGTTGGAACGCAGATCAAGGGGGGTGCCGGTTTGACGATCTGATCTATTCCTTCGAAATCCAAAATATGCCGGCCGCTGGCGGTGACCACGCCGATCCCTTTACCGCAGTCCATGACGCTGCCGCCGCCGACGCAGACGATGATGTCGCAGCGATTTTCGAGGAAAATCGCGGCACCCTTCATGACTTCGTGGTCCCGCGGATTGGGAGAGATTTCGGCAAAACGCGTGCATCGAATGTCCTCCTCGGCGAGGACCGCTTCCACCTCTCCGGCCCAGCCAGCCGCGATCAGGCCGGGATCGGTGACCAGCAGCGCCCGGTGCGCACCATAGAGTTTGGCGTAGCGGGCCACGAGTTTGCGGCTTCCGGTGCCAAAAACGAATTCCGGTGCAACGAATTTGCGTAACGCCATCATCGTGTCGGTCATGGAAATCTCCTGGCTCGAACACGCATCATCGCAGTCCTTCGATACCCGAAAGCCTCCATTTCTGTTTGCCCGCAATATCGTTGGGATTGGCGGGAAAGACACCGTTGTCCGATGGAGGGCATTACCTCTTTAACGCTCGTCCTTTTTCAAAAGGTCGGGAGGCGAACTTCGTCGGAGGAAAGCAATACTGCGTCGGGCTAGCGAATCGGAGCAGTTCGAGGCAAAACGAAAGTGAAAACCGTGCCGTGGCCGGGTTTACCGCAAACCCGAACGGTTCCACCCAAAACCCCGGTGACCAGATTATAGACGATGTACAGCCCCAGCCCGCTGCCGCCCTGGCCCAGCCGGGTGGTGAAAAATGGCTCGAAGATTCGTTTCAGTATCGTTTCCGGGATACCGATCCCGTCGTCGGCGTAGTCGAGCTGGACGCGGTCGGACCCGAGCAGCACGGCACCGATGCGGATCAGCCCGGCCTCGATCCCGGCGAAACCGTGGATCAGGGAGTTGGTGACCAAGTTGGTGACGACCTGCTCCAGGGGGCCAGGGTAGCTGTCCAACTCCAGGCCGGCTGGAATATCCAGCTCGATGCGGTGGGCGGTGTGCTTGAACTGGGGTCGCAGGGTGGCGAGCAGCTCTTCGACGGTCTGGCGCAGGTCGAAACGGCGGCGGCGGGCGCTGCTCTGGTCCACCGTCACCTGCTTGAAGTGGCCGATCAGGTCGGCGGCGCGAGCGGTGTTGCGTTCGAGCAGGTCGACCGCTTCCCAACCGCGCTTGAGGAAGGCATCCACCTGGGAACGGCGCAGAACGCCAGACTCGACGGCGGCGGCGAACTCGCCCAGGTGCTCGCCCAAGGCACCGGCGACGGTGCGCGCGTTGCCCAGCGGGGTGTTGAGTTCGTGCGCGACCCCGGCGACCAGATGGCCCAGCGCCGCCAGCTTCTCGGCCTGCACCAGTTGGGTCATGGCCTGGCGCAGCTCGGCGGTACGCTCGGCGACCAGCTCCTCCAGGTGTTCCCGGTATCGTTGCAGTTCCTCCTCAGTCCGCTTGCGCTCGGTGGTGTCGAAGAAGATACCGCTCCAGAGGATGCTGCCGTCGGCCTGTCGCTCGGGCCTGGAGATGCCCTGGTGCCAGACGATGTCCCCGCGCGCGGAGCGCAAGCGGTATTCATGGCGCCAGGGCTCGAGGGTCCGCGCCGAGCGGGCCACCGATTCCTCGAAGCCGGGCCGGTCTTCGGGAAGAATCAGGTCGACCAGGGGCGCGGCACTCTCCCGCAGCACCTCCGGCAGCACGCCGAACATGTCCCAACACCAGGCGCTGGCGTAAGGGAAGCAGCTTGTACCATCCGGACGCAGCAGGAACTGGTAGATCATGGCCGGCGCGTCCGCTGTCGTCTTGGCAAGCAGGGCCTCGCTGGCCCGCAAGGCCTCCTCGGCCCGCTTCCTCTGGGTGATGTCCTGGATTGTGCCGATCATCCTGATCGGGACGCCGCTTTCGTCGAATTCGAGTTCGCCCAGGCTATGGACCCAGCGCTCGTGGCCGTCGTCGCGTCGGACGATGCGGTATTCCTTGTCGAATTTGTTGTGCTGGGTCAGGACGTGATCGGTCAAGTGTTGGCGCATTTCTTCCTTGTGGTCCGGATGAACCAGTTCGATCCAGCCGCTCGTGGTTTTCGGGAAGGCGTCATCGACGCCGAATATCTGGTCCAGCTTCTCGGAGCTGACCCAGGTGCCCGTCCGGGCGTCGAAATAGTAGGAACCCAGGTCTCCCACCTCTTGGGACCTTCTGAGGAAAAATTCACTTTCCTTGAGTGCCGCATCAGCCCGTTCGCGCTCGAGCCGGGCGCGCAGCACGGCGATGCCGAACGCCAGATCGTTGGCCAGTTCGCTCAACAAGTCGATTTCTTCAGCACCGAACGCATCCGGCAGCGACGAGTAAATGCCCAAGGCCCCGAAGATCTGGTCGCTGGCCGTCAAAGGCAGGGCGCACGCGGCCGCATAGTCGCGCTTTGCCGCTTCCGCGCGCCAAGGCGCGAACCGCGAGTCGCTGGCGATGTTCTGGACGAGGCTGGGGCGTCCGGTGCGAATGGCGGTGCCCATAGGACCAAGACCGCGTTCGTCGTCCACCCAAGTGATATTCAGGTATTGCAGATAGCCATCCTCGAATCCGGCGTGCGCTATCGGCCGTATCGTTTTGGACGCATCCTGTTCCGCGTAACCCACCCAAGCCATGCGGTAACCGCCCTCCTGCACGACGATTGTACAAATCGTGGTCAGTAATTCCATTTCATCGGTGGTGCGAATCAACGCCTGGTTGCAGTCGCTGAGCATCCGAAGCTGCCGGTTGGTGCGCCGGATGGCTTCTTCCGCCTGTTTGTGCGCGGTAATGTCCTGGTATGTACCCAGAATGCCGAAGATGACGCCATCCGCATCCCGAAGCGGGACCTTGGAGGTTCGCAGCCAAATATGGCGACCGTCGGGCGTCGCCTGGGGCTCTTCGTAGTCAAGCTTTGATTTGCCGGATTCCAAAACTTGCTTATCGTCGCTTCGATAAAGGTCGGCCTGTTCCCACCAACCCATCTGGTAATCGTCTCGACCCACCATCTCGTCGGGCGAATCGACGCCAGTATCGAGCGCGAAGGGTCGATTACAGCCCAAATATCTCGAATGACGATCTTTCCAGAATACACGCGCGGGAATGGTATCGAGGACGGTTTGCAGAAGATTCCGGGATTGTCGCAACGCTTCTTCCACTCGCTTGCGCTCGGTGATGTCGATGACGATGCCCTGGTAATGCGTGACTTCCCCCTCCGCGTTGCGTTCGACGACGACCCGGTCATCAATCCAGCGCACGGTGCCGTCCTTGGCGACGATTCGATATTCCTGCTGGAATTGATCCACGCCCCTTTCGGAATACCCCCGCACCTCCTGGCAGATTCGTTCCAAATCCTCAT
>JAVMKL010000064.1:0-6727 GCA_031732875.1 Candidatus Competibacter sp. | reverse complement strand
ACATGGAGGAATATCTGAAGACCGCCGGACCGGAAGCGGACGCCGTGGAGGAACCCTCGCCGGTGACGGCGCCGATCCCCGCCGGCATCATCTCCAGGCTGCGCGACCCGGCGGCCGCCGGCAAGGCGCGGGATATCATCGCCGCCCTGGGGGGGACCGGCAACATCCAGCGGGTGGATGCCTGCGCCGAAACCCGGTTGCGGCTGGTGGTCGGCAACGACGGCGTGGTGAACGAAGCCGCGCTGCAAGCGGCCGGCGTGGCGGGCGTGATGCGGCTGGCCAACCGCACCCTGCACCTGGTGGTCGGCCTCAACGCCGATCAGTACGCGGCGGAAATGCGGGGGCAACTGGCTACGTAGGCCGCGCTCCGATCCGGGGAGCCGCCGGCCACGAACAACCAACACGTACAAGCCGAAACCAGGGCGGTTCCCGCACTGTCTGAACGGATGGTGCGGGAACCGCCCTGGAGGAAGCTACCGATGACGACCGAACAACACCCACCGCGCTACACGCTGGGCGAGGAAATCGCCAACAGCGTGACTCATGGCGTGGGGATCGTGCTGGGCATCGCCGGTCTGGGGGTGTTGACCGCCTTCGCCAGCCTGCGCGGCGATGCCTGGCACATCGTGGGATGCAGCATCTTCGGCGCGGCCATGATTCTGCTCTACACGACCTCGACCCTTTATCACAGCATCCCTCACCCACGCGCCAAGGCCGTGCTGCGGACGCTCGACCATTCCGCGATTTTCATTCTGATCGCCGGTACCTACACGCCGTTTCTGCTGGTGAACCTGCGCGGGCCCTGGGGCTGGTCGCTGTTCGGGATCATCTGGGGACTGGCACTGATCGGCATCGCGCTGCGCATCGCGCGCGGGCGTCGCTCGACGCTCCTGTCGGTGGGACTTTACGTCGGCATGGGCTGGGCGGTTGTGGTGGCCATCGAGCCGATGCTGGACGGCATCGCGCCGGGTGGATTGCTGCTTCTGCTGCTGGGAGGACTTGCGTACACGCTCGGCGTCGCATTCTATGTCTGGAAGCGCCTGCCCTATCACCACGCCATCTGGCACGGCTTCGTGCTGGCCGGCAGCATCCTCCATTTCTTTGCCATCCTGTTCTACGTCATTCCGCTGGCGACGCCAAACTCCGGCAGCTAGCGCGAGCCGATCGAGCGAATCGACCGACTCTCACCGGAGCGGCTTGCTATCATCGCCAAATCCGATTCCGCCTCGCGTCGCCAACGGATCATGTCCTGCATCGCCGATTCACCATCCATCTCCGACTCCCTGACCGCCCTGGCCCGCTTCGTCGAACGGTATCCGCGCCTGTTCGTGCTGACCGGCGCCGGGTGCAGCACCGATTCCGGCATTCCCGATTATCGGGACGGCAACGGCGACTGGAAACGCCAGCAGCCGGTGCGCTATCAGGAGTTCGTCGCCTGCGAGCGGACCCGCCGGCGCTACTGGGCGCGCAGCCTGCTCGGCTGGCCGGCGTTCGCCCGCGCCCGGCCCAACGCGACCCACGGCGCGCTGGCCCGGCTGGAAGCCGCCGGCTTCGTGCATCAGATGGTAACCCAGAACGTGGACGGTCTGCATCAGCAAGCCGGCAGCCGGCGGGTGATCGACCTGCATGGCCGGCTCGATGCCGTGGACTGCCTGAACTGCCGCCATCGCGGCCCGCGCGAGGCATTCCAGCGAATGCTGGCGGAAAACAATCCGGCTTTCACGACGCTGGCGGCGACGGTCGGACCGGATGGCGACGCCGAGTTGGAGACGGCCGATTTCAGCGGATTTCGGGTGCCGGACTGCCCGCGCTGTGGAGGGATGCTGAAACCGGCGGTGGTCTTCTTCGGCGAAACGGTGCCGAAACCCCGGGTCGAGCGGGCCGGCCAGCGGCTGGCCGAAGCCGATGCCTTGCTGGTGATCGGCTCGTCGCTGATGGTATTTTCCGGCTACCGCTTCTGCATGCAGGCGGCCGCGCGCGGCCAGCCCATCGCCGCCGTCAACCTCGGCCGTACCCGCGCCGATGGCGCGTTGGCGCTGAAGGTGAGCCGACCCTGCGGTCCGGCCCTGAACGGTCTGCTGGAGCGGCTGGGTTGCTGAGCCCCCATTCCAACATGTCGACGCCGAAACCCCCTTGAACCGTCCACCTGCTTCCCGCCGCCGGCCGATCGGTGTCGGACTGGTCATCATCGCCCTGTCGGTCGCGGTGCCACGGGTTCTGGATCACCTGTCGCCGTTGCCGCTGGACCGCGCCCGCCGGGTGTCGGCGCTGGTGCTGGACGGGCAGGACCGCATCCTGCGCGGCTTCACCGTGGAGGATGGCGTTTGGCGACTGCCGGCCCGGCCGGCGGATGTCGATCCGCTCTATCTGCGGATGCTGCTGGCCTACGAGGACCGGCGCTTCGAAACGCATCCCGGCGTGGATGCCCTGGCGGTGGGGCGAGCGCTGGGACAGTGGTTGAGCCATGGACGAGTGGTGTCGGGCGCATCGACCCTGACCATGCAGGCGGCCCGGCTGCTGGAACCGCACCCGCGCGATCTGGCGGGCAAGCTGGGGGAAATGCTGCGCGCCCTGCAACTGGAACGGCATCACGCCAAGGATGAGATTCTGAGCATTTACCTGACCCTGGCGCCCTACGGCGGCAACCTGGAAGGCGTGCGCGCCGCCGCGCTGGCCTGGTTCGGCAAGGAACCGTCCCGCCTGACGGCGGCGGAAGCGGCCCTGCTGGTGGTGCTGCCGCAGGCGCCGTCCCGGTTGCGCCCGGACCGCTTTCCCGAACGGGCGCGGGCGGCGCGCGACAAGGTGCTGGCACGCATGGGGCAGCTCGGCGTGCTGACCCCGCGGCAGGTGGAGGAAGCCCGGCAGGAACCGTTGCCGGCCGGGCGCCGCCCCCTGCCCTTCCTGGCCCCGCACCTCGCCGGCCGGTTGCGGGCGGCCCGGCCGGACGCGACCCTGCACCGCACTTTCGTCGAACGGGGCTTGCAACAAACCCTGGAAAGTCTGGCCCGCCAACAGCAGAGCGTGCTGGAGCCCGGCGGCAGCCTGGCGATCCTGGTGGTGGCGAACCACGACCGGCGGGTGCTGGCCTACGTCGGCGCCAGCGATTTCGCCGACCCGCGCCGCGCCGGCCAGGTGGACATGGTCCGGGCGGTGCGCTCGCCCGGCTCCACGCTGAAGCCGCTGGTCTACGGGCTGGGCTTCGACGACCTGCTGATCCATCCCGAAACCCTGATCGAGGATGTGCCGACCCGGTTCGGCGGCTACAGTCCCACCAATTTCCGCAACACCTACGCCGGACAGTTGACGGTGCGCGAAGCCTTGCAGCAGTCGTTGAACATCCCGGCGGTGGCGGTGCTGGAGCAGGTCGGGCCAGCGCGGGTGGCGGCGCGGCTGCGCGAAGTCGGCCTGCCCCTGCACTGGAGCGCGGCCCATCCCCAGCCGGGGTTGCCGCTGGTGCTGGGCGGGGTGGGCATGACCTTGGAAGAACTGGTGACTTTGTATGCCGGCATCGCCGACGGCGGCTCGATCGCCCCGTTGCGCTTCGGCCCCGCCGATCCGGACGGACCCGACCCGCGACTGCTGACGGAAACCGCCTGCTGGTATCTGACCGACATCCTGCGCACCGCTCCGACTCCACAGAACGTCCTGACCCCGGGCAGCGTGGCCACGCCGCGCCCCATCGCCTACAAGACCGGGACGTCCTACGGGTTCCGCGACGCCTGGGCGCTGGGTTTCGACGCCGATCGCACCGTAGGCGTCTGGGTGGGACGACCGGACGGGTCGCCCAGTCCCGGCCATTACGGACGCAACACCGCCGCGCCGCTGTTGTTCCGGATATTCGACCTGTTGCCGGAACCAGCGGCCCGGCCTGCCTCCTCACCGCCCGCCGGGGTATTACAGGTCAGTCGCGACCAATTACCGGAACGGCTACGCTATTTCCGCACCCGGTCGGCGCTGGAAACGGCCGGCGTTCCGCCGCTCGGCATCACCTTTCCGGTGGCCGGTTCGACGGTGGAATTGCCCGGACGCGACGGTATGCTGGCCGACTTGCCGCTGTCGGCCAAGGGCGGCGTCAAGCCGCTGCGCTGGCTGGTGAACGGCCGGCCGATCGAGGCCGCGCCCTGGCGACGGGAAGCGTTCTGGCCGCCGGACGGCGAGGGGCTGGCGCGGATCACCGTGCTGGATCAGGCCGGCCAGACCGCCAGCGCCGAGGTGTGGATCAGCCGGGGGGAGTAGTCCGTCCTTACCGCCAATGATTCAGCACATGAAATTGCCCGTGGATCGGCATGCCCGAAGCTTCCAGTTTCGATACCGCCCGCCCGATGTCCTGGTGCGTCATGTTCTTGCGCGGATCGCCATCGCGGTGGATGGCGATCACGCCGCAATGGTCGGCATGGGCCAAAGCCAGCGCATGAAAGTCCGCCACGTTGTGGGTCAACAGCACCCGCCGCGACGACTGCGCCAGGGCGAAGACTTCCGAATCCAGACTTCCATTTCTGTCCAGTTCCGCGATGCTAACCACATCGTGGCCAGCGCCGCGCAGGACATCCAGTTGTCGGCGCGCTTGCGAGTCCTCATCCACCAGAATTTTCACGCCGCCGCCCTGCCGTCCACGTCGATACCGGCCAGTTTGAGTCGCTGGCGTTCTTCGTCCGCCTCAGCCTCGATCAGGCTCTGGTGTGCTTCGCAGTACGCGAAGACCTCTTCGCAGGCTTCCAGCGGCAAGTCCCAATGCTCGGCCGCTTCGCGCGGTCCCAGGCCGTTGGTCAGCGCGTCCAGCCAGACGCTGGACGCCAGCAGCTTGCGTCCCTTGATCCAGAGCTGGCGCCGCCAGGGATGCGGGCGCTCGACCAGCCATCGCCATTCCGGTTCGGCGCGGCCTTCCAGTTCGGGAATCACGAAACGCATCGCGGCGGTTTGGGTCTTGCCGACAAACAGCCGATTGCCAAGGCGTATTTCACGGATCAACAAGGTCGTCAGTTGCGCCGCCCGCAGCACGGCGTCCTTGGTGCTGGACGCGGACAGCAAACCGCGAAGGTTCGTCAGCAGCTCGTCCTGTTCGGGTGACAGATCGAAATTAGCGCGTTTGGTATCGGAAGCCATGGCTGCCTCAGATGAGTATGATTAACTCATCATATGAGTAGACAAGCAAAACTTCCAGGAATCGCCCTCGTTCAACGCAACAGGGCCACGTCGTCGCGGTCCTTGACCAGGGTCGACCGTGCCGGCAGTTCGCTCAGGCGGCAATTCCTCAATTCCTCGGCCGTCACGCCCCCGCGCGCCGCCAAGACCGTCAACCAGACCAGCAGTTCGGCGGTGGCGGGTTTTTTGCGGACATCCCGGCCGCGCAATTCGAGAAAGCGCTGGATCGCGGCCTCCCGCACCGCATCGGGGAGGTTGGGAAAATCGCCGCCACGCGCGGCGACCACCTGCCGCAGCAGGTCCTCGGTGAATTCGATGTGATGGAAAACGCAGCGCCGTAAAAACGGCTCCGGCAGGCGTCGTTCGCTGTTGCTGGTGATCACGACCACCGGCGGCAGACCCCGGCGGCGGATCGTGCGGTTGAGTTCGGGAACGGCGAATTGGTGCTGGTCGAGGACGTTCAACAGGTCGTTGGGGAAGTCTCGCGGCGCTTTGTCGATTTCGTCGATCAGCACGACCGATGGGCCGTCGGCCTCGTAGGCCTTCCACAGCGGGCCGGGATCGATGAAGTTGGCCTTGTCCAGCTTTTTGCCTTGGTTTTCCGGATCGTTGGCGGCGTGCAGGTAGGCCACCGCGTCGAAGCGGTAGAGCAAATCCTCGGCGGTGGTCGTGCTGCGCACGAAGAGGGGGAAGAAGTTGTTTTCGACGTCGAAGTACCAGGCCAGGTAATGGGCGACCTGGGTTTTGCCGGTGCCGGGTTCGCCGGTCAGCAGCAGCGGCGCGCCGACCGCCAGAGCGACGTTGATGGTGTCCACCAGATCGGGGGCCGGTTGATAGTGTCGGGCGGCCTGGCGATGGCTGCCCAGGGTTTCGGGCCAGTTCCGTTCCGCCAGATATTGCCGGCGCGCGGGGTTGCGGTCGGCGGGATTCAGCAACTCGAAAGGAGGCATGGGGTCGGTTCCTGGGTTAAAACGGTTCATCATCGGCGGCGGCGAGGGCCGCACCTTGTTCGCGTTGGAGACGGGTTAACAGCGCATACCAGGAGCCACCCTGCTCCGCTTCCTCGATCAAGGCGACCAGCGGTTCGAAGTCGCCACCGGTTTTACCGATCAGCCGTCGGGCGACCTCCGCCTGAATGCCGGGATCGCAGTGCGATTGACCGTCCACCAGGAAATCGTACAAGTGTGACTCCTCAACCTTGCCGAGGGGCGGCAACACGCTGAGCCGGAATTCGGGCCGACGGCACCAGGGTTGCCAGCCGCATTCCTGTAAAGTTTTGGCTAGGCGTGGATGGTTTTGCCCGGCCGTTTCGATGGCGGCGTAACAGACGACGCGGAGATCGGTGGGGCAGTTGTGGCTGAGAAAATCGCTGCAAAACCGCAGCCACTCTTCCAGTTGTTTGGAGGTCAGCGGCTTCTGCCGATTGTCGCCTTGGCCGAAGGTGCCCCAGTGTAACCAGAGCATGGCGCGTTTGCCCGAACCGATAACTCGCGGCGCGTGCCGGCGCAGCAACTGCCCTACCGACTCGCCGGCGTCGGCCCGGAGTTGCAGCTTCAATTCGTGTTCCAAATCCTGTTGCAACTTA